>JAFPXN010000073.1 GCA_017412505.1 Bacillota bacterium | reverse complement strand
TTTCAACGACACATTGTACCTGTCCCCGTGTGCTCTTTTGTGTAATGCGTTTAGTTGTTCTTCAGCGCGTGGTACAGTTCCGCGTCGGTAGCCAGCATGTAGGGGCTGACGTAGAAGATCAGTCCGAAGCCCAGCGTGACGACGCCGAACAGGATCCAGAGGATCCAGCTCAGGTCGAGCACGAAGGCTCTCCATTTGTTGCCGTTCATCATGTGACGGGAACGGTCGATGGCTTCCTTGCCGGACATCTCCGGCTCCTCCGCCAGGATGTAGGGAACCATGCGGTAAGAGTAACTCTTGATGATGCCGGGGATGACGAACAGCAGGGACCACAGCAGCGTATAGATGTCGGTACGCAGCATCGTGCCGACGACGCGGCCGTAGCCGCTCCTGAAGCCGTAGCCGATCTCTCCGATCTGCGCCGGCGCAGAGCTGTTCTCCGCGAAGAAGCGGTTGCAGCCAACCTTCAGCGGGTTGATGAGCAGGATCTGCAGAACGAAGCTGACGGCAAGGATCGCGCCGAAAATCCCTGCGATCATGACGATCACGAAGCGCACGGCCTCCTGGCCGCCTTCTTCGCGGATCTCGTCGAGCAACGCGTCGAACTCGGCTTTGAGCGCTTCGATGTCCGCCGCTTTGCCGGTCATTTCGACCTTGATCGCGCCGTCCAGGTATTCGTTGGAAACCGTCGTTTCTTCCGGGGCGATGACGGGCGCGTTGTCCGCAGCCGCTCTGCCGCCGGCGCTTCCGATGGCTCCTCCGATGAGCGTCAGGATGAACGCCACCAGCACACAGCGCCAGAAATTCGCTTTAAACGCGGCCTTGCCGCGCATTTTCAATTCTTTTCTTGTCCACATATCGGATCTGTCTCCCTTCGAAAAATCGGTTATTATTATACACTTCTTTGCCCGAAATGCCACCGTTTATAGTATAATCATTCTATTGATCTATGTGCATTCCCTGTTGCAGGGGCGGCAGAGGGAAAGAAAAAGGATATAAATTGGACGAAAAAGACATCCGGGAGATCGTTCCCGAAACAAACGAACCCAAAGATCTGAGTTTTACCGCCGTATACGGCGACCAGTTCCGCAAAGTGCAGGAGGAGTCGCCGGAACAGATCGTGAAAGGCAGCAGCATCTCCGAAGAGGATATGCAGGCTTTGCTGCGCTCGAAAGAACAGGTGCTGATCGGCCGCACCGCGAAGCGCAAACTGGAAGAAGAACAAAAGCGCAGCAGGGCGCCCAAAACAGAAAGGGAGCCTATAGCAGAACGCAAACGGAAGACGGAACGCGCGCCTAAGCCTGAAAAACCGGCAAAAGAGCCCAAAGAGCCTCGCGCAGCCGGAAAACTGACCGCCGGCAAAGCCATCGGACGCGGCCTGCTCGTGCTGCTCACGACTGTGCTGGCCATCGTGCTGGCCCTCGTGGTCATCGTGGCATCCATCATCCACGGTCCGTCCGAATCCGCTCGGGACACCTTCGTCACGACCGTGCTGGAGTCCGGCAACCTGAAGTTCCTGGCCACCATGTTCCTGTCGGAGGACGAGATCAACGAGATCGTCAGCCGCACGTCCATGGCGGCGATGGAGACAGATATCGACGAGGGCATGATCGCGACGGATACGCAGGTGGAGGGCAACTTCGACGAAAACGGCATCGAGATCGTGCAGGTGAACGGCCGGAGCTTCTTCGGCACGCTTATGATCGTCGCGGATCCGTCGAAGGTCTTCGTCGGCACGACTTACCCCTGGGGCGAATACGGCAAGGAACTGGGCCAGCTCTGCGATATGCACGGAGCGGTCGGCGGGGTCAACGGCGGTCTGTACGCCGCGGATATGAACAAGGGCGGCAGGCCCTACGGCGTCTGCGTCTCCAATGGCGAGATCCAGCTGAACGATCCCAGCGGATGGACCGGCCTGTACCTGATCGGCCTGGACAGCAAGAACATCCTGCGCATCGAACCCATCTCCGGATGGACCCGGGCGCAGTTCGAGACCTTTGTCTCGGAGCAGGGCATCCGCGACGCGGTCGCCTTCCAGGACGAAGCGACCGACGCCAACAACCACTTCGTACCGCTGATTATCAACGGAGAACCCCGCCAGCTCAACGGCGCAGGCTCCGGCGCCAACCCCCGTACCGTCATCGGCCAGAGGGCGGACGGCGCGATCCTGCTGCTGGTCACCGACGGACGCGGCGCGTCCGGCCATCTCGGCGCGACGGCGCAGGACCTGATCAACGTGATGCTGCAGTACGGCGCGGTGAACGCCGCCAATCTGGACGGCGGCAGCTCCTCGTCCCTGTACTATAACGACGAATATCTGATGACCAGCGTAACGCTGTATTACGCGAACTCTTCCTGGAGGCTGCCCACGGCCTTCCTCGTAAAGTCTGCGAAGGAAGGAGGCAACTGATGAAGAGCAAATTTTGGAAGATCTATCTCGTCTACCTGCTCGCCATTCTGGCAGGCCTCGCAGCGCTGCACTTCTATGTGAAGGGCATCATGGTGGACTACGAGAAGCAGGACCCGGAACCTTATGTGAGCGAAATGTTCCGCCACGTGAACGAAAAGGACGGCCAGATCGGCCAGTACCTGGAGGAACACGCGTTCAACGGACCGGCAGGCGAACTTGCCGCGACGAAAGAGCGCTTCTACAGCATCGTCAAGTCCCTGAAGGGCGACGACGCGGCGCAGATCTCCTTCGAGGAAGATCCTGCGCACATCGGCAGCATGGACCCGGTCGTGAACGTCACAGCCAACGGCAAACCCTTCCTGCGGGTGGGGCTGCACGAGGCGGAAAAGGTGACGAAGCTGATGATCATGAACATCAGCAAATGGGACGTCTCTTCCGTGACCCTGCTGGATCCGGACCGCGACGCGTCCACGCCCCTGAACCTGGATGAAAACGGGCTGCTGTCGTATACGGTAAGCGTTCCGGAAGGCTTTACGCTGCTGCTGGACGGCCAGGCCGTCTCCGCGGACGCGCCCCATACCGATACGGGGCTGCCGGAGTTCGAATACGTGGCGCCGTTCACGGAGGTGCCTTCCGGCATGCAGTATGACATCAAGGGCCTTGCTGCTGAGGTGAGGGTATCCGCGCTCAACAACGCGGGCGACGAAGTGGCCGCCGTACAGACTTCTCCGGGCGTGTATGACATCCCGGCGAACTTCGCGGAAACTGCGGAGGCCCAGGCTGCGATGGCCGGCATCGCAGACCCCTTATACATCGGCGAACTGTGGTCGCAGTTCATGACCGACGACGTGGGCGGCAGCTGGCACGGCTTCTATACGGTCGTGCGCGAATGCAAGCTGCTGGAGGGGTCCAACCTGTACGATCTGGCGGACAGATGGGCGTCTTCCGTGGACATCACGTTCGTCAGCAACCACGTCATCACGGCGTGGAACAAGGAGAGCGTCAGCAACTTCATCCAATACAACGAAAACCTGCTGTCCTGCGACGTCTACTTCGAGAAGGAGATGCGCGTAGCGGGCCAGCAGCGGGTGGACGTGTTCGATAACCGCATGTATTTCGTGAACATCACAGATCCCGCCATCGCGGCGCCCGGCTGGTACCTGGCCGACATGCTGTCGCTGGCCGGCACGCACTAGGAGGAAATCATTATGAAGAAAGTATTTGCGATCCTGCTGGCATTCGCCATGGTCTTTGCTCTCGCGGCGTGCTCCGGCGGCGGGGAACCCGAACCAGAACCCGAAGTCGATATCTTCGCCAAGAGCGAGGGCGTCATGACCTACGCCGAATACGCGGCCGCGGCTTCGGGCACGGAAGTGACGATCGAAGCGTTCGTGCAGGCAGCCCAATCCTGGTGGAACAATACCGTCACCGTATACGCGCAGGATAACGAAGGCGGCTATTATCTTTACGAGATGGCCTGCACCGAGGAAGACGCGGAAAAACTGGTCCCTGGCACGAAGATCAAGGCGGTGGGGCAGAAATCCGAAGAAAACGGCGAAGTGGAGATCGTGAACGCTGCGTTCGAGATCGAGGAGGACGCCACCTATATCGCTCCGCCGCTCGACGTCACCGTAGTGCTCGACACGGAAGATATGATCAAGTACCAGAATATGTACGTGCTGTTCAGCGATATGGAAGTCGTGGGCGAGCCCGTCTTCGAGTGGGATAATTCCGGCGTGGATGGCGACGATATCTATTTCCAGGTCGAAAAAGACGGCCAGGTCTTCACGTTCATGGTCGAATCCTACCTGACCGGTTCCGGAACGGACGTCTACGAGGCGGTCAAGAAGCTGCAGAAGGGCGATAAGGTCGATCTGGAGGGCTTCTGCTACTGGTTCGACGGCCTGACCCCGCATATTACGGGCGTGACGATGAAATAAGATCTGCAGTTCTGCATGGAACCGCCCCCCGCGGGGCGGTTTTCTGTTACAATAGGGCAGGAGAAATCTAAAGAAAGAGGTTCATACATGAAAAAAACTGTTTTAAGAGAATACGCGAAACTGATCGCCCGCATGGGGGTCAACGTACAGAAGGGCCAGGAGGTCTACATCCGTTCCGGACTGGAATTCCCTGAGTTCACGGCGATGGTGGCAGAGGAATGCTACCGTCTGAAGGCGAAGAAGGTCGTGGTGGACTGGGATTATCAGCCCCTGGAAAAACTGGCCTACCGCTACGAGACCGTCAAGACGCTGGGCACGGTGCCCGACTACGTGGAGATGCGCTGGAAGCACTATACCGAAAACCTGCCCATGTGCCGCATCTTCCTGATGAGCGACGACCCGGACGGGTTGAAGGGCGTCAACGTCGCTAAGATGAGCAAGGGCATGCAGATGTCCCGCAAGGTCATCAAGCCCTACCGCGACGCGATGGAGGGCAATCACCAGTGGACCATCGCCGCCGTCCCCGGCAAGAAGTGGGCGAAGAAACTGTTCCCCGGACTGCGGACGAGCCAGGCGGTGGAAAAACTCTGGGAAGAGATCCTGAAGGCCGCCCGCGCGCTGGGTGACCCCGTCAAGGCTTGGGAGGAGCACAACCGCGACCTGCGGGAGCGCTGCGCTTACCTGAACGGACTCGGCATCGAAAAACTGATCTACAAGGCCGGAAACGGTACCGATTTCTCTGTGGGGCTCATCCCGGAAGGCCTGTTTGCCGGCGGCAGCGAAACGAGCCGCCAGGGCATCGAATTCAATCCGAACATGCCCACGGAAGAGTGCTTCACTTCGCCCCGCCGCGACAGCGCGGAGGGTATCGTCTACGCCAGCAAGCCCCTGTGCTACAACGGGCAGCTGATCGAGGATTTCTGGATCCGCTTCCATGAGGGCAAAGCCGTCGAATGGCACGCGGAAAAGAACGAGGCGCTGCTGGGCGAGCTCATCAACATGGACGAAGGCGCCGCCTATCTGGGCGAGGCTGCGCTGGTTCCTTATGCGTCTCCGATCTGCCAGAGCGGCATCCTGTTCTACAACACGCTGTTCGACGAGAACGCGGCCTGCCATCTGGCGCTGGGCTTCGGCTTCCCCGACTGCGTCGAGGGCGGTCTGGAGAAGAGCCTGGACGAGATCCACGCCCTGGGCGTGAACGACTCCATGGTCCACGAGGACTTCATGATCGGCACGGCCGATCTTTCCATCGACGCCGTATGCCGTGACGGGCGTACCGTACCCGTTTTCCGGGACGGCAACTGGGCGTTTTAGTCCGGCGGACGCGGGGAGAAAACCATGAGAGACTTTCCAAAAGTCATCTGCAACGAAAAGGCGGCGCGCCTGCTGCGGAGCGGTCACCCCTGGGTGTACGGCGAGGAGACGCGCGGGCCGGAAGGAACCTATGCGAACGGCGATATCGTCGACGTGTATACGGAGAAAGACCGCTGGATGGGGGCGGGGTTCATCAACGACGCCTCCAAGATCCGCGTGCGCGTCATCTCGCGCAATACGAACGACCGCTTCGACGAAGCGTTCTGGCGGAGGCGGATCGAACATGCGGTCGCGTACCGCCGAACCGCGATGGGCGAAGCGGACTTCCGCTGCTGCCGGCTGATCTTCGGCGAGGCGGACAGCTTTCCCGGCTTTACCGTGGACCGCTTCGAAGACGTGCTCGTGACCGAGGTGCTGAGCCTGGGCATCGAGATGCGCAAGGATATGCTGTACCGGCTGCTGAGAGAAGTTTTAGCGGA
>JAFPXN010000072.1 GCA_017412505.1 Bacillota bacterium | reverse complement strand
TGAAACGACACATTGTACCTGTCCCCGTGTGCTCTTTTCGTTCTTTACCGTTTCTGTGCGCCCTTCTGCTCCCAGTTCCAGGAGTCGCGGCACATGTCCTCGACGGTCTTTTCGGTACGCCAGTGCAGCACGCGTTCAGCCTTGGACGCGTCTGCATAGAACTCGGCGATGTCGCCCGCGCGGCGGGGGGCGATGACGTAAGGCACGTCGATGCCGTTGACCCGCTTGAACGTCTCCACCAATTCGAGCACGCTCGTACCGCGGCCGCTGCCCAGGTTGAAGATCTCGGTGCCCGTATGCTCCGCAGCGTATTTATACGCCGCCAGATGGCCCTTCGCCAGGTCCACGACGTGGATGTAGTCCCGCACGCCGGTGCCGTCCACCGTCGGATAGTCGTTCCCAAAGACGGAGAGTTTCGGCAGGACGCCCTTCGCGACCCGCGTGATATAAGGCATCAGATTGTTGGGGATACCGGAGGGGTCATCGCCCAGCAGACCGCTCTCGTGCGCGCCGATCGGGTTGAAATAGCGCAGCAGGCACACGGACAGGGACGGGTCCGCTTTCGCGGCGTCCGTCAGGATCTGCTCGTTCATGAACTTGCTCCAGCCGTAGGGATTCGTGCACCCGCCGGCCGGCATGGTCTCGACGTAGGGGATCGGATTGTTCTCGCCGTACACCGTGGCCGAAGAACTGAATACGAAGACCTTGCAGCCGAAGCGTTTCATGACCTCCAGCAGCGTGAGCGTCGACAGAAGATTGTTACGGTAGTAATCGATGGGCTTTTCCACCGATTCGCCGACGGCCTTGAAGCCCGCGAAATGGACGACGCCCTCGATCGCGTGCTCCGCAAAGATCTTTTCGACCGCGTCCGCATCGCACATGTCGGCCTGCGCGAAAGCCGGCCGCACGCCCGTGATGGTCTCGATGCGGTCCACGACGTCGGCGGAACTGTTGGACAGGTCGTCCGCGATGACGACGTCATAACCAGCCTGTATGAATTCGACGGCGGTGTGCGAGCCGATAAAACCCGTGCCGCCCGTTAAAAGCAATGCCATAAATACCTCTAGGGAAGCTTGATCCCATACTGATCCAGGATATACGTATCGATCTCCATGCGCACGGTCAGCAGGTCGTTGATGATGTGGCAGATCGCCAGGTCGCCCTTCAGCGACAGCAGCTTGCCGCCGTCATATTCGCCCAGATCCGTGTATTCGAGCAGAAAGTCCAGCATGCAGTTCGCGGCTTTCTTTGCGGAAGCCATCAGGTCCGGATCGCTCTGGATCGTGGAGAAGCGCTTGCCGCCCTTGTGGATCAGGCAGGGCGTGGGTAGATGCCAGCCCTTGACGACGGATACGCGCACCGTAGCCTTGCCCGCGGATTCCAGGCCGCAGATCATGGATTCACCGTCGCCCATCAGCGCGTGCATGTCGCCCATGGAAAGCAGCGCGCCGGGCACGTTCACCGGCAGATACAGCGTGGACCCCTCCACGATCTTGTTGCAGTCCATGTTGCCGCCGTGGTCGCCGGGCAGTTCCGTGGACCATTTGCCCGGGGTCTCGTTCTCCCACACGCCGGGCAGGCTGCCGGGCACGGGAGCTGTACCGATGACCCCGATCATCGTATCGATGGGAAATTCCAGTTTATCGTTGAATTTCACCATATCTCCGGACACGTCGAACTCGCGCACGACTCTTTCCTTAACGCCGGGACGCTGGTAAAACGCGCCGCCGACCAGGGACTGCCGCATATAGCCTTTTCCGTTCAGCCGGATCTTCAGGATCTCTACCTTCAGCACGTCGCCGGGTTCGGCGCCGTTCACATACAGCGGACCGGTGGCAGGGTTGTCGATGGTCAGCTCCTCGTGATCCACGGAACCGTCCGCGTGCAGGCGGTCGTCGTAGCAGTTTCTGCAGTCGAACTCGACCGTTTCGCCGCTCTCGCAGAACGCGACCGGTTTATTATCCGGGCTGTGGTCGCCCGTCACAAATTCTCTCGAGATCTTTAACATGGAAAACCTCCTTGATTCTACAGTTGATTATATCATGAAACGCGGGGAAGAGGGAGCCAATCACGGGGACGGGGGCGTGATTGGTATCTGAAACCGTGCACGCCCCCGTCCCCGTGATTGGTTGCATAATTATTCAACCTTGTATAAATATAACATTTTACGATATAATAGGTCCACAAAAGCAACTACCCCTACCGAAAGGAGTTTACCATGAAAAAACGCATCGATCTGATCGGGGCAAAGCTCGACCAGGGCGCTTCCAAGCGCGGTGTCTGCATCGGTCCCGAAGCCATCCGTTTCGCCGGTATCTGCCAGGGCATCGAAAAGCTCGGCTATGAACTGAACGACAAGGGCAATCTCGTTCAGCTCGACACCGGCCGCACCAGCGAAAAGCTGCGCAATTACGACCAGGTGATCGACATGAACCGCCGCCTGTACGAACACACGAAGCAGAGCCTCGAAGAAGGCGCGTTCCCCATCATGCTCGGCGGGGATCACTCCGCGGCTGCAGGCACGGTCAGCGCCGTGGCCAAGGCGCATAACGGCAACATCGGCATCATCTGGGTCGACGCCCACGGCGACTGGAATAACGACGAGTCCTCCGAGACCGGCAACATGCACGGCATGCCCTTCTCCGCCCTGTGCGGCTGGGGACCGGACTGCATGGTCGACTTCGGCCAGGGGCCGGCTTTCGTAGATCCGAAGCACTGCGTGCAGATCGCTGGCCGCGACATCGACATGAAGGAGAGAGAGCGCATGAAGGCTGCCGGCGTCACGGTCTTCTCCATCGACGTCATCGACCGCCTGGGTATGCGCGAGGTCGTCCGGCGCGCCATCGAGATCGCCAGCGACGGCACCGAAGGGTTCCATGTGTCCTACGATATCGACAGCGTCTCTCCCGAGTACGCACCCGGAACGGGCACCATCGTGCACGATGGTCTGACCGCCCGCGAAGCCTTCCTGTGCATGGAGATGTTCGCGGAGTGCGACAATATGCTCAGCCTGGACATGGTGGAGGTCAACCCCATCCTGGACGAAGTCAACCGCACCGCCACGCTGGCCAGCGAACTCGTGCTCTCCGCGCTGGGAAAGACGGTATTCTAAGCAAAAAAGAAGCCTGTAAAGGCTTCTTTTTTTTGTTATTTTACTCTTCCAACAGTTCCGCTGCCCTGCTGGCGGGGATCACTTCGATGCCGTTGGCTTTCAGCATCTTTACAGTCACGCCGTCGCCTTCGACCAGCCCGCCGTCGAACTTGCCGTTGTGGATGACCCCGCAGCCGCAGGACGGGCTTCTGTCCTGCATGACCGCTTTCGTGATGGCATGTCCTTTCGCGATGCTCAGGGTGAGCTCAGCGCCGTAATCGTACTCGTACGTCACGTCCCGGCCGCTCTTCGTCAGCACCCTTCCGAGGAAGATCTCGGAGGGTTCGCGGGGCGTTTCCAGACCGCCCAGTTCCTCCAGGCAGACCCCGATCAGATTGTATCGATCCTCCAGTTCGTCCAGGCGGTCCATCTTCTTGCAGCTGCCGTCATAGCGGCAGGGGATGCCCAGCAGGCAGTTGGAGATCAGCAGTTTCTTTTTTCTCATTTAATTCACCGAATAAAACTGTTTCACCACGAGCGGCAGCGCGTGCTCCTCTTCGTCTTCCCAGGGCGCGAGCAGCACGTCCCAATCCGTCTGCGCGATCAGTCCTTCCTTATCTTCGATGTGCATGCGCAGCACGGTCTGCCCGCTTTTTTCGTCCGTCCCCAGCAGCACGACTGTCGGCGTCACGTTGATGCTCAGCCCGTCGATGTCGATGATGTCCGACTTCGGATTGCCCGACACCCCGTAGACGTCCTCCAGCTTCGGCGCTTCGGCCCCTGCTTCGTAGCCGGGCAGCAGCGCGGCCGCGTAGTCCAGCACGACCGCGCGCTGCACGTGGTTGATCTTATTGAAGTCCGTTGCTTTCTCCGGCGGCACAGCGGTAACGCCCATGCCCGTGACCGTCCAGAAATCGTCCGCGGACGGCTCGTTCTCGTCGAACGTGTCCGCAAACGTCGCTTTATACGCCAGCAGCTGGGCGATGGCGGGTTTCTCACGTTCCACGTCCGCCCACAGGGGATCGTCCCCGGCGATGGGGATCAGGCCCGCCTGGGCGTACAGATCGTCCGCCGAAGCGGTTTCGGTTTCCTCCGTCCCGCCGTTTTCTTCCGCCTGCAGCGCCGCCTGGGCGTCCTGGATGGCCTGCGCAGTCTGGGGGTCCACCTTGGCTTTGCAGCCGGAAAGCCCAAACGCCAGGCAGAGAGCCAGGATCAGGACTATGAACTTGTATTTATTCTGCGCGATATTCACAATTTCCTCTGATATAGGTCCGTTCGACCGATGCGTTTAAGATGTCGTCCGGATCGATCGCAAAGATATCCCTGTCGATCACAACGAAGTCCGCGGACTTGCCCGCCTTGATGCTGCCGGCCCAGTCCTCTCTCCAGGAAGCGTACGCCGCCTGGGTCGTGAACAGGCTGACAGCCTGCTCCACGGTCAGGTTCTGCTCGGGCTGCCATCCTCCCGGCGGATTCAGGTCGTTGCCCTTGCGTGTGACCGCGCAGTGGATGTTCTGCAGGATGTTCATATCCTCGACCGGGCAGTCGGAACCGCCGCAGGCCGGGATGCCCATGTCGAACATGGTCTTCCAGCCGTAACTCGTCGCGGCCTTCTCTTCGCCGACGCGGGTGACGAGGATCTTGTAGTCGTAATTCAGGAAGATGGGCTGGATGTAGCCGATCAGACCCATTTCCTTCATCTTCTCATACTGATCGGGGTTCATGATCTGGCAGTGGATGATGCCGTCGCGGCCCTTGCCGCAGCCGGGGTTGTTCTTGCGAGCCTTCTCGATAGCCTCCATGACCATATCCATGCCCTTGTCGCCGATGGCGTGGATCGCGATCTGGCAGTTGTGCTTGTACGCGTTGTCCACCAGGAAGTCCAGTTCGTCCTGGGTCAGCATCGCCACGCCGCAGTTCTTGCCGTCGCCATCCTTGTACGGTTCGCGCATCAGCGCGGTGCGGGCGCCCAGCGCGCCGTCGATCAGCACTTTGTACGGTCCGAGCGTGTATTTCTCGGTGTCCTGCCAGCCGGTGCCGTAGCCGTTGGCGAAGAAGTCGGCCTGCCATTCGCGCACGGGCAGGTTGCACTGCTCGTACACGCGGATCTTCATTTTGCCCTCTTCGATCAGTTCGTGATAGGCCTGCATGACCTTTTTATAGTTGCCCGGCACGTCCTTGAAGTCGTCGGAGTGGATCTCGACGATGCCGCACTTCAGGGCCTTTTCCTGGGAGTAGCAGATGAGTTCCTTGACCCCTTCCAGCGTCTCCTCGGGGATGGCGTCCAGCACGCAGGCGCGGGCGTTCTCGCGGAAGATGCCCAGCGGTCTTCCGGTCTCATCCCGGTCGATGACGCCGCCTTCCACGTCGTCCGCGTGTTCGCTCATGCCCATGATCTTCAGGGCGGCGGTGTTGCAGACGATCACGTGGCCGCAGGTGCGGGTGAACGCGAGAGGTACGGTCGTGGAGATCTTATCCAGATCGTCGCGGGTGATGAAGCGCTGTTCGTCGGAGAAGTTGTCCTGGTTCCAGCCGCGGCCGCGCACCCAGCGTCCTTCGGGGATGTCGTGGGTCGCGAGGAACTCGCGGGAATACTCGATCAAGCCTTCGATCGACGTGCAGGCGTTGTGGTTCATGTCGCGGAGGATGAGTCCTTCCGACAGGTTGTGCATATGCGTCTCGAAGAAACCGGGAAGGATGGTCTTGCCCTTCATATCTTCAGCTTCGCAGGCGCCCACCTTGGCGAAGATCTCGTTCCTGGTGCCGACCGCTTTGAAGCAGCCGTCTTCCACCAGCATGGCGTCGGCGTGCATGGCGTCTTTTTCCATGGTGACGATGTTCGCGTTATAATAAATTTTCCTCATGTTGCCTCCTAGCACTGTGGCGGATTCGCAGAAATACCAGTATAATTATTGTATCGTTATGACCCCTTTAAATCAAGGAGGAACCTATGGCACCAGGACCGGGCGGGCATGGTCCCGTTCATTTCATGACAGACGAGGAAAAGCAGCAGGTGCCGAAAGTTACCAAGGCGCTCCTGCTGCGCATCGTCTCCTATCTCAAACCCTATAAATTCCAATTCGCGCTGGTATTCATCGCCATCCTGCTCTCCGCGGCCGTCGGCCTGCTGCCCTCGATCATCACGGGGCGAATCGTGGACGAAGCGCTGGTGGGAAAGAACCTGCAGCTTCTGGTCAAACTGCTGATCGCGGCGTTCGCCACCATGACGCTGTCGCAGGTCATCGGCGTGCTCGAAAGCTACATCAACGCCTGGATCAGCTCGCGCATCATCTTCGACATGAAGAACCAGATGTACGCGCATCTGCAGAGCATGCCGCACAGCTTCTTCACGACGGAGAAACAGGGCGACATCATCACCCGCATGAACTCGGACATCGACGGCGTGTCCAACGTCATCTCCGGCACGCTGACGTCCGTCGTCTCCAACGTGGCCACCGTCGTCACGACCGTCATCGCGCTGCTGGCCATGAGCCCGAAGCTGGCCCTCGTGGGTATCGCCATCGTGCCTCTGCTGGTCATCCCCACAAAAAAAGTGGGCGTCACCCGCTTTAAACTGCTGAGCGAAGCCCGCGCGAAATCCGACGAGATGAACCAGCTCGTGGACGAAACGCTTTCCGTGAGCGGTTCGCTGCTGGTGAAGCTGTTCACGAAGGAAGAGGAAGAGTACGAACGCTTCGTGAAGGTCAACGAAGAAGTGACCCAGTTCAACATCAAGGAACAGCGCTCCGGCCAGTGGTTCCGCGTGATGATGGGCATGTTCACCCAGGTCGGCCCCCTGCTGATCTACTTCGCCGGCGGCTACCTGATCATCGCGAAGGGCGACCCGAACCTGACTGTCGGTATGATCACCGCCACCGTCGCGCTCATCAACCGCCTGTACCGCCCGGTGCAGAGCCTGCTGAACATCCAGGTGGACTTCACGAGATCGCTGGCGCTGTTCACCCGCATCTTCGATTACTTCGACAAGACGAATAACATCAAGGACCCGCTGCTGGGCACCGCGCCGGACCTCTCGAATCCGTCCGTGGAATTCCAGCACGTCGCCTTCTCCTATACGCCCGACAAACAGATCCTGACCGACATCAACTTCTTCGTGCCCGGCGGCGCTATGTACGCCATCGTGGGGCGTTCGGGCAGCGGCAAATCGACTGTCGTGAACCTCATCCCGCGGCTGTACGACGTGGACAGCGGCCACGTGAAAGTGGCGGGGCTGGACGTGCGGTCCATCAAACTGAAGATGCTGCGGCAGGCCATCGGCATGGTGAGCCAGGAGAGCTACCTGTTCAACGGCACCATCCGGGAGAACCTGCTGTACGCAAAGCCGGATGCCACGCAGGAGGAGATCGAGAACGCCTGCAAGATCGCGAACATCCACGATATGATCGCAGGGCTGGAAAAAGGTTATGACACTGAGGTCGGCAACCGGGGGCTGAAGCTCTCCGGCGGCGAAAAACAGAGGATCTCGCTGGCCCGCGTCGTGCTGAAGGACCCGCGCATCCTGATCCTGGACGAGGCCACGTCCGCGCTGGACTCCATCTCGGAGAACGCGATCCAGGACGCGATGGACAAGGTGATGGAAGGCCGCACTTCGATCGTGATCGCGCACCGCCTGTCCACGATCCTGTCCGCGGACAAGATCCTCGTGGTGGACGGCGGCGTGATCGCGGAAGAAGGCAGCCACGACGAGCTGCTGGCCAAGGGCGGCATCTACAAGGAACTGTACGAGACGCAGTTCTCGAAAGTGTTAGAGAAATAACGGACAACGGGGACGGTTCTCAGCGACAACTTTTTCGCGAAAAAGTTGTCGCTGAGAACCGTCCCCGTTGTCCGTTATTTCTCTAACACTTTCGAGAACTGCGTCTCG
>JAFPXN010000071.1 GCA_017412505.1 Bacillota bacterium | reverse complement strand
CCCCCGTCCCCGTGATCGGTCAGTGCACGACTTCGTACAGGGCGTCCGTCTTCAGGGCGTCCTTTTGTATTGCGTTCTCCAATGCCGGGCGGTCCGAAGGGTCTGCCATCCAGGCCATGCCGCAGCCCGCCGTGATCGACGTGGGCACGGGGATCAGGCGCCCGGGAAGGCCGTTCGTCTGGCAGTATTTCTCGAAAGCCATGGAATCGGTCGTGGTATGGAACGTGATGATGAGTCTGAGTTTCTTTTCTCTCATTCTTTTGCGATCTCTTTTATAGCTCGAATGGCCGTATCCACTTCGTCCCCTGTGTTAAAGAACGAGAACGAGAACCGCACGGCGCCCTGCTCGACAGTGCCCAGCGCTTCGTGCATGCGCGGCGCGCAGTGCGCGCCGGGGCGGGTCGCGATCCCATAGGTCTCGGACAATTCGTCGGCAACTTCGCCGGATTCGTATTCTTTGACGTTCAGCGCGACGATGGCAGCTCTCCGGTCCGTGGAAAAGTCGCCGTAAACCGTGACCCCCGGTATGCCCTTCACACCGTCGTAAAACCGGCGCATCAACGCGATCTCTTTAGCGTGGATCTGCTCCACGCCGGTCTGCGCGATAAAGTCGAACGCGGCGGAAAGGCCTGCCAATCCGTGGCCGTTCAGCGTTCCCGCTTCCAGCCTTGTCGGATACTGCGCCGGCTGCGTCTTCGAAAACGACTGCACGCCGGATCCGCCCACCTTGAACGGACGGATCTCCACGCCCTCCGCAACGCACAGGCCGCCGGTGCCCTGGGGCCCGTACAGCCCCTTATGACCCGTAAAACACAGCACGGAGATCCCCGTCTGCTCCATGTCGATGGGGATGCAGCCCGCCGTCTGGGAAGCGTCCACGATCAGGAGCAGGCCGTGCCTGCGGCACAGCGCCCCGATCCGGTCCAGATCCAGCATGTTGCCCGTCAAATTGGAAGCGTGATTGCAGACGACCGCTTTCGTCTCCGGGCGGATCAGCGCCTCGAGATCCGCATAATCCACGCAGCCCTTCCGGTCCGCTCTTACGAAATCCAGCGAAACGCCCTCCTCCGCCTGCAGGCGGTACAGAGGCCGCAGCACGGAATTGTGTTCCAGATCCGTGGAAATGACGTGGTCCCCTGCGGAAAACAGGCCGGATAGAGCGATATTCAGCGCTTCCGTGGAGTTGGACGTGAAGATGACCCGGGAAGGATCGCCGCAGCCGAACAGAGCCGCTGCCTTGCAGCGGGCGTCATAGACCGTGCGGGCCGCCTTCAGCGCCCCGCTGTGGCTGCCCCGGGCGGAATTGCCCATGCCCTGCATGGCCGATACCACCGCGTCGATCACCGCCTGTGGCTTGTGATATGTTGTTGCCGCATTGTCCAGATAGATCATAGTTTCTCCGCAAGCAGCGCCGCGCCGATCGCGCCGGCGTAGCGCGCCTCCTTACAGCTTTCGATGTCTTTTCCCAGCTCTTCGCCCAGCGCTCTGCGCAGTTCGTCCGCTTCGCACAGGCCTCCGGTCAGCACCGTTCTGGCGCCGTCCGCGTTCAGCCGGGACGCCTGGGACGCGATCTTCTTCGCAATGGAACGGACGACCGCGTAGGCGATGTTCTCCTTGCGCTCCCCCTTGCCGATCAGGCTGATGACTTCCGACTCCGCGAACACCGTGCACATGGAGCTGATGGACGTGTTTCCGCCCCGCCCCGACAGTTCGATCAGGGACGGCGAGTCCATGCCCAGCGTGTTCGCCATGACCTCCAGAAACCGGCCGGTGCCGGCGGAACATTTGTCGTTCATCAGGAAATCCCTGACGCTGCCGCCCCGCACGCAGATCACCTTCGTGTCCTGCCCGCCGATGTCGATAACGTCCAGGTCGGACAGGCCGAACAGTTTCTGCGCGCCTTTGGCGTGGCACGTGATCTCCGTCACCGCCTTCTTTGCGTAAGGGACGACCACGCGTCCGTAGCCCGTGGCGACGCAGGGAGCCTCTTCCGGATCATACCCGGCGGCGAGCAGCCTGCGGCGGATCTCCTCCGCGGCTTCCAGACTGCTCCAGCCCGTCGGCATCTGATCCAGCCAAAGCACCGTTCCGTTTCCGCCGGTCACGGCAGTCTTCGCGCAGGAAGAACCGATGTCGATCCCGATGGCGTACATGCTAGGGCTTGACGATGTGGCTTGCGCCGTTCAGCTTTTCGACGATAGCGTACATGTTCGTGACCTCGCCCACCGCCAGCTTGTCGGACAGTCCGTAGAAGTTCAGGCAGGTGCCGCAGGTGAGGATCTCGACACCCTGCGCCTGCAGGCTCTTCAGATCTTCGAGCGACGCAGAGCCTTCTACGGTCAGCTTGGCGCCGCCATTGTAGAACAGCATGGTCTTCGGCAGCTCATCCAGTTGGGAAACAGCGTAGATGAAGCCCTTCATCAGCGTGGCGCCCAGTTCGTCGTTGCCCAGACCCATGCAATTGCTTCCGAACGCGTAAACGGTGTTGCCTCTTCTGTCGGGGATGCAGACCGGCGCGGCCTCTTCTGCGGCAGCTTCGCCCGCCGGAGCCGCTTCCATGGTGACCACGAAGTGCTTATCGTCGATCTTCTCCGACTTCACCTTAAAACTCTTGCTTTCCGCCAGTTTCGTCAGGTTCTGTACAGCCGTTTCGTTGTCCACGTGGGTCTCGATGGTGTCGGCCGCCTTCATTTCGTTGATGACCTTCAGCGTCTTGACGACGGGGATGGGGCACTGTTCTCCTCTTGCTTCTACAGTGATCATAGACTTTCGTCCTCCTTACAGCATTTCCAGGAACGCTTCCAGGCGCGTGGCCAGCTGGCCGCTGTCGGAAGCGGAGTAATCGGTTTCGATGGCCATGTACGGAACGTCCAGTTCCTCCATCAGGCCGCGTACGGTATAGCTCTCCACGGCGTATGCCGTGCAGGCCTGCAGGTCGATCTCCACGACGCCGTCGACCTTGTATTCGGGCACCAGTTTGCGCAGCAGGTCCATGCGGCGCTTGTCCGGGGTCATGACCGCGCAGCCGATCTTCAGATACTTCTCCGCGACCGCCGCGACGATGTCCGGAGCGTCCGCGTCCACGTCGTCCAACATCGCCTTGATGCCCGTGCAGTTCTCGAAGCACACGACGACGCCGCCTGCCTCCTCGATGGCTTTGACGGTCTTCTCCAGCACGCCGCCGATGGGGCAGCCTGTGACCAGGATGCGCTTCGCGCCGGGCGCTGCGGGCCGTTTGCCCGCCGCATAGTCCGCTTCCAGACTGTCCGCCAGGCGGGTCAGCTCTTTGCAGACTTCGTTGACGTCGAAATAGAAGCCGGCGCCTTCCAGCGCTTTATAGATCGCGTAGCCGGTGCTTGCGGGAGGATCGGACTTCTGCAGCTCCAGCAGGCGCCTTCTGCAGGCTCTCTCCTGATTGCGCAGCCGTGCTGCTTTGCGGATGGCCTCGTCGCTGATCGCTTCGCCGAAACGGTCTTCCAAAAATCCGCGGAACCGCCGCACTTCTTCCGTCCACTGCTCCAGCGCGTGCTCCCGGTCTCCCTGGGGCAGGTGCAGCAGATAGACGTCCTTCATGCGGCCCAGCAGTTCGTACATCTTTTTCTTGCCGTCACAGGTCGTCTCTCCGACGATAATATCGGAAAAGTACGTGTACGGGCATTTGTTGGATACCGCGAATCCGTAGCTGGACTTTATGAGCGGGCACATGTTCTTCGGCAGGTGCGCCTCGGCCGCGGGGATGGTCTCCTCGCTCATGCCGCACAGGGACACGGGGCTGATGCCAGCCGCGTCCAGGATCTCCTGCGGCGTGAACGTACAGAACGTTCCGGCGACTTTGCCGCCGTCCTCCTTGATCTTTTTGACCCGCAGAAAACCATTTTTGCGGGCTTCACCAAACTGGGCGAATTGCCCGGGAAGTTCAAAACTCATAGGGTTCCTCCGTTATGACTCTCCTAACATTATAAATCGGATATGCGAATTGATTTATTCACATATCCGATAGAATTGCTGTGTCTATTCGATTTTGAAAAACTACGCCGTTCCGCCGATCAGAGGAAGATCGTGGGCATACAGCACCTCGTTGATCCTGTCGATATTGTAGATCTGATGCTCGATGAAACACTCGACAGCCAGATCCGCCTTACTGCTGCGCGACAGCACGTAGCCCGCTCTGCCGATCAGATCGTTCGTTTCTTCTACGTTCAATTGCAATGCGATTGCGAAAGCCACCGCCGTCGCCTTCGAGGGCCGGTAATCCGGGTTGCTGCGGATCTTGGAAAAAAGCCTGCGGTCCACGTTCGCCCGCTTGTAGATGACAGAATCCTTTTCACCTGACTCGTCGATCAGCTTCAGCAAGGTCTCGGAGAAACCGGCGTCGGTCTTTCGCAGAATATCGTCCAGACCCTGCGGCATCGCATACGAGGCGTTTTTCGCGGCTCCGTGCTTGGGGAACGATATCTTTTGATACTGTACGGGATACGCATCCCGGTCTTCCTCCGCGGCGGAAAGATGCGAAAACGCCATAGGCGCCGCATCCTGACAGGGGGAAGCGCCGACCGCCGCGTCCGCCTCCGGCTCGAAATGCGCGTCGATATACGCTTTTACAGCTTCCAGCAGCTGCGGATCGGGTGGCCCGGGAGGTCCGTTCTTCTTAAAGATGTCCAGCATAGCGGCCTCCTAACTCACCGGACCCAGGCTGACGTCCATCAGTTCCTCGGTCCAGTTTTCTTCCAGCCGCTCGACGAAAGCCCGGGATACGGGAGCCGCATCCTTCAGGAACGAGACGGATTCCTCGTACCAGATGCAGTCGCCCCGTTCGAACGCATGGCAGAAATCCTCGTGCAGCGCTTTCTGATACAGCCGCTGCGCCTGCGGATCGTAGTAGAACGTTACGAAGACGTCCTTATACAGTTCGTTCAGTTCCCAATAGAACGGCGCCGCCTTCTCGTCGTATTGCCTGCGGTCCATGGCGTCGATGCCGGCGGAATAGTACCAGGACTGCTTTTCCCGGGGCGCGTGGAACCGCGTCCACAACTCGTCCCCGATAGCCTTGAAGTCCCGGGCGATCGCCCGCATGTTCGACAATTTGTCCGCCAGCACCAGATTCTGCAGGTCGTCGTCCGCCGCCTCCAGTTCCTGCAGCGCCTTTGTCTTGCGCTCCTCCCAGGAACTGTCCTTGTCCTCCGAATGCGCTGCCACAAGTTCCGCCGTCCGTTCGCCGAAACGTTCTTCGATATCCTCTCGGGTCACGGGGCGCATTCCGCCCTTTCCGTCCGGCACCAGCCCGTCTTCGATGCAGTCGTGCAGCACGCCCGCCATCAGCAGTTCGATGTCGTCGCTGATCGCCGCCAGGATGCTCAGCACCTCCATCGCGTGCACGACGTAAGGCATCTCTGACCCTTTGCGCAGCTGGCCCGCATGGGCTTCCACCGCGAAGCGGATCGCCTCGTTCAGCATCTCGTTGCGTTCCAAAACTGTTCTGTCTTCCGTTCTCTTTGCCATACCCGTCCTCCGGGGAGCGCGAATCACGCCCCCGTCCCTGTGATTGATTTTAATCGATCCAAAACTCCCACTTGCAGCAGCACGACGCATCCGTGATCTCCGGATAGCAGCTGACGCAGCGGCACTGAATGCGGTCGTCGATCGTCCGGCCAAACCCGCCGTACTCCTCGATACCGACGGGCTTGCAAGGATGGAATTCCAATCCTTTGCGGGCGCGGGCCGTCTGCACGCGGCAGTCGACCATGGTGTAGATCAGGGTTTCCCTGCCCGTCTGCGGATCCGCCGCGATCTCGATCGTATCGTCGTTGATATTGCCGTAGAACCGCAGCTGCAGCGCCTTTGCCAGACCTTCCAGCCCCGGATGCTCGTCCAGTTTCAGAAACGCCTTGATGCGCTTGGCTTCCGTCACCGTAAATCGCTTCCAGATCTCCACGTCGTGGAACATCGCCTCGTCCATCCCGAGCTTGCGCTCCACCGACTGGAACCAGAAGCCGTCCATGGCCAGCCAGTTCTTCGAATAGATCCCGAGCAGTTCGATCAGTTCCTCCCGGGAAAGCGTATCCAGGACTTTTTCGTCGTATTTCATGCCGTCCGTCCTCTATCTCATGGCCAGGGTCACGTCGCCCTCAGCGGCCAGCGCGCCGTTGTCATACACCTCCGCGTGGCAGGTCGCGATGGCTTTTTCCGGCCGTTCCTTCGCCAGAACCGCACGGATCTCGATCGTGTCGCCGGGCACGATCCTGCTGCGGAACCTCACAGCGTCGATGCCTAAAAATAAAGGCACCTTGCCCGCATAACGTTCGCAGGACAGCAGCAGGATATCCGCAGTCTGCGCCATGCATTCCACCGTGTATACGCCGGGCAGCACCGGTTCGTCCGGGAAGTGACCCGCAAAGATCTCCCTCGCCGGATCCACCCGGAACGTCGTCCGTATGCTCTCTCCCGGAACCATTTCCTCGACCGTGTCCACGAGCAGCATGGGGTCCCTGTGGGGGATGACCCGTTTGATCGCATCTTTATCCATCAACATCCGGACTGTCCTCCTCTTCTGCCGTCCCGCTGCCGGGGCCGCACAGAAAGTAATCGTCCTCCAGCGCTTCCGCCAGGTCCAGATGCTTCAGGACCAGCACGGTGCTCAGCACGTCCGCCAGCGCATTATGGGCGCCGTCCGGCTTCTCGCCGAAGTGGTACAGCGCGTAATTCAGCGGCCAGCTGCGGTCTTCCTGCATCTCGTAGTCGTCGAACATCAGCTGCGCGTCGTAGAAGGCAGGGATCCAGTCCGTCCCGTACTCGAACTTCTCGCAGTTGCGGTACAGCACGTAGGCGTCCGTCGCGCTCCAGGACAGGAAGACGTAATCCGCCCCGCACCAGGCGCGCAGCGCGTCCATCGCCTGCGCGAACGGCAGGCCCGTCTCCAGGTCCGCGTCCGTCAGAAGCGTCAGTTCCGACACGTCCTTGTTGAGTTTCGTATAGTAGAAGGGCTTGACGATCTGCGAAAACGCGTCCTGCGCATTTCCTTCCGCGTCGATCTTCGCCGCGCCGATCTGGATGATCTCGTCCCTCAGCCCCGTCACAGGCGTGCGCCCTTTCAGAGGCTGGTTCCATTCCAGATCTATCACGATGGGTGTCATTGTTTGCCTCCGTTGGTCCTGACCAGAAAATCGTACAGAATATCCGCAACATCCATCACGCTGTCCAGTTCCGCGTATTCGTCCGCGCTGTGGATATTCTCCCCCGCGGCGCCGATCAGCGCCGTCGGGATGCCCAGCAGTCCGCCGACGCTGTTGAAGTCCCCGATGCTTTGGAAGTACGCGCGCGACGGTCTGCAGCCGCACACCGCTTCCACGGATGACTCGAGGCTTTGGATGTAGGGGTCGTTCTCATCGGTCACGTACGGCAGGAAACCGCCGTCGAAACCGTATCCGTCCACCGGAGGCTGGCGGAACGCGATATCCCAGCCGCAGCGGATATCCGCCCGGCGGATCGCCTCTTCCGCCTGCGCCCGCAGCGTTTCCCTGGATTCGCCCCGCACACAGTGGGCGAACACCTCGATCTGCGCGTATTCCGGAACGCTGCAGGCAGCCGGCTTCGTCTTCAGATCGATGACGCACAGCGCCGCATGCCCCAGTTTTTCATCCCGGGCTGGAACTGTCTTCTCCAGTTCCAGCATCACCTTGGCAGCTTCCGTGACCGCGTTGATCCCCTTGTGAGGGTCCGCCGCATGAGCGGTTTTTCCGTGCAGCGTGATGGTATAGTTATATCCGCCTCTTGCGCCAAGGCCCAGGCACGGATGCTTCCTGCCCGCAAAGCCCGCGGAAGGCTCCGCGATGATCGCCAGATCCGCGCCGCTGCGGATCCCGTCCAGGTCGTCCGCGATGGCGAAGACAGTACCCAGGCCGTAAGGTCCTTCTTCATCCGACACAAAATGATAGACGATGCGTCCGCAAAAGCTGCCGGCGCAATTCTTCGCGAACGCCCGCAGCGCCAGCAGCATGGCCGCGCACCCGCCTTTCATGTCCAGGGCGCCGACGCCGTACAGTTTTCCGTCTTCGACAATGCCCTCATAAGGAGGTTTTGTCCAGCCTTCGCACAGCGGCACCGTGTCGAGATGGCCGTTCAGATAGATGACCGGACCGGGTCTGCCGCTGTCCAGACACCCATGCACGTTTTTTCCGCGGAACTGCGTTTCCTGCGGTTCATAGAACGTGTGCAGATCCGCCGGGAGCCCCTCGCCGCGCAGCCAGTCCAGCACAAAGTCCATCACCGCGTCCTCATGAAAGTACGGGCTCGGGATACGCACCAGCTGCCGCAGCAATTCTTCTGTCGTTTTTCTGTCTGCGATTCTCTCCGGCATGGTATAATCTCCTCACTGGAGGTATTATAACATGCTCAAACCCGTCGCGGCTATGACCGACCACGAAATGCTCGTCGAACTGATGTATGAAAAGCGCAGAAACGACAGAGCCCGCAATATCAAATACATGATCGCGGGCGCTGTGCTTGTGCTTATTATTATTTTGTCGATCAAATACGTTCCCCCCGTCGTCCGCTATTTCCAAAAGCTCAACGGGACCATTGAAACGATGCAGAACAGCGTTGCCGCCATTCAGGGCGTCGCGGACAGCATCAATGAAACGATCACGAATCTGTGGGACAAACTGGGAGGTCTGTTCCGGTAGGCGGCTCTTCCGGATACCGCACGCGTGCTGCCGCACAGGGTTATGATCTTGTAAGAACCGATCCTGACTCTGTTTAAAAATTGCCCCAACTCCACCCTCGTCTTCACAGCCGGCAATAGGTAGTGACGATACGCATTTCGATTACGCTTGTAAGCGTACTGGGCATATATGTACAAAATTATGACGCGTGCCCTGCGCGTCGACGAAGCGCGTTTGCGCCTGGGTTGCAACTCATTCTCAGTTGCCGAGATCTTGCCCGCTCTGTTTCGACTACCAACTATATGTTTAGATCAGATCGATCGTCCAGTTCGCGCCCTGGATCTTTTCGTCGACATCGCGCAGTTCCTTGGCGATCCTGTCGACGTTCTTCTGCAGTTCCTTCACGTCTACCGTGCTGAAGACCATGATCTCCTTCAGCGAATAGCGGGACACCGGCGCGCTGGCATTGTCCAGGAACGTCCGCATGATGCTGATCCGCTGCTTCAGGCAATCCCTCTTCGCCAGAAGATCCGTCAGGGACACGCCGTCGACCATGGCGACGTTATTCGTATGATTGATGCGCGCGATCAGGGTCTCCAGATCTGCGAAATTGCGGTCCAGTTCCGCGATCAGAGCTGCAGGATCTTCGAAGGGTTTCGCGCCGTCCTGCACTTTCGCGTTGTTGTTCAGGCGGCCGCCCAGCTCGCTGATGCGTCTCTGCAGGTCCGCTCTTTCCAGAAGTGCTGCTGCTAATTTCATATCGGAAACCTCCTTATTGTTTGTCCGGCCAGGAAGCTTCGACGTACTGCGAAAGCTCCTCCAGGTTGTTGTTCTGATGATACATCAGCAGGATGAGGTCGATGTTCTCGTCCCTGATATAGTCTTTGAGAGGCGGAAGCTCGAACCTCGGATCCAGCACCGTGATGCTCTGAAAGATCGAAGAGAAATAGTCGATCGTCGCGCACTGGTACGAATCCTTCAGGATGAGCACATGCCGGTCTTCCGGCGCGTCCGGGTTCTCGACGCGGATATACGTCAGATTTCTCGTCCCGACTTTATTATAATCCAATTCGTAATCTTCGATACCTCTTAAAACGATATCTCCGCGCTGTACGCGGGCTTTATCGAGTCCTGTGTAATACCTCCAGTTTTCCGGGTGAGCCGCCTTATAGACCGGGATATACTCCTTGATCTCCATCTCGATGCCCAGCCGTTCGGCAAGACCCTCCGGAAAGATATGGTCGTCGCTCAGATCCTTCCAGAGAAACGCGTCCTCGCGCGGAACAGAAGTCTCCGCGATCAGCCCTGCCTTCGCCATCTCCTCCGCAGCGATCTCCGAGGCGCGGAACGCGCCGAGCGGATTCCAGTGCGTGTTCGATTTGAAATACATCGTCGTGCGTTCTTCGATGCCGTACGCATCGCAGAAAGGCGTGCACGCGTCGATCAGCACCGCGCCGGCAGAGGCGTCCGCCTCTTTTCTCGCCCAAAGATTCTCTGCGTCCAATTCGTTCGTAAACGCGCCGCCCGACCCTTCCGCCAGAGCGTAATTCTTATGCGGCAGCACGACGTCTGCGACGGGTACGCCGCTCTGCGAACAAAGCTGTTTCAGCGCCTTCGCGTACGTCTTCCGGGCGTCGTCGTTCGTCCGGTACGTGTTCAGGAACAGGTACTCCGGACCGAAATAGTATCCGCCGGTCTTCGCCGGATCCGTCTGCGCCCGCCACACGCCGCGCACGTACCACCAGCCCGTATCCATCTGAAACTTCGTATAAGCCCGGATCAGTGCCTCCCGCATCGGAAACTGGTCATTTAAAAACGGTTCGAATCCGCGCATATATGTGTCCGCATCGGAGGTCGACCCTTCCCAGACCGGCATCTGCGCCAGCTCGCGGTTCTCGCTTTTCGACCAGTCGGAAGGCTCGCCCGCAGCGTAAGCGACAGCGACTGTCAGGGTCATCAGGAAGAACGCGATGATCGTGATCCATCCATATCGTTTCATGATCCAACCTCCATCAGAACTTTGTATAGATAAACGCGCTGTAGCCCGAATTCACGATGAGCAGCAGCGAAGCGGCAAACAGGACGCACATCAGGGCGGTTTTAAGGACAGCTGTCTTCAGCGTATCCTCCGCGCCGGCGATACGCCGGCCCAGATCCCGCACGAGCGGGGTGCATCCGAGACACGCGCAGAGCAGGACGATCCACTGGTCGTGCAGCGAAGCGAGCACCTGGCGGGTGACGGCAAACGGCGACGCGCCGAACATCATGGAGAGATGGTTCAGCGCCTCCGGAAGATCCGCGGCGTTGAACACGGTCCAGCTCAGCACGATCAGCACCGTCGTCCGCAGCCAGCCCCAAAACGATTTCTCCGCTTTGGCAGCACCGGTCACTTTCTCGACGCAGATGATAACCCCGAGAAACACACCCCACACGAGAAAATTCAGCGTGCTGCCGTGCCAGATCCCCGTCAGGACCCAGACGATCATCAGGTTCAGCAGCGTGCGCTTCGTTCCGCCGCGGCTTCCGCCCAGCGGAATGTACACGTAATCGCGGAACCAGCGCCCCAGAGACGCGTGCCAGCGCCGGTAGAACTCCGAGACCGTCGACGACGTGTACGGATAGATGAAGTTTTCGCCGAACGTAAACCCTGCCATGCGGCCCAGGCCGATCGCCATGTCGGAATACGAGGAAAAGTCGAAATACAGCTGCAGCGAATAGCAGACAGCGGCCATCCATGCCGAGATGCCCGAATCCGGAGCGTCGAGCCACAGCGCTTCGGTCATCGGCGCGAGCTGCATCGCCAGAAGCGCTTTCTTGGCCAGGCCGACGACGAAGCGAAGCAGTCCGTCCGCGGTATCCTGCACAGTCGTGACAGGTGCTTTGACGGTCTCCGCCAGATCGTGATACTGCTCGATCGGACCCATGATCAACTTCGGAAACATGGCGAGATAGGCGAGCAGCACGAACGGATCTTTCTCCGCCTTGCTGCCGCGGGTCACGTCAATCAGATAACTGATCATGTGGAAGATATAAAAAGACGCACCCAGGGGAAAGCCAAGAGGCGTGTTGAAATACTTGAATGCGGCAAGGCAGGCGACGCACAGGACAATGCCCGCGTATGCGAACTTTTTACTGCGTCCGGCGAGCAGGGACAGCACCCAGACCGCCAGGCAAAGGACCAGGAAGACCGCCGCGTCCTGCAGCCGTCCCCAGGAATAGAAAAGCAGCCCGCCGGCAGCCAGAACGCAGCGCCTTGCTTTCGGCGGGAAGATGTTATACAGGACGAAAAAGCCCGGCATGAAATAGAAGATGAACGTGAAATCGCTGATCAGCACACGTCGTCCTTTCTGCCTTAGACGTTAAACAGGAACGTGATGATATCGCCGTCCTTCACGACGTATTCTTTGCCTTCGGAGCGCAGATAGCCCTTCTCGCGGCAAGCGGCCATGCTGCCGCCCGCTTCGATGAACTTGTCGTAGGCGATGGTCTCCGCGCGGATAAAGCCCCGCTCGAAGTCCGTGTGGATCTTGCCCGCCGCCTGCGGCGCCTTCGTGCCTTCCTTGATGGTCCAGGCGCGGCACTCGTCTTCGCCCGCCGTCAGGAACGAGATCAGGTTGAGCAGCGCGTAGGATGCTTTGATCAACTTGTCCAGACCGCTCTCCTCGATGCCCAGTTCCGCGAGGAATTCGGCCCGCTCCTCGTCGTCCAGCTCCGCCATCTCCGCTTCGATCTCGGCGCAGATCGCCACGACCTGCGAGCCCTCTTTTTCCGCGATGTCCTTCACAGCCATGACGTACGGATTTTCGTCCGCGGACGCGACTTCGTCTTCCGCCACGTTCGCCACGTAGATGACAGGCTTGTACGACAGCAGACCCAGGCTCTTGACAAAGGGTTCTTCCTCCTCGTCGAATTCCATGCCGCGGGCATTCTTGCCTTCGCCCAGCCGCTCGTAGATGCGCTCCATGATGTTCAGCTGGGGCATCGCGCTCTTGTCGCCGCCCTTCATGCCGCTCTTCGTCTTCGCGATGCGGCGCTCCAGGATCTCCATGTCGGAGAGGATCAGCTCGGTATCGATGGTCTCGATGTCCCGCACGGGATTGATGCTGCCCTCCACGTGCACGACGTTGTCGTCCGCGAAGCAGCGCACGACGTGCACGATGGCTTCGACCTCCCGGATGTGACCCAGGAATTTATTGCCCAGACCTTCGCCTTTGCTGGCGCCTTTCACGAGGCCGGCGATGTCGCAGAACTCGATGGTCGCGTAGACCGTCTTCTTGGAATTATAGATCTCGTGCAGCTTCGTGATGCGCGGATCCGGTACGGTGACCACGCCCACGTTCGGCTCGATGGTGCAGAACGGATAGTTAGCCGCTTCCGCCCCCGCTTTTGTGATGGCGTTAAATAATGTGGATTTTCCTACGTTCGGTAGTCCGACGATACCTAGTTTCATTTTTCTCTATACCTTTCCGATGATTTCCGCATGCGGCGCGGAAAAGCATCAATATACGCATGTAGATAATAAAACTATACCAAAATCCGTTGGATAGTTCAACGAATCCTCGTATAATGAAAACAGAAGGAACGGAGGGTTTTCTATGACGCGCATCGGCATCGACCTTGGCGGAACAACCGTCAAAGCCGGACTATTCACAGAAGAGGGGCAACTTCTCAGCAAGACGGAATTTCCCACGGCCAGGGAAAACGGCCGTACGGGGCTCCTTTCGGATATCGCGAGCCACGTGTGGACGATGGTCCTGGAACAGGGCGTTCCCCTTTCGGACTGCGCCGCCGGGATCGGCGTGCCCGGGCCTGTGGAAGAAGGCGGTTATACCGAGGCGATCCCGAACCTGGGCATACGAGACTGTTATATGGGGCGCGAACTGTCCGCCCTTCTCGATATTCCCGTCCGCATCCTGAACGACGCGAACGCCGCGGCTTTCGGGGAGTACTGGACAGGCGCGGGGCGCGGTTCCCGCAGCATGATCTGCGTGACCCTCGGCACAGGCGTCGGCGCAGGGATCGTTCTGAACGGAGAGATCGTCGGCGGAGCCCACGGTCTCGGCGGCGAGCTGGGTCACGTCTTCGTGAACCCGGACGAAACCGAGAGATGCGGCTGCGGCGCCACCGGCTGCCTCGACCAGGTCGCGTCCGCAAACGGCGTCGCCCGCTACGCGAAGAAACTGTATGACCTTCCCTATCCCACCGCGAAGGACGTCTGCGACGCGGCGAAAGCCGGCGACGCGCTGGCGGAGAAGACGCTGCGCTACTGCATGTCGTTCCTGGGTAAAGCGCTGTGCATGGTCGGCTACACCGTGGATCCCGAACTCGTCGTGATCGGCGGCGGTCTCTCGAAGGCCGGTCCTTACCTGCTCGATATCATCTATGATTCTTATAAAGACCTGCCGAAGCTGACGACGAAGCGGATGCAGTTCAAACTCGCTACCTTGGGCAACGATGCCGGTATCACCGGCGCAGCCAGATATGCGGTGAAATAAAACCGGTTCGACCGTAAAAGATCTAACGAAATGAACATTTCCATGGACATCAAAAAGATCAAAAGAATTTTAAAGGATACGGCCTTTCCCCACGTCAGCGGAACGCCGGAAGAATTGAAGGTCGCGCAGTACCTGGCGGAAGAATGCCGCACGCTGGGCGTGGAACCGAAGATCGAAGAGTTTCAGGTCGCAGGCGGAGAGATCCAAAAAGCGGTGCTGACCGCGGACGGAAAAGAGATCCCCTGCAACGGATATATGGCCAGCGGCAATGCTGACATCACGGCGCCCTTCATCCACTTGAGAGAGAAGGACAAGGCGTCCTTTACACAGATAAAGGATAAGATCGTCATCCTGGACGGATGGCTAGAAGCTTTCGACTATAAAGATATCGCTGAAAACGGTGCGCTGGGCTTCATCATTACGAACGGAAACGTGAATTT
>JAFPXN010000070.1 GCA_017412505.1 Bacillota bacterium | reverse complement strand
TTAACGGCGTCAAACATGCCTGAAAGGTTGTTCATGATGCCATCCACAAGCAGCTCCTTGAGCCAGACAGCGATCTGTTGGAGAATCGCATCCAAAGGCGGTTACCTCCTTTGTTCGGATCAGCCGAAGAGACCGGAAAGCAGAGGCACTAGGGTGATGCCTATAAGTGCGACGCCGCCGCCGGCCATCAGCTGCTTCATGCCCTGAGACTTGTATGCGGGTCCTGATGCCCGCATCTTCACATAAAAATTATAGCATACTGAAAGTTACGGTTTGTTACATTTTTATATCATCTCGAAGTCATCCGCCTTGTACTTCAGCAGGAAATTCGAATAGGAGGCGCCCCATTCTCCGGAGATGTCCTCGAGCACTTCGTCCGCCAGCTGACGGCCTGCGCGGCCGAAGATCCGCGCGGCGCATCGCGCATAGGACCAGTAGGAATGGGCGCAGTGGTAGGTGAACCCTCTGCGGCGGTCAGGTTCGGGGCGGGCTTTGGCAGGATCGAAGGCGCCCTGCGCTGTCTGCCCCGGCGCAAGCCCCTGCAGGTTCGACACCTTCTGCACGCAGAACGGACAGTCGTGCAGTGTCTGCGGCACTTCGTAGACCAGATAGGGATTGAACCCCCGCGCGATGGAATTATCCAGATGCGCGCAGTAGGTGAGTCCGGCTTCTTCCAGTCCCAGCGTCTTGAACTCCTCGTGCCAGGGGCAGACGGTCACGTGGAATTCGTACACCGGGTCTGTGCTGACGGTTTCGGAGCGGTTCGCGCACCCCTCCTCCTGCATGTCCTTCGTGCTTTCCCATTCGCCGTAGGCGCGGTACGTTTCGTACGTCAGCGGCTGGCCGTCCTGAATGGCGCGCATCGCCATGCGGCGGCCCCGCTGCTCCGCGTAATACTGCGTCGCATAGATAAAGGCAGCTTTACCTTTTTCCCCGAAAGTATGGGTAAGCCGCACGTAAAAACGTGCGGCTATATAGGCATGTAATTTCTCGTTGAAACCCATGTAATATTAGATCCTTTCGACGTCGATGCCCGTCTTGTGGCCGTTGAGGTCGAACGGTTCCAGACCGTCCTTCGCTTCGATGGAATCCGCCAGCGTCTCCGCCTTGATCCAATCGCCGAACGCGCTGATGGCCGCCTGTACGGCTTCGTCCGCGCCTACGTAGATATGGATGCGGTCCATCATGTCGAAGTCCTTGGACTTTCTCATCTGCTGGATCTTGGAGACCAGCTCTCTGGCCAGGCCTTCCTCGATCAGGGCGTCCGTCAGGTTCGTATCCAGGATGACGCACACGTCGCCTTCCTGCGCCGCAGAGAAGCCCTCCTTGGCGTTGACGTTCACGGAGACCATGTCGGACGTGATATCGGTATCCTCGCCGTTCAGGTTGAGGACGATCTTGCCGTTCGCGCTCATCTCGGACAGCAGCTGCTTCGGGTCAAGCTTGTTGACCGCGCCGCCGAAGGCCTTGATCTTCGCGCCGAGGATCGGCCCCGCCACGCGGAAATCGGGCTTGATCTGATAATTCAAATAGGCGTCCATATCCTGTTCGAAGCGGACTTCCTTGACGTTCAGTTCCTCCTGGATCAGGCCGGCCATGTAGCCGATCTTCTCCTCGAACTTGCCGTCCAGCAAGATCTCGGACAGCGGCTGGCGTACCTTGATCTTCGTCTTTTCGCGCACGCCTCTGCCCATGGTGACCACGCTGCGGACCAGGTCCATTCTCTCTTCCAGCGCCTCGTCGATCAGCGCGTCGTCCGCCTTCGGATACTGCGCGAGATGGACGGTCTCTTCGCCGGTCAGGTTCGTATACAGTTCGTCCGTCAGGAACGGAGCGAACGGCGCCATCAGTTTGGCAACGCCGGTGAGGATCTCCCAGGTCGTGCTGTAGACGGCCTTCTTGTCGTCTTCCAGGCCGTCCGCGTAGAATCTTCTGCGGGCGCGGCGGATGTACCAGTTGGACAGGTCTTCGTTCACGAAGTCCATGATGGCCTTGACGGATTTGTTGTGGTCGTAGTCGTCCATGGCCGCGGTGACGTACTTCACCAGACGGTTGAACTTGGACAGGATCCAGCGGTCGAGCTCAGGCCGCTTCGCGTAATCCACGAAGCACTTGCCTGCGTCGATACCATCGTTGTTCGCGTACAGCGTAAAGAAGTTATAGACGTTCCTCAGCGTACCGAAGAACTTGCCCTGCACTTCGATCAGGCCGTCTTCGTCGAACTTCGTCGGGAACCAGACGGGCGAGACGGACAGCAGATACCAGCGGGTCGCGTCCGCGCCGTACTTGTCGAACAGCTGGAACGGATCCACGGTGTTGCCCTTGTGCTTGGACATCTTCTTGCCTTCTTTGTCGAGCACCAGGTCGTTGACCAGGACGTTCCTGTACGGAGCCTTGCCCTTGACGAAGGTCGAGATGGCCATGAGGGAGTAGAACCAGCCTCTGGTCTGGTCGATGCCTTCGCAGATGAAGTCCGCGGGGAAGAATTCGGTATCGAACTCGTCCTTGTGTTCGAACGGATAATGTCTCTGGGCGAACGGCATGGCGCCGGAGTCGAACCAGCAGTCGATGACTTCCGGCGTGCGGGTCATCAGCTTGCCGCAGTGCGGGCAGCGGATGTGCACTTCGTCCACGTACGGACGGTGCAGTTCGATGTTGTCGTCGATGTCCTCGACGGCCTTTTCCGCCAGTTCCCTGCGGGACCCGACGCTCTCCATGTGGCCGCATTCGCACTTCCAGATGTCCAGCGGCGTGCCCCAGTAGCGGTCGCGGGAGATGGCCCAGTCCTTGACCTCCGCCAGCCAGTTGCCGAAACGGCCTTCGCCGATGGCAGCAGGATGCCAGGCAACGGTGTTGTTGTTCGCGACCAGTTCGTCTCTCAGCTTCGTCATCTCGATGTACCAGGACGGCTTCGCGTAATAGACGAGCGGCGTGTCGCAGCGCCAGCAGTGCGGATAGTTGTGGACGATCTTTTTCTTATCGTACAGCTTGCCTTCGGAAGCCAGCCACTTGATGATCTCCACGTCCAGGCCCTCTTCCATGATGAAGCGGCCCGCCCAGGGCGTGGTCGTATATTTGCCTTCCGGATCGACGGGGTTGGCGACGGCTACGCCGTACTTCTTGCCGGCCACGTAGTCGTCCTCGCCGAACGCCGGCGCGCAGTGAACGATGCCGGTACCGTCTTCCGTGGAGACGTAATCGGCAGTGCCTACGAAGAAGGCTTTGCCGGGGACGTCCACGAAGGGCATCAGCTGTTCGTATTCCATGTATTCCAGGTCCTTGCCCTTCATTTCGGCGACGACCGTGTATTTGCCTTCGCCCAGAACGGCGTCCGCTCTGGCCTTGGCCAGATAATAGAACTTGCCGTCTTGTTCGGCTTTGACGTAGTCGACTTCGGGACCGACAGCCAGGAATTCGTTGGCGGCCAGGGTCCAGGCGGTGGTGGTCCAGGCCAGGAAGTAGGTATTCTCTTCGTTCTTCGCCTTAAAGGGAACGGTCAGGGTGATGACCGCGACTTCCTTATACCCCTGCGCGACTTCGTGGGAAGCCAGGCCCGTTCCGCAGCGCGGGCAGTACGGGAGCACCTTGTGACCCTCGTAGATCATGCCCTTCTTGAAGAACTGGTCCAGGATCCACCAGACGGATTCGATATAGTCGTTATTGAGGGTGATGTACGGATGATCCAGGTCCACAAGATAGCCCATGCGGTGGCTCATCTTGCGCCACAGGCCTTCGTACGTGAAGACGGATTCCTTGCACTTCTCGTTGAACTCCTTGATGCCGTATTTCTCGATATCCTGCTTACCGGAGAAGCCCAGCTGCTTTTCGACTTCGATCTCGACGGGCAGGCCGTGGGTGTCCCAGCCGGCTTTGCGCGCGACCCGGTAGCCCTGCATGGTCTTGTAGCGGCAGATGGAATCCTTCAGCGTGCGGGCGATCACGTGGTGGATACCCGGTTTGCCGTTAGCGGTAGGCGGCCCTTCGTAAAAGATAAAGTTCGGCTGACCTTCTCTGGCGGTCACGCATTTTTCCAGCAGATTTTCCTCGGCCCATTTGTCCGCCTGCGCAAGCTGCAGTTCGGCGATGGGTGCATCGGACAGATTTTTGTACATCGTTTTTCCTCTATCGTGATTTAAGTAATTAAAAAGAACTCGTAACTTATTTAGTATATTGAAAAATCAAGGCTTCGTCAAGAGTTGCGAAGCTTTCCCAACACGTCCCAGATCACGGAAGGCTCGTAGCCGTAGGACGACAAGCGCCTGCCGATCCTGGCCAGCGTCTTTTCGTCCGGCTTTTCGCCCCGCAGCATCTTCTGCGCCTCTGCCATGGCCCGTTCGCGTTCGGACAGCTGTTCCCCGTCCTCCGCGACGGCCTCCAGCGCTTCCTTCGCGGTTTTGGCCTCCGCGCCTTTCTGTGCGAGTTCCCGCGCGATGCGAAGCTTTCCCTTGCCCTTCCGGGCGGCGTCAGAGGCGTAGGTCCTGGCGTAGGACGCGTCGTCCAGATAGCCCAGTTCCCGCAGCCTTTCGACCGCAGCATCCGCCTCTTCCGCTTCGTAACCCTTCGCGCGGAGCTTCTTCTGCAGGTCTGCGCTCATGTAGCTGCGGCCTGCCAGGAGCGCCGCTGCTTCATCCAGCGCATTCCGCTCACTTTCTCCCGCGTACTCGCAGAGGATGACCTCCGGTTCCTCATCAGGTGCGCCGCAGGCGATCGCTGCCGTAAGGCCGGGCAGGAGATCCAAAGAGGCCACATAAGCCGCCGGGTGGTTCTTCGCGCAGATCTGCTTCGCGTATGCCAGCGTTTCATCCAACACGGAAAACCTGCCCAGGCCCATGCGCAGCCCTTCGCCGCAGAACTTCATATACGCTTCCTTGCGCACCCAGATGGCCAGAAATTCCGCGCGCCATTCGCTGCTTAAGGGCTCCAGTCCGCCCAGATACTGCTGTTCCAGGGGATGCAGCTTCTTCGCCGTCACGGCGGACAGATTGCGGCTGTTCTCTTCGAGATCCAGGCCGCAGGGGCTGTCCGCGGTCAGCATCGCCCACCAGTTCTTCGTGTCGCTGACGGAAACGTGCAGCGGCGCGCCGTCTTCGCTGACGGCAACAGTTCTTCCGCTTTCTTCGTATTCCAAAGCGATGCCGGCCGCAGCTTTCGCGCAGGCCGGGCTCGTATATTTTCTTCCCTTTTTCTTTCGGATGACGTAGATCTTCATAACAGATAGTATACAAATATTACCAGCCCTTGTCAAAGGGGAACGGATGCAGTATAATACTATCACACGCTAAAGCAAAAGAGTGGTAAAGCGCAGCCCGAAGGAGGATGTGCCATGTACGATTCCAAGTTCAAATCCAACGAGACAGACGATCTGTTTGCCGCCATCCTCGCCCTGGAGACCGAAGAGGACTGCTACCGCTTTTTCGAGGATCTGATGACCATCAAGGAACTGCAGGCGGTCACGCAGCGCTGGCAGGTCGCCCGCATGCTGGACGGCAAGAAGACGTACGGGGAGATCGAGACCGCCACGAAGGCCTCGGCTGCCACGATCAGCCGCGTCAACAAATGCCTGCAGTACGGCGCCGGCGGTTATACCCGTGTACTGAAAAGAATGCAGGAACAGGAGGCAAACGATGAGCAGTAAAGTCGCCGTCATGGCCGGCACGCCGGTCGATACGAAGATGGGCGCGGATTTCCTCGCCGCTAAGGATGCGTCTCTGGAGATCGTATCCTATCCCCTGTCCCCCGACCCGATCACGCAGACCGTCTGGCAGTTCAGCAGCGAAGAAAACAAGCGCGCCCGCATGGTGCAGGTGTTCGACGAGCTGGAAGCCCAGGGCATACGCCACTTTTTCATCTACTGCAACTCGCTGTCCGGCGCGTTCGACTTCGATAGTTTCGCTGTCGAGCGGGGCGTCTGCATCGTGACCCCCTTCCAGGTCTACCGCAGCCTGGCTACCCGGTACCGCAGCATCGCGTTCAACTCCGCGAACCTGCTCGGTGCCTACGGCATCGAAAAAGCGTTCCGGGACGTAAAGCCGGATCTGGACGTCATCGGCATGGCGCATCTGGCCATCGTCCGGGACATCGAAGCGGGTCTCGCCCCGGAGAAGATCATCGAACGGCAGGGGCTGAAGAGCCTTGCCAGGTTCTTCAAGGAAGCCGGAGCGGAGATCTGGCTTCTGGGATGCACGCATTTCCCCTATATCAAGGAGGCGATGCAGCCCTATTCCGAATTGCCGCTCATCGACCCGGCGGACGAGATGTACGACCTGCTGGTCCAGGGCATGCGGAAATAGATCCAAAAGAAAAACACCCTCGCGGGTGTTTTTTTATGCCTTCTTTTACGCTTCTCCCGTGATCAGGATCTTCAGCGTCTTCAGCAGGTTCTGGTGCACGACGTCCGCCGCGTTGAACCGGGTCAGTTTGCACAGCGTATTGAGCACCGGCCCCATCGCGGCGACGCTGACGATCGTACCCAGGCCCACCTGGCCGCCCAGAAACCAGCCGATCACCGTGACCGTCGCCCACATGATCACGTTCAGGGCGCCGATGGACAGTTTTGGAAAGCGCTTGCACAGCGCGACTAAAAACGTGTCTCGCGGACCGCACCCCAGGCCCAGGGCCATGTAGATACGCATGCCGACGGCCAGCAGGAAGATGCCGGCGATCAGCAGGAGCACCCCGCCCCAGAGCGTCTGCCGGGGCTTGACCAGGTTCAGGTAGTTCATCAGGTCCACGGTCTTGCCGACCACGAGCGTGTCCAGCAGCATGCCCATGCCGATGGGTTCCTTCATCAGCACGTCCAGGAGGATGACGGTCAGGGAGACCATGATCATCACGTTGCCGTACAGAAAGCCCGTCCGCTTCGTCAGGCCCTGGTTCAGCACGTCCCAGGGCGCCACGCCGATATTCGCCTGGATCGTCAGATAGACGCCAACCGCGAAGACGAACAGGCCGAAAGAGGCCAGGATCATGTTCCGGATGACTTCTTTTCTTGTCGTGTTTAAATTCGTATAGTCCTTCATGACGGTTCCCTCCCGGCCAGGATGCGCAGGGATTCCAGCAGGTTCTGATGTTTTACTTCCGCGGCGTCGAAACGGGTCAGTCTGCAGATCGTCTGCAGCGCGGGACCCATATAGGCGACGCTAAAGACGGTTCCGATGCCGATCTGGCCGCCCAGCAGCCAGCCTGCCAGGGTCACGACGGCATAGATGACCATCGTGACGGGACCGATCTTCCAGCCGGTCCGCTTGCAAAGCGCCACCAGCAGCGTATCGCGGGGTCCGCAGCCCAGCGCACAGCCCATGTACGCCCGCATGCCGCAGGCCGTGATGGTCATGCCGGCCAGCATGCAGAGGATGCTCTGGGGCAGATGCGTCTGCACCGGGAGGAAATCCAGCCAATTGCAGAAGTCCACCGCTTTGCCCACGATGAACGCGTCCAGGAACATGCCGATGCCGATCGGTTCCCGCAGCAGCGCGTCGACGACCACGATGATCAGCGCGACCATCACGGATACGTTGCCGTACAGCATGCCCAGACGCCCTGCGAGCCCCTGATGGAACACGTCCCAGGGCGAGACCCCGATGTTCGCCTGAAGCGTAAAATAAATACCAATGCCGCAGCAGAACAGGCCCGCTGCGGCGATCAGTGAATGATACAATATGTCTTTTCTTGTCGTATTGCGATCCATGTGAGCCTTCATGCTCACCATTATAGCACAGAACTACGCTTCCGTACCTCTCATCTTTCTGTGAATGGCCTTGCCGATCTCGAACACCGGAACCGTCGTCAGCGCCAGCGCGATGGAGATGATGAGTTCCTTCGTCTGGAACGTGCCCGGATCGATGTCGAAGACCTGCTGCAGGCCCGGCAGATAGACCGCCAGAAGGGTCATGAGCGTGGTCACGAAGAACGCGCCGAACAGCCACCAGTTCATGTTCTTGAACATTTCCTTCGACAGGATGGATCCGCGGCGGGAACGCATGTTGACCGCGCACATCATCTCGGCGAAGTTCATCGTCAGGAACGCCATGGCCATGGCGTTGACGCAGATCGCGCCGCTGAACACGCCGGAGAAGTTTCCGAATTCCAGATGGTAGCCGATGAAGTAAGCCGCCAGTTCGATGAACGCCAGGTAGATGCCCTGCCAGACCATGTCGCCGCCGGCGCCGCCGGAGAAGATCCCGTCGGTGGACGCACGGGGCTTGCGGTGCATCAGGTTGCCCTCCGCCTTTTCCATGCCGAGCGCCAGACCCGGCAGAGAGTCGGTGACCATGTTGATCCACAGCAGGTGGACAGGCGTCAGGATCGTAAAGTGCAGCAGCGTGGACAGGAACATGACGATGACCTCGGACATGTTCGTGGACAGCTGGAACTGGATGACCTTGCAGACGTTCTCGTAGATCTTGCGCCCCTCTTCGACCGCGTTCACGATCGTGGCGAAGTTGTCGTCCGCCAGCACCATGTCGGCAGCGCCCTTCGTGACGTCCGTGCCGGTGATGCCCATGCCGATGCCGATGTCAGCGGCCTTGATGGACGGCGCGTCGTTTACGCCGTCGCCGGTCATGGCGGTGACCATGCCCAGCGCTCTCCAGGCCTTGACGATGCGGACCTTGTGTTCGGGCTGTACGCGTGCGTAGACGGAGTACTTCTGTACTTCCTCGAGCATCTCCTCGTCGGAGAATTTATCCAGCTCCGCGCCTTCGATGGCCTGGGACAGATCGGTGATGATGCCCAGGTCTCTGCCGATCGCGACGGCGGTGTCTTTGTGGTCGCCGGTGATCATGATCGGGCGGATGCCGGCTTCGCGGCATTCCTGGATGGCTTCATAGACTTCCGGACGGCAGGGGTCGATCATGCCGACGCAGCCGATGAAGACCATGTCCTGTTCCAGCGTTTCGGCCTCGAAATCCGCAGGCATCTGCGGGTGGACCCGGTAAGCGGCGCCCAGCACGCGCAGGGCTCTGTCCGCGAATTCCTTGCAGATGTTGCGCACCTGCTGGCGGTATTCCTCCGTGATGGGAACGGCCTTGCCGTCTCTCCACACGTGGGTGCAGCGCTCGAGAACGATCTCGGTCGCGCCCTTGGTATATTGGCAGATGTCCGCGCCTTCCTGATGGACGGTGGACATCATCTTGCGCATGGAATCGAACGGCGCCTCGCCGACGCGGGGGAACTTCTCGTCCAATTCGTCTTTGTACAATTTCAGATCGTGCGCGTGGTTGACCAGCGCAGCCTCGGTGGGTTCGCCCATGGCTTCGTGCATGCCCAGGCTCCGCTTCGCGTCGGAGCAGCAGGCCATGGCTTTCGCCAGCAGCAGCGGATCGTCCGTAAAGGAATCCACGACCGTCATGCGGTTCTGGGTCAGCGTGCCGGTCTTATCCGAGCAGATGATCTGCGTGCAGCCCAGCGTTTCGACAGCGGTCAGCTTGCGGATGAGGGCCTGTCTCTTGGACATGGCCGTGACGCCGATGGAAAGTATGATCGTCACGACGGCGGGCAGACCTTCGGGGATGGCCGCGACGGCCAGCGCGATGGCTGCGATAAACGTCTTCAGGCCCGCGCCTCCCAGCAGTTTCCAGGAGAACGGATCCTTGGAGAGGACGACGGCTTCGATCAGACCGACGGCGAACACGACGACGCAGATGCCCAGCACCAGCTTCGTCAGGAACTTGGACAGCTCCGCCATCTTCTTCTGCATGGGCGTCTGTTCTTTTTCCGCTTCGGAAAGCACTTCCGCGATCTTGCCCATCTCGGTATCCATACCGGTGGCCGTGACCACGGCGGAACCTCTGCCGTACACGACGGTGGAACCGCTGTACAGCATGTTCTTGCGGTCACCGAGAGGAATGTCTTCCTTGCCGTCCTTCAGCATCATGACGTCGATGACCTTGGAGACCGGCACGGATTCGCCCGTCAGGGCGGCTTCTTCCGCCTTCATGGAATAGGATTCCAGGATGCGGCAGTCCGCAGGCACCGCGTCGCCCGCTTCGAGGACGACCACGTCGCCTACGACGATATCTTCGGACTTCAGGACGACCTGCTTGCCGTCCCGCAGCACCTTCGACGTGGCGGCGGTCATCTGCATCAGGGCGTCCATGGCCGCTTCGGCCTTGCTTTCCTGCACGAGGCTCATGATCGTATTGATGATGACCACGACCAGGATGACGACGACGTCCGCAAAGTCGCCGAACGTCGGCTTGCCCGCGCTCTCCAGCACCGTGACGACGGCCTGGATGGCTGCCGCCGCGATCAGCATGATGATCATGGGGTCCGCGATGGAGTTCAGGAACTTGCGCCCCAGGCTCTCCTTCTCCGCTTCCTTCAGTTTGTTCTTGCCGTCGCGCGCCAGCCTCGCTTCCGCTTCCGCGGCCGTTAAGCCTTCCGGCGTGCTCTGCACTTCTTTGAGGACCTGTTCCGAGCCCTCCATGTAATACTTGTTCATACGTTTTATCTCCTTGCACGAACGTTTCTGCAAGCCACAAAAAAACAGACCTGCAACAAAAACTTGTTGTAAGTCTGGCTACCTTCACGGGTCTTTGACCAGCCGCAAAACGCGGCGGGATTGTTGATCAAAGGCTTAAAGCTACTCCCTTGCGCACAATATTATATGGAATGCGCAAGGGAGTTGTCAATAACAAACTATTTCAGCTCGAAATAGCCGAAACCGGCTTTCGCGTTTGCCAGATTATACCCTCTGTAGCGTCCGGTCATGCTGGAGAACGGCTTGCAGAACAGGCTGTACGTTCGGTTGCCCGGTCTGGAATTATGGTCGTCGATCTGCGGGTCGAACGAGTAGTCGACGCCTGCGATGGTCACGATCGCGATCTCGTGGGTGTCCATATAGCCCGCCATGTTGCCGGCGTATCCGCGCGCGAAGTAGGCGTTCAGGCCGATGCGGCGCGCCATGGCCACAAAGGCTGCGGAATAGTTGTCGCAGGTGCCGTGACCCGTCTTCAGAATGTGCTTACCCATCACGACCACGTAATCGTCGTCGTGCTTCACGTATTTACCGCTCCAGGAGACCGCGCCCCAGCCGTAATAGCAGTTGTCCATCAGATAGTCGTAGATGGCCTTCGTCTTCTGGTACGTGGTCATGTCGTCGCGGATGATCTTTGCGAAGATACCGTCGATGATGGCGTCCAGCTCCGCGTTGTTCGTCTTCATCGGGTTGAGCGTCGCGGCGTTCAGGATCGTTTCCGCGCTGCTGCCGGCGGGGATGGAGACAGGCGCTTTGTGCCAGCCCAGTTTTAAATAGGAATCGACCTTCTCCTGCTTGACGGTGACCGTCGCGCCGTAGTCGGCGTACAGGGTGACCTGCGGGAGAGCCTTCAGGACAGGCATCTTCCGGCGGGTCTCATCCGCCAGGTTCAGGATGACGACCGCCACTTCGCTGCGGCGGATCGTGTCGTAGGGGTGGAACGTGCCGTATTCGTCGGCGCCGCCCAGGATGCCCGCGTTGTACAGTTGGTAGATCGAACCCGCGAAACGGGTCGTATCGCTCACGTCGGGAATGGGCGTAACGCTGCCCAGGGCCTCCAGCGCTTCGTCCGGCAGGGCGTTCGCCATGATGCCGGCAAAAACGGCGCGGGAGGCTTTTGCGTCCAAAGCGTAGGGGAAACCTGCCCAGATGATGCCGTTTTCGGTCGCGTAGTCCACGTAGGGCTGATACCAGGCTGCGCCTTCCTGCGGTTCGACGTCGATCGGCGTTCCGGTGTACATGCTGTACAACCGGCTGGCGATCACGATGCATTCCGCGATGGTGATGGCGCCGTCGGGGTCATAGCTGGATTCGCTGCGGCCTGCGATCAGGCCGTATTCATAAGCGTCCGTAACGTGCTGATAATACCAGTCCGCGTCATCCACGTCCCGGAACTGGTCCGCGTAGGCGTAGATGCGCGCAAATCCTTCCGCAGCAGGCTCTGCTGCAATTTCCGGCAGCGCATCCGCGGCGCCTTCCGCCGGTACGTCCTCCGCGAACGCGAAGGTAAATGATGAAAATACGATGCACAGGATCAGAAAAAATGAAATAGTACTTCGGTGCATGATCCTTCCTTTCTGTAACTTTTGATTTATTTCACGTACACTCTGGGCGGTCTGCTCAGAATGCGCGCAATGATCTCGTTCTTGTTGGTTCCGGCCAGCTGCGCGGCTTCCGGGATGCTCATGGTGTTATGGGAACCGTCCCCGTAGATGACCGCCACGTCGCCCTCTTTCGCCTCGGGGCAGTCCGTCAGGTCGATCATCAGCTGATCCATGCACAGGACGCCCACGGTCGGGCATTTGACGCCGTGTACCGTCAGATAACCCTTATCGCGCATGTTGCGGGGATAACCGTCCGCGTAGCCCACAGGCACCGTGCCGATGCGGGAATCGCGCTGCGCTTTCCACAGGTAGTCGTAGGACACGCCTTCGCCTGCCTTGATCTCGTGGATCTGGGAGATGCGGGTCTCCATACCCATACACTGCTCCACGTCCAGATGCGCCCTGTGGAAGCTCGTCAGGCCGAACACCAGCGCGCCGGGGCGCACCATGTTCATGCGGAACTCGGGATAATCTCCCAGGGAGATGCTGTCCGCGATGTGCTTATATTTAAAGGTGCAGCCATTCTGCTCAAGATAGTCGATGACCGCGCACAGATTGTTGTACTGCTTCCAGTCGTCTTCCTCCGAAGCCAGCGCCAGGTGTGAGAAGATGCCTTCCACGTACAGACCGGGCAGTTTCGCCATCTTCAGAAGTTCGTCCCTGTCGCGGGACCCCAGGCGGCAGAATCCGGTGTCCACTTTCAGGTGGACGGTCGCCTTCGTCCCCTTTGCCAGCGCGAGATCCGACAGGGCCTTCGCGTGGTCATAGCTGATGACGGTCTGGGTGATCCTGTTGTCGACTACGTGTTCCAGGAAGCGCGCCGGCGTATGACCCAGGATAAACAGCGGATATTCCGGATAGGCTTCGCGCAGTTCCAGCGCCTCCGTCAGGGTGGCGACGGCCAGATACGCCGCGCCGTGTTCCATGAGCGTCGGGGCGATGCCCACGGCGCCGCAGCCGTAACCGTTGGCCTTGATGACGGGCATGACGGCCACGTCCGGGCCTACCATGGCGCGGATCCTGTCCAGGTTGCGGCCGATCCGCCCCAGATCGACTTTTACGATCGTGTCTCTGAATGGTTCCATTTTAGTTCTTCTTTATGTATTTTTTGTGTTCCAACCGTGTTTTTGACCCTATGCCAGCAGACGCAGCGCGGACATGACCTCCATCAGGATGCCTGTCTTCATGGCTTCTTCGTCCGGACACAGGTATTCGTTATGCAATGCCTGGGGCTTGCCGTTCCAATCCGCCGGCGTCGTTCCGAGGTTCATGTAGACGCCGTCGCAGTACTGGGTGAAGAACGCGAAATCGTCCGCGCCCAGGCTTGGTTCTTCCATGTAGTCGATATGGTCTTCGCCCACGAGTTCCGCCGCGAGCGCCTGCAGACGCCTGCCCAGTTCGATATCGTTCTCCAGGCTGGGATATCCGTCCCGCAGTTTTACGACAGCCTTCGCGCCGTAACCGGCGGCGACGCCTTCCGCGGTCTGCTTCGCCATCTCTTTGATCTTGGCCATGGTCTTCATGTCCAGCGCCCGCAGCGTGCCGAACAGATGCGCTTCGCCCGCCACCACGTTGCCTGCGTTGCCCGCGTGGAACTGTCCCACGGTGACGACGCCGGGCTGGGTGGGCGCCAGGTTTCTGGCGACGACCGCCTGCAGGGCGGTGACGATGTTGCTCGCGGCGAGGATCGCGTCGACGCCTCTGTCGGGATGCGCGCCGTGGCAGGAAACGCCTTCCACTGTGATATCCAGATCGCAGGTCGCTGCGTTCATCTTGCCGGGGCAGAACTGGATATAGCCGGTGGGAATGCCCGGTTCGATGTGGAACGCGAGAACTGCGTTCACGTCCGGATCCTTCATGCAGCCGGCTTTGATCATATTCTCCGCGCCGCCGTCTCCTTCTTCATTGGGTTGGAACAGCAGCTTTACGCTGCCGCCGAACGCTTCGGGCATGCTGTTTAAGACCATTGCCGTTCCCAGCAGCATCGCCGTGTGCATGTCGTGGCCGCAGGCATGCATAACGCCCGGGTTTGTGCTGGCCCATGCGACGCCTGTTGCTTCCGTGATGGGCAGCGCGTCGAAGTCCGCGCGGATGCCCACGCCGGTGTATTTGCCGGCCGGCGCGGGGCCTTTGCCGGTGACGGCGCCGAATACGGCTTTCTCCGGGGTCACGTGAGGTTCGATCCCCAGTTTCTCCAGTTCCTCCGCGATGCGGCGGCTGGTGCGGGCCTCCTGCCCGGACAGTTCCGGGTGGGCGTGCAGGTCTCTGCGGAACGCGACGATCTGCGGGAAAAATTCGTCTATCCTCTGTTTTACAAGTTCTTTGATCTCCATAAAATACTCCGGGACGTCTATTATAACACCTTTGTCAAATTTTTGTTTCTCCCTCGTACACGACCTCCGTCGGACCGGTCAGGTAGATGTCGTGGGACGGCGAATATTTACCGCCTTCCACGGCGACTTCCAGCCAGCCGCCGGGCACGTGCACGGGCGTTCCTTCGGGCTTGGCGCGGCCGAGCGCCACCAGATGGGAAACGGTGCAGCCGCTCCCCGTGCCGCAGGCCAGCGTAAAGTCTTCCACGCCTCTCTCGTAAGTCAACAGCTCCACGTGGCCGTCCTCCGCCAGTTCGAAAAAGTTGACGTTCGCGCCCTTCGGGAAGAAGTTGCGCAGATAGACGCCTAACGGCCGCAGCGATTCCCGTTCCATGCCGGAAAGGCCGGGCAGCTCCACGACGACGTGGGGCAGGCCGGGTTCGCCCATTTCCATATAATCGCACAGGTACCGGTGACCCTCGAACTCCGTGTAGACGTTGTTCTTGCGGATCGAGATGTCGTTCAGCCGCACACGGCAGCGGGTATCGTCGATCTTCTGACCCGTCACGATACCGGAGGCCGTCTGTATGCGCGGGGCATCCCCTTCGCAGAATCCGTGCTCGACGGCGAAACGGCTGACGCAGCGCGCGCCGTTGCCGCACATCTCTCCTTCGCTGCCGTCCGCGTTGAAGTAGCGCATCGTCAGATCGGCGTCCGGGCTGCTGCAGGCGTCCAGAAACATCATGCCGTCCGCGCCGACGGCTGTCCTTCGCGCGCAGAGTCTATGGGCGATCGCGCCCATCTGTTCCGCGGGGATCTTTTCCTGCCGGTTGTCCACGATGATAAAATCGTTGCCGGCGCCATGCATTTTCGTAAATTTCATAGCAAGTTCCTCTCCGGCCCGCCATGCGGGGCCGTTCAGGTGTACAATGAATACCGAACGATACTATTGTACCACATCTGTAAAGGGGTCATTCATGATCACGACTTTCCGGCCGTTCGACGAAAACGGCCATATGAAACATTCCGGCAGAGCCTGCGCCGCGAAACGGGGCGTCGTCGCCTCCGGCAGAGCCGAAGCGTCTGAGATCGGCAAAGAGATCCTGGCTGCCGGCGGCAACGCGGTGGACGCAGCCGTCGCCGTGGCTTTTGCCCTGGGCGTCTGCGAACCGAACGCCTGCGGTATCGGCGGAGGGGGATTCTTCCTGATCCGCTCCGCAAAGACAGGCGAAAACGTCTTTCTGAATTTCCGGGAAAAGGCGCCCGCTGCGGCACGTCCGGATATGTACGAAAGAAACCTCACTTGGGATCCGTCCAAAGGCTGGGAGGGAGCGAACTACGATAAAGATCTGCGCAACGTCTATTCCGCAGCCGCGGCAGCCGTGCCCGGCGACGTGGCCGGCCTGCTCTATGCGCTGGAACATTACGGCACGCTGGACCGCCGGACCGTGATGGCGCCTGCCATCGCCCTGGCCAGGGAAGGCTTTGTCGTCACGCCCCTGCTCGCCGCGGACATCGCGCTGCACGCGGAACAGCTGAAGACCTACGGAGACGGCTGGAAGATCTACCTGCCGGACGGCAGGGCGCCGAAAGCCGGGGACGTGCTGAAAAATCCGGATCTGGCCGCTACGCTGCAGGCCGTCGCGGAAGGCGGCCGGGACGCGTTTTATCAAGGCAGGATCGCGGAGAAGATCCTGCGCCAGTCGGAAAAGGACAACGGCTGGCTGATCGCGGAGGATCTGCAGAACTTCCGGGTCACGCCGCTGCAGCCGGTCCGGGGCACGTACCGGGGCTATGAGATCCTCTCTTCTCCCCCGCCCTCGTCCGGCGGCACGCACGTCGTGCAGATCCTGAACGTTCTGGAGAACTTCGACGTGGGCGCGCTGGCGGTCAACAGCCCGGAATACGTCCACTTGTTCTCAGAAGTGTTCAAAATGTGCTACGCAGACCGCATGCGTTACATGGGCGATCCGGATTACGTGCAGGTGCCGCTGCAGGGCCTGCTGTCCAAGGACTACGCGAAGGAACTGGCAGATCGCGTGGATCTGCAGCATTCCCGCGCGCCGCAGTGCGGCAGGCCGGATCATTATGAGAGCACATCCACGACCCACTTTTCCATCGCGGACAGCGAAGGCAATCTGGTAGCCGCGACCCGCACGATCAATCACTTCTTCGGGTCCTGCGCTGTGCCGGAAGGCACGGGATTCCTGTTGAACGACGAGATGGAGGATTTCAGCATCGACCCCGCGTCGCCCAACGCGCCCGCGGGCGGCAAGGTGCCCCTCTCCTGCATGTCGCCGACCTTCCTCCTGAAGGACGGAAAGCCCGTCGCCGTGCTCGGAAGCCCGGGCGGCATCCGCATCATCAGTTCCGTCGTACAGGTGATCTCCAAGATCGTCGACCACGGCATGGATCTGGAGAGCGCGGTCAATTCGCCCCGCTTCGGCGACGATATCGCGGACTGCATCATTTGTGAGGACCGCGTTCCGCAGCAGACCATCGAAGCGCTGCGGGCCATGGGTCACAAAGTGCGGCTGTATCCCGGCTGGGACCGCATCATGGGCGCGGTCAATTCCGCAGCTTTCCTGCCGGACGGAACGCTCGCCGGCGCCGCGGACCCCCGCAGAGACGGTCTGGCGGTGGGGATCTAAAAACAATAAAAAACGGCCCGAAGGCCGTTTTTTGTTTGCAAGGATCGTCCTAGAACAGTTTCTTGCCCTGCAGCAGGGTGCCGAGCAGGGAGGATACGCCTGCCGTGCTGTTCGAAGAGGAGGTCTTCTTGCCGGAGCCGGACAGCGCACCGGCCAGGCCCATGATATCGTCCAGACCGAAGCCGTCGTCCTTCTTGGAGGAAGAACTGCCGGACAGCGCGCCTGCAATGCTCATGATATCGTCCAGGCCGAAGCCGTCGTCCTTCTTGGCAGAAGAAGTCGTGGTCTTGCCGCCGGTCAGTGCACCGGCCAGCCCCAGGATATCGCCCAGATCCAGACCGTCGTCCTTCTTGGCGGAGGTGGTCTGCGGCTTACTGCCCGACGCAGCATTCGCAAGGCTCATAATATCGGTCAGGCTCATGTTCTGCGTAGACGGCTTGCTGGAGCTCGTCTTCTTACCGCCGGTCGTCTTGCCGGTGTTCACGTTGACGCCGGACAGACTGGACAGCAACGCCATCAGTTCTTCGCTTTCGCTCTTCTGCTGCGCAGCCTGCTGTGCGGCAGCTGCTTCTGCGGCAGCCTGGGCTGCCTGCTTTTTCTTCGCTGCTGCGACCGCGGTCAGCAGAGCGGGCGCTGCGATCGCCATGATCTTCGCCATCTGCGCGGTGGAAACGCCGGACTGCTTGGCGAGGGATGCCTGCGCCGCTTCGGTCTTGGCCTGGCTGCCGTACAGGTGGTTCAGGATCTTGACGCCGTCCTTCTCGTCAGCGTTCTTGATCAGACTGACGATATCTTCGTTACTGAGCTTGCTGAGGTCGTGCTGGTTCAGCGCGCCCAGCAGGCTGGTCGCACCGCTCTGGGTGGAAGCGTTGGTCTTCATCTGACCCAGCATGGAGGGCAGCGCAGACAGCAGTGCCGACGTCACCTGGTCGTTGCTGGCAGAAGTCTTTCCGGACATGTGGCTGATGCTCTCGGAGGTGCCGAGGCCGCTGGCCAGCAGGTTGAGTAAGTCTAAAGTAGATGCCATATGTTTGTTCTCCTTCATATACAGATCGAACTCGTTATGAGTTCCCAAAAACCACTGTCAAAACCTATTCGCCGCTGTTTTCCTTCTGTTCCTTGCCGCCCGCGCAGAAATCGCAGGGGTCGGTACGGCCTTCTTCGAACGCCTGTTCGATGGTGCCGTGGAAAACTTCTTTCGAACGCAGCAGCGTCGGGCAATCCGGATCGAAGTGATAGGACTTGGAGTACCTCGCCCAGTAGCATTCGCCGCCGTAGCCCAGCGCGTTCAGCTCCGCCTCGTCCAGGTCGTCGATCGTCACGGGGTTGTAGTCGATGGACAGGCCCACGGATGCGACGAGACACAGAGCCGCCACGACGGTGAGGATCTTCTTGAACTTCGGGTCTACGTCCTTGGACGTCAGCAGGATCAGGATGAACGGCGCGAACGCGAGAACAGCCATGAATGCGCCGAACTGATTCTGCCAGAACTTGCCCGCAGGCGGGTCGATGTGGTTCGCCTTCTTCCAGAACTGCGCGGCTACGATGCACAGGATCGCGTCGACGATGAGCGCCAGCAGGCACGGCCACAGGACGACCAGCTTCTTGAACAGGATGACTGCAGCAACTTCACAGCCGATGGCCAGGATCCATAAGATGATCGCGACGATACGCTTCGACCTTGCCGCGGACTTGCGCTGTGATTCTGTCTTAGCCTGGTCACGGATATCAGTGATGACCCGGTCTTCTCTTGCTTTTCTTTCTGCCATACAGACCTCCTTTTACAGTTTCGGACCTGCCGCTACGATGTCCGCAGAGGCTGTCGTATATTTCTTGAAGTTCTCGATAAAGCTGGTAGCCAGGGTCTTGACCTTTTCGTCGTAGGCCGCCTTATCTTCCCAGGTATTGGCCGGGATCAGGATCTCGGAGGGAACGCCTTCCACGGACGTGGGCACTTCCACGCCAAACACGGGATCCTTGACGAATTCCGCCTTCTCGATCTCGCCCGTCAGGGCCGCTGTGACCATGGCTCTCGTATATCTGAGTTTGATGCGCTCGCCGGTGCCGTTCCAGCCGGTGTTGATCAGGTAGACCTTCGCGCCGGCTTCAACCTTCTCCATCAGCATCTTCGCGTACAGCGCCGGGTCGAGGGGCAGGAACGGTTCGCCGAAGCAGGTGGAGAACGTGGGGACGGGTTCCTTGACGCCGATCTCCGTGCCCGCCAGCTTGCTGGTAAAGCCGCTCATGAAGTAATAGGCTGCCTGGTTCTTATCCAGCTTGGAGATGGGCGGCATGACGCCGTACGCATCCGCCGTCAGGAAGATGACGGTCTTGGGGATGCTGCCCACGCCGGACAGTTCCGCGTTGGGGATGTATTCGATGGGATAGCCCACGCGGCTGTTGACCGCCAGAGAATCGTCGTAAAAGTCGAATTCGCGGGTCTCCTCGTCCATCACGACGTTCTCCACGAGAGAACCGAATTTGATGGCGCCGTAGATCTCGGGTTCGTTTTCCGCGGACAGGTTGATGCACTTCGCGTAGCATCCGCCTTCGAAGTTGAAGACGGAATCATCGGACCAGCCGTGCTCGTCGTCGCCGATCAGCTTGCGGTTCGGGTCGGCGGACAGCGTGGTCTTGCCGGTGCCGGACAGGCCGAAGAATACGGCGGAATCTCCGTCCTTGCCGATGTTGGCGGAGCAGTGCATCGGGAAGACGCCTTCCTTGGGCATCAGGTAGTTCATGACGGAGAAGACGGACTTCTTGATCTCGCCGGCATACTGGCTGCCTGCGATCACGACCCTCTTCTTTTCGTAGTCCACGAGGATGGCGGCTTCGGAACGGGTGCCGTCGATCTCGGGCACGCACTTGAAGCCCGGCGCCGCGATGATCACGAAATCTTCGCGGAAGTCTTCGAGCTGTTCCGCCGTCGGGCGGCGCAGCAGCTGGTGGATGAACAGGTTTTCGCTGGCCAGCTCGGTGACCACGCGGAACGCTTTCTGATGCTTCGGGTCCGCGCCGGCGAAGCCGTCGAACACGAATACGTCTTTATTCTGCAGGTAAGCGATCGTCTTCGCATAGATCGCGTCCGCCTTCTCCTGGCTGATCGGCATGTTGACGCTGCCCCAGGCGATCTCGTCGTGTACGCCTCGACTGTCCACGATGAACTTATCTTTGGCGGAGCGTCCGGTATATTTTCCGGTCTTGACGACCAGCGCGCCGGTATTGCTCAGAAGACCTTCGCCTCTCGCCAGAGCTCTTTCCGTGAGTTCTGCAGGCGTCAGGTTGCGGTAAACAGCTTTTGCATTGATGATGCCCATGTCTGCCAGGGCAGCTTCGATATTCATTTTTCGTTATTCCCCCTTAAGGTATCATAGATAAACAAGTATTAAGAGCAAGGCGAAAAGGAGCCTTTGCTCCTACTTAAAATTGTAGGACCTGCAGGTTGTAAAGTCAATCAATAACATGCAATATTGCTGTCGGTGCGGGGTTCCGTGCCGCCGCACAGCGCGCCGTTCTCCAGCCGCACGATCATCTGTCCCCGGCCGAACAGAACACGGTTCGGCTCGAGCGCCGCATCGTGGCCAATGGCGCGCAGCTGCTGCGCGAATTCCTCTCCAAAACCGGGTTCCAGGATGACCCTGCCATCCCGCAGCCACTGCCAGCGCGGCGCGTCCAGGCACTGCTGGGGATCCAGATGAAAGTCGACGGCGTTGCACACGACCTGCACGTGGCCCTGGGGCTGCATATAGGCCCCCATGACCCCGAAAGGACCGACAGGCTGCCCGTCCTTCATCAGGAAGCCAGGAATGATCGTATGATAACTGCGTTTGCCGGGTTTTAGGCAATTGGCCGCAGCGGGATCCAGCGAGAAGTCCGCGCCGCGGTTCTGCAGCGCGATCCCGGTGCCGGAAACGACGATGCCGGAGCCGAAACCGTTGTAATTGGACTGGATGAAGGACACCATATTGCCCTCTCCATCCGCCGCGCACAGGTAGACCGTTCCGCTCCCGGGCGGCAGGCGGTGCGTCCAGACCTGCGCCCTGCCCGTCATCTCTGAAGCGCGCATCGCGCCGTATTCCGGGCGCAGCATGTCGTGGTAATCGACATCCATATGCGCAGGATCCGTGACGTAGCGGAACGCGTCCGCAAAGGCCATCTTCATGGCTTCGAGCTGGCGGTGGACTGTCTGCAGGCCGTCCCGGTCCGTCAGATCGAACTCCTTCAGGACGTTCAGGGTCATCAGGGCAACGATGCCCTGCCCGTTCGGCGGGATCTCGCAGACGTCGTAGCCCCGATAGTTGACGGAGATGGGCTCCACCCAGTCCGCTTTATGGGCTGCCAGGTCTTCGTAACGCAGATATCCGCCGAACCTGCGGCTTTCCGCGTCGATCTTTTTCGCCAGTTCGCCGCTGTAGAAGCTGTCCGCGCCTGTCGCGCCGATCTCTTCCAGCGTATCCGCATGGTCTTTCAGGATGATCTGTTCTCCCGCCTCCGGCGCCTTGCCGGAAGGCGCGAACGTTTCGAACCAGGCGGCAAAAGCGGGGTCGTCGTGATATTTGCTGTAGATCCGCAGCGCGTTCTGCCAGATCTTCGCCAGATTGGCGCCGGCCGGATATCCTTCCCTCGCGCAGCGGACCGCCGGCGCAAGGACATCGGGCAGACTTAGCCGGCCGAAGCGGCGGTTTACCTCCGCCCAGGCCTTCGGCGCCCCGGGCACTGTGACAGGCGTCCAGCCGTAGACGGGCATCTTTCCGGCTGCGTCTTTCCCGTCAGACTGCACGCGTTCGATCGACGCCAGGGCAGGCGCTCTGCCGCTGGAATTCAGGCCGAACAGTTTCTGATCCTTCTCCGACCAGATGAGCGCGAACGCGTCGCCGCCGATGCCGTTGGCCGTGGGCTCGACGACCGTCAGCGCCGCGGCGGCAGCCACCGCCGCATCCATGGCGTTTCCACCCCTGCGCAGCGCTTCCAGTCCCGCGGCAGCTGCCTGCGGACTGGAGCAGTTCACCATGCCGCCCCGGGCGTACACCGGATACCGCGTGGAGGGATATTTATGGTTTAAGGGATCGAAGGGATATTGCATATGTCTTTCCTTTATTCTTCCAGAATATACTCTCTCCGCACGTACGCGGACGTAAAAGCGCGCATGGTGGAGAAATAACCGAGCCGCAGGTCGATGCAGTCGCCGACCCTGTACGTCTTTTCCGCGTCGGTAATGTCGAGCATCAGGTGGTCAGAGCTGGCACCGAGGATGATCATGCCCGGATCGCAGGGCGTCGTGGTCTCCGCGTCGAAATCCTGCCGGCCCAGCGCGCAGATAGCCTTCAGCCGCTTCGGGCCGCGGTCGACGAACGTGGGCGTTCTGCCGTAGGAATCCACGCCGATGTCGCCCCAGGGCAGCGACGGTTTCTCTTTCAGTTCCACGATCTCCGCGTGGATCGTGAACACGTCGTTGTACGTGCCCGGCAGGAACGTGTATCTGGCGCGCTCCTTGCCGAACAGGACGGATTCGCCGAGACGCAGGTTGTTGACCCCTTCCGGGATCCCGCCGCGCAGCATCAGATCGACGGTCGCGGAATTGCCGCCGCTGATCACCTGCAGTTTGACGCCTGTCGCCGCTTCGACCCGTTTTGCCAGTTCTGCGAGCTGGGTCAGCTTTTCGGTGTCGTACTGCACGAACGAGAAACACGTCAGGTTCACCCCCAGCCCGTACAGATCCACGTGGGGCATAGAGGCGACCTTCTTTGCGACCTCGATCAGCTCGTCGTAGTCGACGTAGCCCTCGCGGATGTCGCCGAGGTCGGCCATCAGGATGATCTTGTGCCGGCGGCCCTGCTTTTCGCACTCTTTTTCGATCGCCTCAATCACGGCCAGTTCGGAGTTGAGCGACGCGTCGCCGTACTTGACGAGTTTCGCCGCCTCGCTGATCATGGGCGGCCGGATGAGCCACTTCTCGACGTTGAATTCAGCCAGACGCTCCAGGTTGTCGACGCGCGAGTCGCCGAGCCGCGTCAGGCCGCCTTCGACCAGGACTCTCGCGATCATCGGGTCCGCCTCGAACACCTTCGTAACGGCCGTGATCTGAATGCCGCGGCTCTCGCAGAGCTCGCGGAGAATGGGAATATTTTTGCGCAGATGCGGCAGGTTGACGGTGACCGACGGATAGGTCGCAGGTCTGTTTTCGGGTACGATCTTCATAGTGTGCCTGTCCTTTCGCTGATAATACCTTGCTGCCGGAAACGGATCCTTTTACCGGAACATGGCGTACTCTTCCTGCGGATTCGCAGCGTCCTCTTCCAGAACCTCCGCCGCCCATTTCGCAGCGTTGCCGACGACCGCCGGGCAGCCCTGCGGTTCGTGGCCGCCGTCCGCCAGGAACGCCTGGAAATCCTCCAGTTTCGTCATGCAATAGCTTTTGCCGTACAGCTTTTCCTGGATCCCCCTGCATTGGATGGAGCCATATTTCGCCTTGAATTTATCGATGAACCGGTAGCACAGCGCGAACGTCTTGTTGCGCGCCGCCGTCTCGCCGATCGCGTCGAATTCCCGGCCGTTCAGCGCGCTGATCGCCAGGATCGCGCCGGTCACGGCGCCGCAGGTCTCGCCCTGCCGTCCCGCGCCCGCAGCCAGACCGCTGGCAGAACGGAACACGTCCTTGGAGATGTCGAAGCCGTTTTCGATCAGGCTGTAGAGCACGCACTGGCCGCAGCCTCCGTAAGTCTGCTCCACGTGCTGTCCGGTCAGAAACGCTTTTTCCGGTCTGTTGATCGTCTTATCTTCCATATTCTTCTCCTGTTTTCAAAAAGGGCTGCCCGGAGGCAGCCCTTTGCAGTTCTGAACCGTATTACAGGCTCAGGTCGTTCCAGTAAATGAAACCGTTGGGCAGGATGTTGATGCCCTTGACTCTGCTGCTGAAGCAGACGTAGCTGATGTCGGAATACAGAGGAATGCAGTTCCATTCGGGATGATTCTTCATCTGCAGCTCGCCGAGCATATCGGAACGGACTTCGTCGTCGGGTTCCGCAGCGCACTTAGTCACTTCCTCGTAGAACCACTGATAATCGTTTTCGCCGCCGTTGATGAATTCGGGGTCGTCATACATGCAGTTCAGGATGAGGATGGGTTCCATCCACTCGAGGGAGTGGATACCGGTGTCGTAATCGTCCGCTTCCAGATATTCGTGGACATAGTTCCAGTCGATGGCTTCCGCGTTCATGATCATGCCGTAGCCCTTCAGGTGCTCCTGCATGGCCTGAACGATAGCCTGTCTGGTGGAGTCGGTAGATGCGTACATACCGAATTCGAACTTCTGGCCGTCCTTGTCCAGGATGCCGTCGCCGTCGGTGTCAGCCCAGCCGGCTTCCGCGATCAGCTCGAGCGCTCTGGTCTCGTTGTTGGCGTAGTTGGCCATAAAGTCGTCCTTCGCGGCCTGGGAGAAGTACAGCATGGTGTCGTAGATCATGGAGTAGGCAGGAACTGCCGCGCCGTTGGTC
>JAFPXN010000069.1 GCA_017412505.1 Bacillota bacterium | reverse complement strand
TTGATGGACAGGGAGATGCGTTTCTTCGCCGGGTCCACGTCCAGGACGACCACGTCCACGATGTCGCCCACGGACAGCACTTCCGACGGGTGTTTGATAAAGCGGTTCGCGATCTGGGAGACGTGCACCAGGCCGTCCTGATGGACGCCGATATCCACGAACGCGCCGAAATCGATGACGTTGCGCACGGTGCCCTTCAGCTTCATGCCGGGTTTCAGATCCGTAATGTCCAGCACGTCGGAGCGCAGCACGACGGGAGGCAGTTCCTCTCTGGGGTCACGGCCGGGCTTGGCCAGTTCCGACGCGATGTCCATCAGCGTGGGCACGCCGACGCCGACCTTCTCTGCGACCTTCGCGGGACCCAGTTTTTCCACCATCTGCACCATGCCGGAGAAGCCGCCCTTTTTCAGGTCTTCCTTGCGGAAGCCGCACAGCTCCAGCAGCGCCTGGGCAGCCTTGTAGCTTTCCGGGTGCACGGCGGTGTTGTCCAGCGGCTGGGTGCTCTCCGGGATGCGCAGGAAGCCCGCGCACTGCTCGAACGCCTTCGGTCCGAGCTTGGGAACCTTCTTGATCTGGCTGCGGTTCGTGAACGCCCCGTTCTCCTCCCGGTAGCTGACGATGTTGGCGGCCGTCGCCTTCGTCAGGCCTGCCACCTGCTGCAGCAGCGAGGGGCTGGCGGTATTGATGTCCACGCCGACTGCGTTGACGCAGTCCTCGACGACGCCTTCCAGCGATTCCCGCAGGCGGGCCTGGGGCATGTCGTGCTGATACTGACCCACACCGATGGCCATGGGATCGATCTTCACCAGTTCCGCCAGAGGATCCTGCAGGCGGCGGGCGATGGAGACCGCCGAGCGCAGGTTGACGTCGTAATCCGGGAATTCCTCCGCCGCCAGCTTGCTGGCCGAATAGACGGAGGCGCCGGCTTCGTTCACCATGGCGTAGCTGAGCTTCAGGGGTTTGCTTGACCCCGCCAGCAGCCGTATCATCTCGACCGCCATGGCTTCCGTCTCGCGGCTGGCCGTGCCGTTGCCGATGGCCAGGTGCCTGACGCCGCAGCGCCGCGCCATGGCGCTCAGCGTGCGGATGGCGTCCTGCTTTCTCGCTTCGTTGAACGTGGGGTAGACGACCGCGGTATCCAGCACCTTGCCGGTCTCGTCCACCACGGCGACCTTGCAGCCGTTGCGGTAGCCCGGGTCCAGCCCCATGACGACGGAACCCTTCACCGGCGGCTGCATCAGCAGCGGCTTCAGGTTGAGCGCGAAGTTATGGATAGCGCCTTCGTCCGCGGTCTCCGTCAGCTGGGCGCGCAGTTCTCTCTCCAGGGACGGCCAGATCAGCCGGTCGTAGGAGTCGCCGCAGGCGGCGCGCAGGAACGCCTCGGAAGGGCTCTTCCGCGAAATGACCCGCCCAGCCAGCAGGCGCTTCGCCTCTTCCTGGTCCGTTTCCAGGGTCACCTTCAGGAAGCCTTCCTTTTCGCCCCGGTTGATCGCCAGGGTCTGATGACCCGCCATCTTCGCATAGGCCTGGTTGAATTCGTAATAGGTGCGGTAGACGGAATCCTCTTCCTTCGCCGCCCGCGCGCACACGGTGACGCTGCGCTGCAGGTGCTCCTTCAGCGCTTTGCGGTTGTCCGCATCGTCGGATTCGATTTCCGCGATGATGTCCGACGCGCCGGCGAGGGCGTCTTCGATCGACTCCACGCCTTTCTCCGGGTCCACGTACTCCGCGGCCAGAGCCTCGGGCGCGTCCTTGCCCTGCAGCAGGATCTTGAAGGCCAGCGGTTCCAGCCCCTTTTCCTTCGCGATGGTCGCGCGGGTGCGTTTCTTCTGCTTGTACGGCCGGTACAGGTCTTCCAGTTCGGCCTGGGTGGCAGCCGCTTCGATGGCGGCCCGCAGCTCGTCCGTCAGTTTTCCCTGCTCTTCGATGGCGTTCAGCACCGTTTCCTTGCGCTCGTCCAGATTGCGCAGATACGTCAGCCGTTCCGCCAGCGCGCGCAGCTTCGTGTCGTCCATGGCGCCGTGCAGTTCTTTGCGGTAGCGGGCGATGAACGGGATGGTGTTGCCTTCGTCGATCAGCTGCACCACGTTCGCAACATGCTGCGCCGGCGCGCCAATTTCTTTGGCGATCGCGTTTATGATCATCAGATCTTTTTTGCTGTTTGTTTCTGTCATAAGCTCCTCTTTTCCTGTTTTGATTCCGCACTATTGTACCATGTTTCGCGGGACAAAAGAACCGTCCCCGCAGCCGCGCAAAACCGAAAAACTTTTTTTATTTTTGACTTGGCAAAATCGGTTTATGTCAACTGGAAAACCTTTGTTCGCGGAGAATTATCCACAGGTTTTCCCCTCTTGAAAAATGCGGGGTTTTCGGGGTTTTTCAGCGCTTGCCGGGAAAAGATTTCTACATCTTTTCCCCAAAGGGCTGTGGAAAACTTAAAGAGCCTGAAACCCTTGCATTTCAATGCATTTCACGGATTCAAAAACGTTGCAACCCCGAAGTTTTCCACAGTTGCGTAAGTTATCCCAAGGCAGGAATTACCAAATCGCGGAATTTCAACGCTTTCCCCGTTTTCCCCAGTTTTCCCCAAGAAAGCAAGGCGAAAAACTTTCGCCTTTGTGGTAGAATGGAGAGGCAAAAAGAAAGGAAGCAGCTATGGCAACCGAAAGACTTTATCAACAAGACGTTTACTTAAGAGAAGCGGACCTGACCGTCTGCGAGCTCCGCGAATACAAAGGCAAAATGCAGGTCGCCTGCGGGAGTACGATCTTCTTCCCCGAAGGAGGCGGACAGCTCTGCGACCTGGGCACGCTGGGCGGCGTCCCCGTCACCGACGTAAAGGAAGACAAGGAGACCGGCACGGTGTGGCACACCGTCGAAGACGCTTCCGGCTTTGCGCCGGGCAAGACGGTCCGGGCCGTGCTCGACTGGCAGCGGCGCTTCGACCACATGCAGATGCACTGCGGCGAACACGTCCTGTCCGGCCGTTTCTTCGAACTGTTCGGCGTGGAGAACCACGGCTTCCACATGGGCGAGGATTACATGACCATCGACATGGCCGCCCGCGACGGGTCCCCGGTCACCGACGAGATGATCGCGGCAGCGGAACGGGCTGCCAACGAAGTCATCTGGCAGAATGTGCCGGTGACGACGACGTGGTTCGACACCGCGGAAGAAGCGAAGAGCATGCCGGTGCGCAAGGAGATCAAGTTCGGAGAAGACATCTCCGTCGTCACCGTGGGCAGCGCAGACGCACCCTACGACTGCTGCGCCTGCTGCGGCACGCACCCCTCGACCACGGGCCAGATCGGCCTGGTCTCGGTGCTGAAGGCGGAGAATTACAAGGGCATGACCCGCATCACGATCAAGGCGGGCAGACCCGCCCTCGAGGAATCCATTCTAAGGTCGAAAATCGCCTCACAACTGGCCCAAAAGCATTCGTGCGAGGTATCGACCCTTTTGGAAAGAGAGGCCGCCAACGACGCGAAAAACGACCTCGTACGGCGCGAGCTCTCCGAGCTGAAGAGCGCGCTGGCCAAGGCCGAAGAGGAAAAACTGAAGGAGGCGCTGCCCGCCTTCGAAGGCTCGCTGGCCATCTTCCGCTATCCGCTCATGAGCGCGGACGATCTGCAGTCCATGGCCCGCAAGGCGGAGGAGATCTTTACGAAGCCCGCGGCCCTGTATTCCGAAAAGGACAAGACCGTCGTGCTGGCCACCCCGGGCACGCCCGCAGCAGGCCAGCTCGTCAAGGAGTATGCGAACATGTACGGCGGCAAGGGCGGCGGCAGCAAGACGCTGGCGAGGGCCATCTTCACGAAGAAAGCCGACGCCGAGCTGTTCATGGACCTGCTCGAAAAGCATCTGAGATAGAGCGTTATAAAGAAACAATCACAGGGACGGGGGCTTGATTGGTCATGCGACCAATCAGGCCCCCGTCCCTGTGATTGTTTTTATACCTGTCTGTTAGTACACGCCGCCGGTCGGACCGATCAGGCCGAGGATGTTCGTGACGAACACCGCCGCTTCTGCGCGGGTCACGAGCTTGGCGGGCCGGAATTCCTTAGCTGTCTGCCCTTCGACGTCGTAGCCGGTGACGACGTCCGACTTCGCCAGCTTCAGGATCTCGGCGCCGTATTCCTCCGTCGCGATGTCGCTCAGGGACACGTCGGCGTCATCGCCGTAATAACGGTCTTCCAGCGCGTTCGCGAAGTAGTACGCCATCTCTGCGCGGGTCACCTTGTCTTCCAGCTTGTTGTCGAAGCGGCCGTCGATGATGCCCTCCGCCTTGCAGTAATCGCAGTAGGCTCTGGCCCAGTGGTCGGTGGGATTCGGCGCGGGCTGGAATTTTTCGCCCGTTGCCATCTCGTGCAGCCGCGTCACCATCACCATGATCTCGCCGTGCTTCAGGTTGTCCTGCGGATCGTAGATCCCGTTGCCCTTGCCGCCGACGATGCCGTTTTCATAGGCGGCCTGCAGGTATCTCTCGTACCAGGCGCCTTCCGGCACGTCCTTGAAGACCGCGGAGACCTTCTTCGTGCCCCAGGGGGTCAGCGTATCGTCTTCCTTGACGTCCTCGAACGTGATCGCATAGACTTTTCCGTCCTTGACCGCGTACACCGCGCCCAGCGCAGGCGAACTCATGGCGCTGTATTCGAAGGGGACGATCGCTTTGTTGTCCGCGTCCACGATGCCCCAGAGGCCGTCCTTGCAGACCGTAAAGATCTCGCCGTTGCCGCCTGCCGCGTCCATATATTCCATGGGGATCAGGAGATTCCCTGCCGTATCGATGTAGCCTACGGCATCCGGCGTGTATACCGGCGCGTAGTTCCCTAAGAACGTCCCGATCCTGTTATACGGCAGCGCTGCGCTCATCTTTCCGTTATGATCCAGCAGCCGCGAAGTGCCGTCGTTGTAGGAGGCCGACGCCATGCCGCTCTCGAACGGCGAGCAGTCCGCGAATTTCGCCGCTTCCAGAAGGGTCACGCCCGGATCGTCCTGATATTCCCTGGGGGAACTCACTGCGAAGACCATCACGTCTTCGCCGCCGAGGTCTTTGTAACCGGCTTCGTAGACCGCCATCACCCCGCTGGGATCCTGAAATTCCGACTTGAACGTGACCAGGCCTTCGCCGCAGTAACCGAGGAAATACCGGAGCGGATACCCGCCGCCGGACGTGAAGGCGATGAGCGGCGTGCAGTAGACCACGAGCCCGGATGCATTGATCAGTACAAAGAACTCATAGGAACGCGTCTCGCCCGCATCGGAATAGACCGCGCGGTACTGATTCGCCGCATAACCGTCCGTAAAAGGCTTGAGGTTCCGGGTCTCCAGCTGAACGAGTTCTCCCATGGGGTAGTTTTCCTGCAGAAAAGCCCTGACGTTTTCCTGGAGCGCTGCTCTTGACAGGACAAGGGTGTCGTCCGAAAGGCGGTAATACCCCGGATCGTCCTTGATCCCGTCCAGCAGGAATAGATCACTCACCGCGTCATATTCCATACGGGAGGACGCTTCATGGAGTACTTTGCCTGACGTGTCGATCAGCAGATACTTGCCGGTCCCCGTCTGCACCATGCCGTATCCGTCATAGTTGGTGACGTACTTGCCCGTAAGGCCCAGATCCTTGACGACCGCCTTCTTCGGGGCGGACACCGCAAAACTCTGTGCCGGCATGAGCGCCAGGCACAGGGCCAGGACCAGAAGCATAGTTGTCAGTCGTTTTGCCATAAAACCTCCTCCTTTTCCTATTGGATCTGCCGCAGCAGGATCACGAAACGGCCGTTCTTGATATGGAACGAGCAGGTGGACAGCACGAGCAGGCGGTCGCCCCAGACGGGCGTGACCCCGGTATCGTACTGCGCGGCCTTCTTGCACTGCGCGACGTAATAGTCGAACGTCTTTTCGTCGGGCAGCCCCGTGTACTCGAAGTAGCGGAACGTCGTCGTGTCGCTGACGTACGGGATTTTGGTATAGAAAGCGGCGACGACCTCGTACTGCCGCCGCTCGGTGAGCGTATCGAAATAGACGATGGGGTGGCTGTTCTTATACTCCTCGTCGGCGTAGAACATCCAATCCGCGCACTTCGTGCCGTCCTCCATGTGATGGCCGTAAATGATGCCGAAGTTGCCCTCCGGGTCCCAGCCTTCGCCGAAGAACGGCTCGCCGCTGAGCGCGTATTCCTGCTTGAAGTTCTTGCGCAGATACTTCTCGATGCTGTACGGCGTGTACATCACCGGGTAGTCGATGGCGCTGTCCGGAATGTAGATCCAACCCGCCAGATCGTTGTTTTCTTCGTAAAGCGCGTCGTACTGCTTTAAGCGGCCGGACGGCGCGTAAATGGAATGGGCGCTCTTCTCCTCGTCCGTTTTCTCTTCCTGCATCTCCTGCTCGATCGCGTGCACCTGCGCCGCCAGTTCCTGGCTCGCCTTTTGCTCGCGGGCGTCCTGCAGTTTGTTGTAGATCACCTTGCCGGTGGAAAAGCAGAAGATCGCTATTAAGATGACCAGCATAATGCGCCGGACTGTTTTGTTCATAGTTTAACCTCTTCCTTCCCTTTTGATAGTTTATTATATCACAAGTATGCGGACAGCAGAAAACCGGGCTGTCCGTTAGTTGGACGAATAGGGGCGGAAAATGTTCCGTGCAGCAGAAAAGGGCGGCCCTTGCGGACCGCCCTTCCGATTTCCTGTCAAACAGGTGCTGTATGATAGTTCAGCCGTGCGGCTGCACTATTCTTCTCTGCGCTTTCTCGCCACCAGGACGATGCCCAGCAGGGAGAGTACGCTGATGATGCTCCAGACTGCCGTGTGGCGCGCGTCACCCGTGAACGGGCTGAACGGCATGGCTTCGTCGGAGAGTTCCTCATCCGGTTCTTCCTCGTAACCTGCGAGCGGAGTGTCGTTCTCTGCGACAGGTTCGTCTTCTTCCGGATCGACTTCGAAGCCGGACAGCGGGGTGTCGTTTTCATCGATCTCGCTGGGTTCTTCCTCAACCGGATCCTCGGTAGTTGCCGGAGTGTTCGGTCTCGGGTTGGACGGAGTGGTCGGATTGTTCGGAGTGTTCTCATCGAACTGTGCGGTATACGTTTTATCCTCAGTCGCGGGAACGATATCGGGACTCCACTTATCGTTGAATGTGTAGGTGGTGTCGCCGTTCGGAGACTTAGTCGGCGTGTCACCGGTATAATTCGGGGTTTCACCTTCTTTAACCGTATCCGTCTTCAGCACATTGCCGTCGCCGTCGACCCAAGTGATAGTGTACGTCTTTTCCGAATCAACAGGTCTATAAGCCGCTTCGTAAACTACGGTCTTCGTCTCTTCGTCATACTTGATGCGTTCCCAATGATCGAACACATATGTTACGCCATCTTCATCAGTGTAAGTAAGCTTATCAGTTGTAGGCGCATCATCCGTCTTCTTCTCATTATATTCGTCTGCAGGATTGAAAGCTTCCGGATCATACGTGTCGTAAGTTCCGGTTGCAAGCGGATCATCCGTAGAACCGTCCTTATCGATCCAGTAGACGCCGTATACCTTTTCCCACTGTGCGTAGAAGATGTGCTCCGGCTTTACATTAGACGCCTCAGCCTGCTGACCGGGATCGACCTCCTGCTCGGGAGGAATCATGCCGGATTCGGGCGGATCCACTGTATCCTTTTCCTTTTCGTCGAATGAAGCGGCTTGCTCAGCTTTATCGCTCTCTTTTGCTTCTTCCTTGACCATTGCGGAAGGCAGAGCTTCCTTCATTTCGGACTCTCCAGAGGTGCCTCCGGCCTGACTTGCATTGGCGGCTGGCAAAGTATCCGCATCGATCTTATTGGACATATTGCTCCAATCGATCGGCTTGACGCTGCCCGGATTGAGCGGTTCCTTGCCGTTGGTGGACGGCTGCTCATCCGTCGGCTTCTCGTCCGCCGGCTTTACACCGGGGAACGTGATCGTATCGTCCGGCGCATTCATCAGTTTTTCCGTCTGATCCGGATCGTCTAAGCTCCAGCCGAGGAACTTGTAGCCGACAGGAGCAACGAAATCGGAATTGATCTCTGTCACTTCATCGAGGGACAGAACGTTGTAGATCACGTCCTCCTTGCTGCTCTTGATCTTATCCCTTGCCGTCTGGACGTCCAGAGACAGCGCTTCCGGATAATTGGAATTGTATTCCACTACATAAACCGGAGCATAAACTGCATAGAAATCAACGAAGAGATTGATATCCTCCTTATCGCCAGGCTTGATTTTATCTGGTGAGACCAAAGGCGGATCTTCTTTCTCTTCCGCAGCGATTGCAACAGCGGATTCTGCTGTTGCTGCGGCTTCCGCTGCTTCGGCAGGGAATACTGTCGAATCTTTGATAGATTCCTTGACAGCTTCTTCCGGGACAGACGCTTTTGCCGCCTTCATGACTACTGTTTCGCGCTTCTCAGCTTTCGCCTCGACCGCCTTTGCAGTCATAATTGCGTCGTCGTCTTTGCTTGCTTCTTCGTCGAGCTCTTCGTAATCCTCTTTAGCTTCAACCTCTTCTTCATCGTCCCAAGGGGAATTGTCTTCAGCTGCGCTGATAAAGAAATTCACCGGAGAGTTAGCGGCTGGCCCAATTTGCCTGAACTCCATGATCCAGTAATCGAACACATATCCGTCAGGATCTACAAATCCACGCTCGGTTCCAATATCATAGAAGTCGAGTACTTCGAGCTTTTCCTTATCTTTGTCGTCTTTTCCAGAATACAGTGGATTATCCTTCGCAGAATAGTCCTTGGGATCCTTATAATCAGCCTCTTCTAAATCTTTAAATCCATTTCTGTCATAAGCGGTATGATAAATCACTGTCGGCTTTACGAGCCAGATCGCGTAAAGATCGACTCTCGTATAGATGTCATACTCCTCATCCGGATCATAAAGTCTGTCCTCTCTGCCGGAGTCTTCTTTTTCAATATCTGCCTCCTGCAGAGCTTCTACGGGCTGGGCCACTTCGGATTCGTCGCCGCTGCGCAGAGCAGCCTTCATGACGGACTTTGCAGCTTCCTGCTGCCAGGCATGCTCGACCGAATCCATTTCCTGAACATGCTCTATCTGTCCGGATGCGGGGGTGAGAGCCTCCTGCGCGGGAATAAGTTCCTGATCCTCGTTGGGTCTATTATATTCGATATACCAGCCGTCGAACTCGTATCCGTCGGGAACGTCGAACTGCAATTCTTCGTCGTCCAGGGCCAGGATCATGAATTTCTCCGGCCGATCCTGATCATCCGTTAATCCCTTATACGGATCGATGCTAACCTTGTTGTCTTCCGGCAGGCCATCTTCTCTATCGAGAGGATAATTCGTATGATACGTCACAAGAGGAGCCTTTTTCCATAGAGCGTCAAGGACGACCACAACGTGAAGGTCTTCTTCCGTATTCGTCTTTTCATAGGGCTGCACGATGTCCCTTAACTGGACAACCGCTTCCGAGGTAGAAGCTTCGGAGCGTGTCTCAGAACGGGCCATTTCTGCCGCCTTCTTTACAATTGTTCCTTCACCAGGACCAACTATTCCAGGAGGAAGAGTTTCCACCCCGAAGAAATCATTATACTCTTCTTCCGTGTCGATAACAGTCCTCTCCCAACCGGCAAATTCATAGCCAACGGGGCGCTCGAAGTTGACCGGATCATCCTTATAGTTAGCGACCCGGAACGTTTCCTCGCCGTTTTTGTAGGGGACCCTGCAATCAGGTGCGTCTTCCAGTCCGCAGCCGATGGGATACATCGATCTATAGATAACCGTATTGCATTCGCCCCATACAGCGGAGAGATAGACATTTGTGTGGAGCTCTACCGCTTCGCCTATTTGATAAGTTTTAGGGGTCTCTTCTGTAGCATCGGTGTTTTCCGCTTTAACAGCGCTCTTTAACTGATCAGCCTCCGCACGTTTCTTTTCAGGTGGCCGTTCAGGAACAACAATACCGCCTCCGCCCTGATTAGAGTCGGGATTCGGGTCATCATGCGTTTCTTCCCAATAAAGGAATTCATATCCGAACGGTGTCGTAAAACGGATGTCCTCATCTTCCGGGCTAGGCGCAAGGAAGGGTTCCTCTTCTTTGCTAATCGAAAGAGAGGCACTTCTCTGATCCAAGGTTATTCCTTCTGGGTAATTAGTGTAAAATTTTACATTAGAAACCTCAACCCAATCTGCGATCAAATGAATATCTGAAGTGACAGGATCATTTGCAATTTTAAACGGGACTTTTTCGCCTGCGTCATTCAGATAATACCAACCCGCAAGTTCATAGCCCTCTTTCTTAACTGCTACAATTCTTGGGGTGGCTCTGCCGTTATCTATAATTTTTGGCTCAATCGCGGGTTCGCCGCCGTCAGTATCAAAAGTGACTTCCCAGGTCTTGATCCACCAAGGAATAAATGTAATATCTTCTGTAATTTTGTTATTATAATCAAACTCGTAGACAAGCTTCCAAGCGATATCCTCCGTAAGTAAAGACCAATCTTCCTCATAATTAAAGATTCCGCCTTTCAACTTATTCAAATCGTCTAGTCTAAACCACTCTTCTGCATATCTAAACCCTTTAATCCTATTATAATAATTATCATCTGGCGTCACATGTATTGCGACATCACCACTTTTAATCTCGGTGGCCGGAGGTGCAGGGAGATTATCAAATCCGGAAACATAAGATACAGTATACCAGTCTTCACCCGGTAATTTCCACACTGCATAGAAGTTATAATAGAAAGTGCGCGCTACAAAACTGTTGAAATCAACCATTGTACTATCAGAACCGTTCATCCAACCAATAAGAGTGGCTCCTTCTGGACACTGAAGGTCTGATGGAACAGCAGGGGCGGAAGTAACTGATTGACCGGTTAAATAAGATATCATTGGACAATACTCTTCTTCAGACCCGGCTTTTGGATAGCGGAAATGAAAGTGTATATTACATTCAGAAGCTGCTTTGTTAGCGGTCAGTACAGCATCTGCTGCTACTTCCACAGCAGGCGCAGGTTCTTCTTCAGAATTGACGTCGTTGGCAGAAACATCGATCTTCTTCTCTTCCGCCGGAGCCTTTTCGAGCATTTCGCCCTTCTGTGCCGCATCTTCTGCAGGCGCCTTCTCGAGAACTTCGAGTTTTGCCCCCTCTTGAACGTCAAGTATCTTGGCCTCGTCGAGTTTCAATTCTTCATCAACCTCTTCGGCCTTTTTTTCGTCAGCAACCGGGGCTGCCTCTTCTTTGACCTCCACTAACGGCTCATTGACCTTCTTGGTTTCATCTGCCGCAGGTTCTTCGGTCTTTGCTTCCTCGCCTGCTTCTTCTCCTGCCACAGGTGCCGCAGGCTCGTCAAGCAAAGCAGAATCGTCCTCTTCGCCTTCTTCGGCGTCAAGGACGTTTTCTACCGCGGCCGGTTCCGCAACCGGTTCTGCCGGTGTGCCTTCGTCTGCGAAGATGCTCATTGGCATCATTCCCAGGCACAGAGACAGGACCAGAAGCAGTGAGAGAAATGTTCTGGAACTACGTTTCATTGTGTCTCTCCTTTCGGAATGGCTCGATACGCTTAAAGCGCATCATATGGTTAATGGGATTTATGACTATCTATCATTACTTAGACGAAGAAATGATAGTGAAGTTCCGTTGATAATTATACATTTGTGCAGCAAATTATCTTACCATAGACAGGTGTTGAATATCAACCACTTTTTTGCGATTCCGCATGAATTACTCCATTTTTGCACGAACGGCAGAGGGAGTTTCCGTAATATTTTTGGCAAAAACAGGGTTGAGTTAATATAAATTCACCTGACTGCATATTATGCATCGCATGATAAATATAACAAAAAACGGGCAGCCCGGAGGCCGCCCGCAAAGAACGGAAGATCTGTCGCTTTTTCTTCAGTTTTTCCAAAACGCTGCCGCGCCGCCGTGCCAGAACAGCAGCACGTACAGCGCCGCGATATTCAGCAGCAGGCACACCGGCACGCCGATCGTAAAGAGTTTATGCTTCGTTTTATGGTGAAACACGCGCATGCCGAGAAATGCGCCCAGGCCGCCGAACAGGAAAGCCAGGAACAGCAGCGTCTTCTCGGGGATGCGCCATTTGTCGTGCTGCGCTTTGTATTTATCCAGCCCGTAGACACAGAACACGATCAGGTTCCAGACGCCCAGGGCGATCCAGAGGTATTTCATGCTTTAATTCTCCACATAAAAACTCGTTACCGGCACGCCGCCCATGGCTCCGGCGGAATAACAATACCCGTTGGGGCTGATCGCGAAAACGGTGATGAAGACGTTCTCCGGAGCGATGCCCAGCTGCTCCGCCGCCCGCCGGGTGATCCCTTCCAGGTCGATCTTGACCTTGCCGCCGGCCGCCATTTTCGCGTAGCTGAACGTGTTGTTGGCGTAGACCTGCATCGGCTTTTCATAGACGACGGAAGAGTCGCTCGCGATGCCGCCCGCGGTGTTGTCCGTGCAGACATTGTCCACGCACCAGGCGACAAAGCCGTCGCCCCGTTCGAAATCGTAGGTGTCCGGGTAGGCAGGGCTGCCGTCCCCGTTGACCCCGCAGACGAAGCGGTATTCGTTGTTGCCCGCGGGTTCCAGATCCGCGGCGATATGGAAGATCGGACCGCCCGGGAGGGTCACTTCCTTCTCGAGCGAGGGGATGATATACGCGATGCGCTTCGTCCAGCACTGCGCCAGCTCCGTCCACTTGTAGCGGCGGTAGCAGGTGTCGTCGCTGTCCGAATAGGAGTCGCTGCTGTAGAAATACAGGTGCTCGTCGTCGATCTGGCCATCCTCGTACTCATAGCCGATGATGGTGATCAGGTGGCCGTTCGTGCTGCCGGCGCAGCCCTTCAGGAAGGGCAGGCCGTCGCTCTTGCGGTTGGAATACACCACGTTGATGCCGCAGGTGTGACCCTTCGCCAGCTCCTGCATCAGGATATCCCTGCCGGCGTACTGGCAGTAGCATTCATAGCCGTACAGGCCCGCGCCGGAGCAGGTGAACGACCAGTTGCCGAACATGTCTTCGGCGTTGTCCTCGGTCATCAGCGCGTACATCTCGGGCAGCAGCTCCGTGTAGCGCTGTGCCCGCGGGTCGCTTTCGCGGCTGAGCAGCATCACGGTCATGGTCGTGGGGCTGCAGATGGAGTCCGCGATGGAAGAATAGCGGATCTCCTGGGAGATGCCGGGCGCCTGGCAAAGCGCCTTGACGGGCAGTTCTTCGACGGGTTCTTCCGCATAGGCTGCCAACATGGTGCCGCCGGCAAACGTCATACAGATGCGGCGCAGTTCGGGGCTCTTCGCGTCCGGATGCGCCCCGTCTCTGCGCAGCACCGCCATCACCTGCACGTGATGCCCCTGCTGGCCGTCCTTCAGAACGAACGTGTCCACGTCCACGTAGGCCGTGTCGCATTTCTTGTTCTTGATGCTGCCGCGGCTCGCGTAGGGCGTAAACTCGCCCCAGGTCAGCCAGTCGGTCCAGGTGTCGCCGAATTTGGCGCGCGCCAGGATCTCCACGCTGCCGCCTTCGTGGATGAAAGCGTTCCAGCTGGCGACCATGTGGGTGAAGTCGTCGGTCTGGTATTCGGCCGACGTGAACGTGCCCTCGTCCGTTCCTTTTTTCAGGACGAGGCTGGCGACGCCGTTTTCCTCTGATACTTCAAGACCATCGAGTTTGCCGGCCATCAGACCGGACTTGCCCTCGATCTTCAGCAGGTTGCCCTGCACGCTGTAATTGACCATCCCCGGGCCGTCGGTCGCTGTGCAGCCCGCCAGCAGCGAAACCGCCAGCAACAAAGCCAGGATGATGCCTAAAGACCTTTTCATGTCGATCCTCCGGGTGTCGCTGGGGACGGTTCCGTTTGACAACATTGTCAAACGGAACCGTCCCCA
>JAFPXN010000068.1 GCA_017412505.1 Bacillota bacterium | reverse complement strand
GGGACAGGTACAATGTGTCGTTTCACGACACATTGTACCTGTCCCCGTGTGCTCCTATGCGATTGCTGCCTATGCTTCGTATACGGTCTTGCCGTTCACGATGGTCATCAGGACCTTGGTGTTCAGCAGTTCCTCGGGCGGATTCTTCATGATGTTCTTGTCCAGAACGGTGAAGTCCGCGTACTTGCCGATGGTGATGGAGCCTCTCTCCGCCTCTTCGAACGCGGAGTAGGCGCCCTCGATCGTGAACATCCGCAGCGCCTCTTCCATGGTCACGCCGTTCTCCGGGTACCAGGGCTTGCCGTCCATGCCCATGCGGGTCACGGCGTAGTAGAGGTTCGCCAGCGGGTCACAGTCTTCCACCGGGCAGTCGGAACCGCCGCTCATGTGAACGCCCAGATCGATGTAGCGTCTCCAGTTGTAGGACGTCTTCGCCAGCTCGGAACCGACGCAGTCGTCCACGATCTGGGAGTCGTAGCGGACGAACACAGGCTGCGCGTAGGCCAGCAGATTGAGTTTGACGAATCTGTCCTGCTGCGCTTCGTCCATGATCTGGCAGTGGATGATGCCGTGGCGCATGTTGGCCTTGGGGTTCTCGTTCATCACGAGCTCGTAGCCGTTCACGACCTGGTCCATCGCGCCGTCGCCGATGACGTGGACCACGATGGGATAGCCCGCGTTGTGGGCTACGCGGAACATGGCGTACAGTTCCTCGTCGTCGTGGAGAGGAATGCCGTGGTCCTCCGGCGCGTTTTTGTATTCTCCGCGCAGCACCGCGGTATGAGCGCCCAGAGAACCGTCGCCCATGATCTTGATGTCGCCGATCGTGAAGTTCTTGCCCCATTTCGTGCGGACCTTGTACTCGCTGCAGAACTTTTCGATCATCGGCAGGTTGAGCATGCGGCACTGCTGGTGCACGCGGATGGGCAGCTCGTCCGCCTCGGACAGTTCCTTATACGCCTGCAGGATGACGGGCATATCCTTGACGGGCACGACCAGATTGAGGTCGTCGGAGTGAACGCCGACCAGGCCCTTCGCCGCGATGTAGCGGGCGCCCATCAGGATGAGTTCCTTCATCTCGGGCACGGTGGGGATGGGGAAGTATTCCTCCACCAGGCGGACCGTGTCTTCACACAGCACGCCGTTGGGGGTGCCGTCTTCGAAATACCGCAGTTTATACGGGGATTCGCCTTCCTTCTCGTTCATCATACCCATGAGTTCCATGGCCTTGGTGTTGAGCGTGGCGATGTGGCCGCAGGCGCGTTCGATGTACGCGGGAACGTCGCCGCAGGCCTTGTCCAGATCCAGGCGGGTGGGTACTTCATTGCAGTCGGTCCAGTCGTCCTGGTTGAAGCCGATGCCCATGGCCCAGCCGTTCGTGCCTTTCTTTTCCTCCGCCGCCTTCGCCATGATGTCCATGCATTCCCGGAACGTCTTCGCGACGCCGATGTCGGTGCGGCGGAGCTTGTTGGAGAGCAGAAGCAGATGCATGTGGCTGTCGATCAGGCCGGGGCACATGAAAGCGCCCTTCAGGTCGACCATCTCCGTCGCGGGACCCGCCATCGCCTTCACTTCCTCGTCGCTTCCGACGGCCATGACGATGCCGTTCTTGACCGCGACAGCGCTCGCTTCGGGATATTGGGGATCCACGGTCACGATCTGTCCGTTAAAAAAGATTCTGTCCATATTGTCCATCGATTCGGGCCTCCTTTAGAACTTGTATTCCGCAAACGCCGCGCACAGCTTCGCGCAGGCTTCCATATCATCCGCAGAGACGATCTCCTGCGGGCAGTGGCAGAACTTGCAAGGGATGGAGATGCCGCTCGTCAGCACGCCGTCCATGGTCACGATCATGGAACCGGCGTCGGTGCCGCCCGAGGTCAGAACGTCCATCTGATAGGGGATCTTCTTCTTTTCCGCCAGTTCCACCAGGATCCTGTTCACGGCCGGGCTGCAGATGACGGAAGAGTCCTTCACCTTGATCGCGGCGCCCTTGCCCGTGGAAGAGCTGCAGCCGTGCATGCTCTTGGGCACGTCGTCCGCGCCGGTCACGTCCACGGCGATGCCGTAGTCCGGGGCGATGCCGAACGCCGCGGTCTTGCCGCCGCGCAGGCCGACTTCCTCCTGCACCGTAAACACGAAGTACAGGTCGTTGACGTCCTTCTTCAGCATCTCCATGGCCATCAGCAGCACGACGCAGCCGCTGCGGTTGTCGGTGTAGCAGCTGGCGATACGGTTGCCGCACAGCATGGCGCTTCTCGTATCATAGACGCACATGTCGCCGGGGCGCACGTATTTCTTTGCCTCCGCTTCGGAAGATGCGCCGATGTCGACGTACAGGTCTTCCGGCTTCACCTTGCCCTCGTCCTCCATCTCGTTGCAGTGGATAACGCCCTTCAGGCCGCTGGCGAAGCGCACGGGCGTGCCGACCGCTTCCTTCTCCGGGATCCAGCCGATCTTGCCGACGCGCAGCTGGCCTTCCTTTTCGATGTGGGTCACCATCAAGCCGAGGGAATCCATGTGGGCCGCGAACATGATCTTCTTGCCGGGACCCTTCTTGTGGCAGATCAGGTTGCCCATGACGTCCGTCGTGATCTCGTCGCAGTACGGCTTCGCGAGCTTGGCGATCGCCGCCGCCACTTCCTCTTCGCAGCCGCTGGGACCGAAGGCTGCATTCAACGTATCTAAAGTTTTTAAAATATCCATTTATTTCACCTTTCCCGCAGCGATCGCGTCAATGAACATCTGCGCCAGTTTCAGTCCGTGCTCCATATCGTTCTTGTCCGCCACGGTGGACGCCGCGTGCAGCATGCGCACCGGGGTGGAGATGTTGGCGACTCTTACGCCCGCCGCGCTCCGCTGGATCACAGCCGCGTCGGTGCCTCCCGCGATATAGTTCTTGATCTGCCAGGGAATGCCGGCTTCGTCCGCCATGTTCCGCAGGGCGTCGAACAGTTTACGGTCGTAGATCGTGCCGGTATCCACACAGCCGATGACGCAGCCGCCGCCTACGCGGGTCACTTTCTTGGCGTCATCCACGCCGGGCATGTCCGCGGAGGTCGTGCCTTCGAGGACGAGCGCGATGTCGGGCTGCAGGTTGAACGCGGCGGCTTTCGCGCCGCGCAGGCCGACTTCCTCCTGCACGGTGAACACAAACGTCACGTCCATGGGCAGATCCTGCTCCATGAGTTTGATCATCTGCGCGCAGCCGATGCGGTCGTCGATGGCCTTGGCCTTGACGCGCTTCTTGCCTTCGCCGAAGCGCAGGAAGTCCGAATCGAACGCGACGTAATCGCCGGGCTTGACGAGCTTCGAGGCTTCTTCCTTCGATTCCGCGCCGATGTCGATGTACATCTGGTTGATGGAGGGGGTCACCTTCTCCTCTTCCTTGGAGACCAGGTGATAGGCCTTCAGGCCCGTGACCCCGGGAACGCGGGCATCGCCGATGAGCACGCGCCTTCCGAGCGCCACCCGCGGGTTGATGCCGCCGGCTTCCTGGAAGCGCAGCACGCCGGAATCCTCGATCTTCGTGATGACGAAGCCGACTTCGTCCATGTGCGCGGCGATCATCAGCTTCGGCGCGTTGTGCTTCTTGCCCTTCTTGAACACGACCAGGTTGCCCATGGTGTCCACGGACATCTCGTCCGCGTAGGGACGGCACTTTTCGACCAGCTTCGCGCGGATGGGGTTCTCGAAACCGGAGACGCCGTTCGTCAGACACAGTTCTTTCAGAAGTCTTAACATGCGTACTCCTCCTTTCCCGGCTCCGCGATGACCGCGGCCATCAGTTCGCCCAGCCATTCGATATCCCGCACGTCCACGACCTCGATCGGCGTGTGCATATAGCGGTTCGGCAGGGACAGCAGCTGTACGTTAAAGCCCTTGCTGGTGATCTGCATGGGCCAGGCGTCCGTGTGGGTGTTGCCGCCGGTGCCGGACAGCTGGTAGGGGATGCGGTGCTTTTCCGCTACGGCGACCACGTGCTCCGTGATGTGGGGCTGGCAGTTGGCGCCTACGGTGACAGACGGGCCCTTGCCCAGTTCGATGTCTTTGTTGGCGGGGCCGCCGTCGGTGGTCTTCGCCTGGCACACGTCCGCGACGAGGCACAGGTCCGGATCGATGGCGTAGCTGCCGGTGAGGGCGCCGACGGAATCGGTCTCTTCCACGGTGGCGCCCATGATGTAGACGTCACAGTCCAGCGTTCTTCCCTGCAGCAGCTCCATGGCGTACATGCAGGCGGCGAAACAGCTGCGGTCATCCAGGGACGTGCCGCAGTAGAAGTGCTCGCCCAGGCTGTAATTGTCCTTGCGGAAGGAGATGGGCGTTCCGACGGGCACCAATTTCTGCGCCGTTTTCTGGCTGCAGCCGATATCGATGCGCAGGTCCTCGATGGGGATGGTCTTCTCCTTGTCCTCCGCGCTCATGACGTGGGGCGGCAGCGCCGCGACGACGCCGAACAGGGGCGGATCCGTCAGGATCGTCAGCTCCCGGTCGGGCAGCATGCGCGGGTCCACGCCGCCGATCTTGCCGAAGCGCAGAAAACCGTCTTCGTGGCCGGTCACGATCAGGCCGATCTCGTCCAGATGAGCCGTGATCAGCACTTTTCGGGCGTTCTTCCTGCCGCAGCGTCTGACGCCGACGACGTTGCCCATCTTGTCGATCCAGGTCTCGTCGCACAGCGGCTCGATCAGCTGCCGGGCTTTGGCTGCGACAGGCCCTTCAAAACCCGAAGGCCCGCACTCGGAGCACAGCGCCTTCATGGTCTCTCGTAAGTCCATAGCTTCTCCTTTCTATTTCCAAAGAGCTTCCGGATATTCTCCGGCTTCTTTCTTCGCCTTCATCGCGGCGACGATGGTCGGGCGGTCTTCCCGGTACGTGACCCCGTACCACTTCTCGGGGCAGTCCAGCACGGTGACGTGGGCCTTGCCTTCTTCGAGCAGGTGGCTGACGGTGACAGGCAGCAGATACTCGCCCTTCAGCGGGTTTTCGCGCAGGATGCGCTCAAGATCCGGGGCCAGGCGCGCCTTCAGTTCTCCCATGAAGCTCTCCGTAAAGCCGAACAGGTTCATGGAGACGGGGGTGCCGGCCGCGACTTCGGTCCAGCTTTCCCCGTTGTCTTCGGTAAACTGGATCTTTCCGTCCTTCCACTGGATCTTCAGGCGTTCGTCGATGCCCGTCAGTCTGCCTTCTTCGTCCACGCGGCACACGCCTCTGGCCACGCTGCCGTTTTCCGTAAGCGTGTTCTCGATGCGGTACGCCGCCATGCAGTAGTCGTATTGCTCTCCGTCTTTTGCCTGGCACAGGTAGTCGTACATGATCTTAAATGCTTCGGGACCATAGTAATCGTCGGCGTTGATGACCGCGAAGGGTCCGTCGATGATGTCGCGTGCTGCGAGGATCGCATGGCTGGTGCCCCAGGGCTTGACTCTGCCTTCGGGAATCTCGAACCCTTCGGGAATGTCGTCCAGTTCCTGATAGGCGTAGCGGATGTCCATGTTCCTGGCTGCGCCGCGCTCCATGAGTTCCTTGAAGTCTTCCTCAATCTCGTGTTTGATGATGCAGACTACGGTCTCGAAACCCGCCCGCTTCGCGTCATACAGGGAAAAATCGATGATGATCTCGCCGTTCGTGCCGATGGGGTCGATCTGCTTCAGCCCGCC
>JAFPXN010000067.1 GCA_017412505.1 Bacillota bacterium | reverse complement strand
GGAAGGACAGGACAAAGTCGACGACGCGAAGCAGCAGCTGGCCGATCTGAAAGATCCTACGCTTTTCGTCCTCGGCCGCAACATGAACAACGGCTATGCCTCCCTGGAGAACGATACGGCGATCGTAAAAGGCATCGCGAAGGTGTTCCCGCTGTTCTTCTTCCTCGTAGCGGTTCTCGTCTGCGTCACGACGATGACCCGCATGGTGGACGAACAGCGGACGGAAGACGGTACGCTGAAAGCTCTCGGCTACAGCGACAACGCGATCGCGGGCCGGTATCTCTTCTACGCGTCCAGCGCCTCGCTGCTGGGCTGCTTCGTCGGATTCTTCGTCGGGTCCCGGTTTATGCCGATGACGATCTGGAAGATCTACCGCATCATGTATTCCATCGAACGGCCTGTCGCCTACGTTCTGGATTGGAAGGTCTTCGGCATCTGCACGGCAGTCTATCTGCTGTGCGCGCTCGGCGCGACATGGCTGACGATACGCAGGGAACTGAACGAACCCGCGGCGCAGCTCATCCGCCCCGAAGCGCCGAAGCCGGGCAAACGCGTGCTGCTCGAACGGATCCCCGTCATCTGGAACAGGCTGAACTTCCTGCGCAAGGTCTCCGTCCGCAACATCTTCCTGTATAAGAAGCGTATGGTGATGATGATCGTCGGCATCGGCGGCTGTACGGCGCTGCTGTTAACCGGTTTCGGCATCCGCGACACGATCTCGAACATCGTGGATTATCAATATGAGGAGGTCAGCATCTACGACGGCGACATCACGTTCTTCGATCCGCTGACAGAAGAGGGCCAGGCTGCGTTCCTGCGCGATCACAGCGAAGTGATCGAAGACGCTTCGTTTGTGTCCGTCAACAAGATGGACGTCACGCACAGCGGTTCGGAAGAGGCGAATATCGTCGGGTTCAAAGAAGCTCCGGCCGGCTTTATCGACATCCATACGGGCAGCGAAAAACTTTCCTGGCCGGGGAGAGGAGAGACGGTGCTGAATTACCGCCTGGCAAGGGATCTGGACATCTCCGTCGGAGACACGGTCTCCATCGTCGACGACGATATGCGCAAGATCGACCTGAAGGTGACAGGCATCTACGACAATTATCTCTACGACTACGTCTTTGTCTCTGCCGATACGTTCGAAGAAGCCTGGGGCGAAGTGCCGGAGGTCAAGAACGCCTACGTCAACTTCAGGAAAGACACGGAAGTGCACCGCGCGGCGGCGGACCTGCTGTCTTCCGACGAAGTCGTTGCCGTGACCCTCGCAGCCGACCTTCGCAACACCATAGGGTCGCTGCTGAAATCGATGGACTACGTCGTTGTGATCGTTCTCGTCTGTTCCGGCGCGCTTGCGTTCATTGTTCTGTACAACCTGACGAATATCTCGATCACAGAACGTCGCAGAGAGATCGCGACGCTGAAAGTGCTCGGATTCTATCAGAACGAAACGGCGCAGTACGTGTTCCGTGAGAACATGATCCTGACCGCCATCGCGACGCTGTTCGGCATCCCGATGGGCATCGCGCTGCTGCGCTACGTCATGGCGCAGGTCGTGATCAAGAACATGTATTTCGGATGCAGGCTGGCGCCTCTGTCGTACGTCTATTCGATCGTTCTGACGTTTCTGTTCGCCGTGCTGATCAACCTGGCGCTGCGGCGGAAGATCGATAAGATCGACATGGCGGAATCCATGAAAGCGATCGAATAAAAACTTGACACTTGAAATGAAAAAGCAATAAAATTAAGTGTTATAAATCGAAACACTCGGAGGTACTTTTTTATGAAATACATGGGCGTAAACGAGCTGCGCGAACAGTTTCTGAAGTTCTGGGAGACCAAGGATCACCTGAGACACGCGAGCTATTCCCTTGTCCCGGAAAACGATAAATCCCTTCTGCTGATCGCGGCAGGCATGGCTCCTTTGAAGCCCTATTTCAGCGGCGCCAAGACGCCACCCCGCAAGAGGATGACCACGGCGCAGAAGTGCATCCGCACGAACGACATCGACAACGTGGGCCACACTGCCAGACACGCTACGTTCTTCGAAATGCTGGGCAATTTCTCCTTCGGCGACTATTTCAAGGAAGGAGCCATCAACTGGGGCTGGGAATTCATCACGTCTCCGGAATGGCTGGATATCCCCAAGGACAAAGTCTGGGCGACCGTCTACAAAGATGACGACGAAGCTTACGCCATCTGGAGAGATCAGGTCGGCATGCCCGAGGAACGTATCGTGCGCCTCGGCAAGGACGACAACTTCTGGGAGATCGGCACCGGTCCCTGCGGTCCCTGCAGCGAAGTGTATTTCGACAGAGGTCCCGAATATGGCTGCGGCAAGCCCGACTGCAAGCCCGGCTGTGACTGCGACCGCTACATGGAATTCTGGAACTTCGTTTTCACCCAGTTCGACAGACAGGAAGACGGTTCCTACGTGCCCCTGGCTCACCCCAATATCGATACCGGCATGGGCCTGGAGAGAATGGCCTGCATCATGCAGGGCGTAGACTCGATCTATAATATCGACACCATGCACGAGATTCTGCAGGAAGTCTGCCGCCTGTCCGGCGTCGCGTACCACGACGGCGCGGAAAAGACGGACGTCTCTCTGCGCATCATCACGGATCACGTGCGCACCGTTTCGTTCATGATCGGCGACGGTATTCTGCCCAGCAACGAGGGCAGGGGCTACATCCTCCGCAGACTGCTGAGAAGAGCGGCCCGCCACGGCAGACTGCTGGGCATTCAGGGCGCGTTCATCAACGACGTCGCGGAAAAGGTGTTCGAACAGTACGGCCGGTCCTATCCCGAACTGATCGAACGCAGGGATTACATCAAGAAGATCATCAGCATCGAAGAAGCCAAGTTCGACCAGACCATCGAATCCGGCACCACCGTTCTGGAAGGCTACATGGAAGCCGCCAAAGCCGCGGGAACGGACAAACTGACCGGCGAACAGGTCTTCAAACTGTACGATACGTTCGGCTTCCCCATCGAGCTGACCCAGGAGATCGCGGAAGAACAGGGATTCTCCGTCGACGAAGACGGCTTCCGCGCCTGCATGCAGCAGCAGAAAGACCAGGCCAGAGCCGCCAGAAAAGCCGAAGACAACGAAGGCTGGCTGGACGAAAGCGCGATGTTCAAGGACTTCCCGGCAACGGAATTCACCGGCTACGAAAGCCTGGCCATGGACGCGAAGGTCATCGGCCTCGTCCGCGGCATGAGCACGTTCAAGACCGCGGGAGAAGGCGAAGAGATCCGCATCGTTCTCGACCGCACGCCGTTCTACGCGGAAGGCGGCGGACAGGTCGGCGATCAGGGCGTACTGGAGAGCGACGGTTTTACGGCCGCTATTACGGATACGATCAAAGTCGGCAGCGTTTACGTGCATAAAGCGATCGTCACGGCCGGCGAAGTTTCCGTCGGAGATACGGTCACGGCCTGCGTCGACGCGCTCAGAAGACATGCGATCGCCCGCAACCACACCGCGACGCATCTGCTGCAGAAAGCGCTGCGCACCGTGCTCGGCGACCACGTGGAGCAGGCCGGTTCCCTCGTCACCGAAGAGGAACTGCGCTTCGACTTTACGCACTTCGAAGGCATCTCCGCCGAGGATCTCGCGAAGGTCGAGAACATCGTGAACACGGAGATCCTGAAGTTTACGGATGTCGAGACGAAGGTGCTGCCCATCGAAGAGGCGAAGCAGCTTGGCGCTATGATGCTGTTTGGCGAGAAGTACGGCGATTCCGTCCGAGTCGTGGACGTGCCCGGATTCTCCATGGAATTCTGCGGCGGCACGCACGTCGCGAACATCGGTCAGATCGGCAGCCTGCACATCGTTTCCGAGCAGGGCGTGGCAGCCGGTACGAGACGCATCACCGCGGTCACCGGCAGCGCGGTCAACGCGATGCTGGCGGACGAACAGGCAAAGATCGCCGCGGCAGCGGCTTCCCTGAAGACAAACGCGGCAGGATTGGAAAAGAGGGCGGAAGACGTCGCGGCAGAACTGAAAGCGGTCCGCAGGGAACTCGAAGAACTCAAGGCGAAAGCCGCGCAGGAAGGCGCGGGAGATATGCTGAAGAGCGCGAAGACGTTCGGCAGCGCCAGACTGATCGAGCACACGTTCGAAGGCGCGGGCATCGACGAACTGCGCGGCATCTCCGACCAGATCAAGGCTGCGGAGAAATCCGTCGTCATGGTCTTCGCCACTGTGAACGGCGAGAAGGCCACGCTCATGGTCTCCGTCACGGACGATCTGACCGGCAGGGGCTATCACGCCGGCAACATGGTCAAGGAGATCGCGAAAGCGGCAGGCGGCGGCGGCGGAAAAGCCGACATGGCCCAGGCCGGCGCCAAGGACGTCAGCAAACTGCCCGACGCGTTCGCCGTAGCGGAAAAGCTGATGGAAGAGCTGGCAAAATAAGCGCAACTTAGCCTTGTTTCACAGGGCAAACGCAGATATAATAAAGGGTAGATTAGAGATACTGACAGGAGGTAAAAAGTGGAGAGAAAAACGATACTGTTCAGCAGCCCGGAAAAGCCCGAGCAGAGAACGACAGAAGATATCCTCAAGACCGTGTACGAAGCGCTGGAGGAAAAAGGTTACAATGCCATCGACCAGATGGTCGGCTACATTCTTTCCGGTGATCCCTCCTATATCACGGGTCACAACAACGCGAGAAACCTGATCCGCCACATCGAACGCGACGATCTGGTAGAGGAGCTTCTCAGAAGTTTCCTGAAGAAATAAAGAGAATCATTCTCTGTACACAGCAAGGCAAAGCGGACTTTTTGAGTCCGCTTGTTTTGCAGTAAAGGAACCGTTTTATGAGATACATGGGCCTGGACATAGGCGACAAAACGATAGGCGTCGCGGTCAGCGACCCGCTGCAGATCAGCGCGCAGGGCGTCATGACGATCGAGCGGATCGGGGTCAAAAAAGACACGACGAAAGTGCTGGAGCTGGCGAAGGAATACGATGCCGGCACCATCGTCTCCGGTCTTCCCCTGATGCTCTCCGGCGAAGACAGCCTGCAGACGCAGAAAGTGCGCGAGTTCGTGGAAAGACTTCAGAACAAGGCGCGCAGCCAGGGGATGAACCTGCAGTTCGAGTTTCAGGACGAGCGCTTCACGACGAAGATCGCCGAGGACGTCCTGATCGCCGCGGACATGAGCCGGGCAAAGAGAAAGACGATCATCGACCGCCAGGCGGCCGTTATCATTCTTCAGAGTTATCTGGATGCACACAGAAAGACAGAATAGAGGTGACTATGGGAAGATTAGGCTTTTATTTCAACATGAACACCTGTCTGGGCTGCGGAGCCTGCCAGGTGGCATGCAAGGATCTGCACGGACTGCAGCCGGGTGAATTCTTCCGCCGCGTCGAGACGATCTCCGTCGAAGCCGGCGGGAAGAAGATCTACGCGCATTATTCCGGCGCGTGCAATCACTGCGAGGAAGCGAACTGCGTCAAGGCCTGTCCGACCGGAGCGATGCATAAAGCCGCGGACGGCACCGTAGTCCACGACGACAACCTGTGCATGGGCTGCGGCAGCTGCATGTGGAACTGCCCGAACGGGGCGGTCTCGTTCTCGCTCACCAAGGGCGTGGCGCAGAAATGCGACGCCTGCGCGGAACTCAGGGAAAGGGGATACGAACCCGCCTGCTGCGGCGCCTGCCCCACAAGATCCCTGAAATTCGGCGACATCGAAGAACTGCAGAAGGAATACGGCGTGTCCGCGGAAGACAGGGGCTTCCTTCCGATCGCGGATATCACGGATCCCAATCTCATCGTGAAACTGCCTGCGAACATCGTAAAGGCGCTGAAGGAGGTGTAGGACATGAAGAAGTTCTATAAATACATCATCATCGGCGCAGGGATCGCAGCGGTCAGCGCCGCGCAGGGTATCCGTGAAGTCGACCCGGACGGCGCCATTCTGATGATCGGCGACGAATCCATTCCCGCTTACAGCCGTCCCATGCTCACGAAGACGCCTCTGCGCTCCTACGAACTGGGCCGCACCATCGTATACGGACCGGAATGGTATGAAGAGAACAGGATCGACCTGATGCTGGGAAAGAAAGTACGCGCCATCGACAATTCTTCCCGCCTCGTCACGGTCGCGGGAGGCGATTCCTATTTCTACACGCGTCTGATCTACGCGGCCGGCGCCAACGGCTTCGTCCCGCCCATTCCGGGCGCGGACCTGCCGGAAGTCGTCGTCGTGCGCAGATACGAAGACCTGATGAAAGTCAAGCGGCTG
>JAFPXN010000066.1 GCA_017412505.1 Bacillota bacterium | reverse complement strand
GCATAGCGGTAGACCGCTTCGCCGAAAGCCTGGGCCCTGGCGAAATCGCCGCCCATCCATACCGCGTCGATCAGATCGTCGTATGCGGGCAGCGTTTCGGGAACCGGATCCGGCCAGTCGATAACGATCTGGCGGACCAGGGAATAGAAGTCGTTTCTCTCCTGCAGGTCGAAATTCCACATGTTGACGCTCTTTTTCCGCAAGCCTTCGACGTAGTCGAGGCAAGTGACCGGCGTAGGCGCAAGTTCTGACCGGACGACGTCCCGGATGACCGGATGCATGCGCACGGATTCGATATCGTCGATCAGCCAGCTGCCGCTGATCAGAGAATTGACGACGTCAAAGTCTTCCAGATCCAGGATCTCGCTGAGCATCGGGAACTGTATGCCGCTCACGGGCACGAACGACATCACGCTGAGCATGTGCGTTTCTTCTTCGCTGAGACCTGAGAAGGCAAACAGCTGCCGGATATAGCCGAACGCGTTCTTTTTTTCCGCGGACACGCCATGTTTTACGGACTCCTTCAGCTGCGTATCGACGCCGGCAGAGCGCAGGCGGTCCAGCATCTTCGCAGGGGTCAGACGGCTGGCAGCGAGCTGTTTCGCGATGAGTTCCACGGTAATGGTGTGACAGCCGACCAACCGCAGGATCTCGTCGACAGACTCCTGATCGGTCACCTTCAGAGGCTTCACATGATGCGCAAAGATCTTCCGCACTGCATCGAAGTCCTCGACCGGACCGACCTGGATCTCGGAATCATAATCGGAATGTACGTTCCGGGACGTGACGAGAATATGGCACGGCGTCGCGAAGACTTCGTCCATATATGGATCTGTATCCGTATCGAAGTTATCGATGATCAGCAGCGTGCGTTCTGATACGAGCGACCGCAGAGCCTCCAGTTTTCTGCGGAACCACACGACGCTGTCTTCCCCGCTCATCCGCCGCAGGTTCTCGATCGCGATATCCTCGCCGCAGACCAGATCCAGCAGGTCGGAAGTATAACTTGTAAAGAGGATCGTATCGTATTCGCTGCGGTATGTCTGCGCATATCCTTTCGCGATCTCGCTCTTACCGATGCCGCCCATCCCCTGAAGGAAGACGATATGGTCGTCCTGAAAAGCGTCCCGGATCGCAGCGATCTCCTGTTCGCGGCCCACGAAGAACCCGTGAGGCGCAGGCGCCTTTTCTACGAATTTCATGCGGCCGCTGTTGACGTTGAAAGCATTTTCTTCAGAAAGATGCTCGATGCATTCGAGCAATTCGCCGATGCGCTCTTCCAGAGGAGGGGTCGCCGCATCCAGCCATTGATAAGGGCCGAGATGATACTGCAGTCCTTTGGAGAGCATCTCGTCATCCACCTTGAACGGGAGAATGAACTTGCAGGTCTTAGTCGCTTCGGTAACCTCTTTGAGGACTTCCTGCGATGCGATCGAGTTATGACCGACTACGACGACAAAGACTTCGCTGCGATGCAGACCGTCCATGATGTCATCCGCCCAGAGACCTGGTCCGATATCGCGCCTGTCGATCCAATATTGGATACCGTTCTCTTTCAGCTGGCGGCAGATCGCGTCGGCGATCGGCTTATCCTGCGAACTGTAACTGATAAAGACGATCCTTTCCATTAGTTTTCCTCCTGCCTTCATTTTACTGACTGGAAAAGGTTCCGTAAAGACACAAAAAACGAACCGCGCCGGAAGGCCGGCCAGACTGATCTGCGGCACAAAGACGGGCCCGTTTATGGCTGCTACCTTCCGGTCCTGACCAGGTTCACAGGTGTCTCTTGCGCAGGGCCCGGCCGGTCTTCCGGCGCGGTTCGATGCTTGATTATTATACTGAAAGCTGCCGTGTTTTGCAACGGATTTCTTTTATTTCGTCATCTCCAGAAACGCGTCCTCGTCCAGGATGGGGATGCCCAGTTCCTGCGCCTTCGTCAGTTTGCTGCCTGCGGCTTCCCCTGCGAGAACGTACGTTGTCTTCTTCGAGACGCTGCCCGCGGCCTTTCCGCCGAACGATTCGATGATGGCCTGCGCTTCATCCCGCTTGAGGGTCGGCAGCGTGCCGGTAAGCACGAACGTCATGCCTGCGAAGCGGTCGTCCCTGCGCTTCGACGCAGCCTTCGAGACCGTGTTGACCCCGGCAGCCGCCAGTTTTTCCACGGCTTCCCGGTTCTTCGGATCCGCGAAGAACGCGGTGATGTCCGCCGCGGTGATGCCGCCGAAATCGGGCAGCTGCGCCAGCGCTTCCGCCTTCGCGTCCATGACGGCCTGCATGTCGGGGAAGTTCGAAGCCAGGACCTTCGCGCCCTGCTTGCCTACGCCCCGAATGCCCAGGCCCGTGATCAGCCGGTCGATATCGTTGTCCTTCGATCCCTCGATCGCCTTCAGCAGGTTGTCGACAGACTTTTCCTTGCCGACGATGCCCTCTTCGATCAGACGGTCGCGATGGTCTTTCAGCGTGTAAATATCCGCGTACTCCCGGATATATCCTTCGGAAATAAGCGCTTCCACGGCAGCCGGACCAAAGCCGTCCACGTTCATGGCGTCCTTGCTGACGAAATACTCCAGCTTGCGGCTGTCCTTCGCGGGACACGCGCTGCCGGTGCAGTACAGGTGCACGCCGTCACCGCCCTCTTCCCGCGCCACGGGAGCGCCGCAGACCGGGCAGAACGAGGGCATTTTATACGGAACCGTGCCTTTCGGCCGCTTTTCCTTTACGACTTCCTTCACCTCAGGGATGATGTCCCCGGCCTTCTGGATGACGATCGTGTCGCCGATGCGCACGTCCTTCTCGTCGATATAGTCCTGGTTGTTCAGCGTTGCCCGGGACACCGTGGTCTCCGCCACGCGCACGGGTCTCATCAGCGCAAGCGGGGTCAGCCGGCCGGTGCGTCCCACCTGCACGATGATGTCCTCTACGACGGTCTCTTTGCGTTCGGGCGGATATTTATAGGCGACCGCCCAGCGGGGCACTTTGCTCGTAAAGCCGAGCGCCTGCCGCTGCGCCAGATCGTCCACCTTGACGACCGCGCCGTCGATGCCGTAATTCAGTTCCCAGCGGGTGCTGCCGATGTCCTCGATCGCCGCCCAGACCTCGTCCGCCGTCTCCGCCTCCGTCAGCTGCGGACTGATGGAAAAGCCCTGGCTCTGCAGCCACAGCAGGCTCTCCTTGTGACCCGTGAACGTCTTGCCTTCCGCGATCTCCAGATTGAACACGAAGATGTCCAGCTGGCGTTCCGCCACCACAGCGGGGTCCAACTGGCGCAGCGTGCCGGCCGCGCTGTTTCTGCGGTTCTGGTACGTCTTGCCGCCCCGTTCCGCTTCCCTGGCGTTCATCGCCTCGAAGCTCTCCGTGGACATGTAGACTTCGCCGCGCACCTCCAGATACGGCAGTTTTTCCGGCACCTCCCTGGGGATGGAGCGGATGGCCAGCGCGTTCTCGTACACGCTTTCGCCGATCGCGCCGTCGCCTCTCGTGATCGCGTCTTCCAGCTTGCCGTTCCGGTAGCGCAGCACGAGCGTCAAACCGTCGATCTTTTTTTCCACGACGAAACGTGCGGTGGGCATCTCCCTTTTGACCCGCTCCACAAAGGCGTACACGTCCTCCCTGGAGAACACGTCCTGCAGCGAGATGACCGGCACGTCGTGCTGCACCTTGCGCAGGTCTCTTCTGGCCGTACCGCCTACGCGCTGGGTCAGGCTGTCCTTGTGCATCCATTCGGGATGCTCGGCCTCCAGCCGGCGCAGTTCCAGGCTCAGTTGGTCGTATTCGTAGTCGGAGATCTCTGGCTCGTCCTGATTGTAATAGCGTTCGTTGTGATAAGCCAGGAGCTTGTACAGCTCCTCCATTCTCTCTCTGGGATCCATCGCTTTCTCCTACAGTTTCTTGAGCGGCGCCAGGTCCTTGGCCAGTTTCTTGACGCCGACGGAGTCGAAAAAGACCGTCAGCACGTTGCCTTTGCACTCGATGACGGTGCCCTTGCCGAATTTGGGATGTTCCACCGCATCGCCCGCCGCCACCGCGACGCCTTCCAGCGTTTCCTTCTTCTTGCTGAGCGCACCGGTGCGCAGCAGATTCGCCTGCGCGATGGGCGATACGTAAGGCCCCGCGGAATACGGCGCTTTGGATTCATAGCGGTCGAAGGCCACGCCCTGTCCCCTCTTTTCGTACATTGCGTCGCCTGTCAGATATTTCCTGTCGATCTCCTTCAGGAACGGAGATTCGGCAGTAAAGTCCGTCTTGCCGTACAACATGCGCATCTCGGCACTGCTCAGGAAGAGCCGCTTTTTGGCGCGGGTCATGCCGACGTAGCACAGGCGTCTCTCCTCCTCGATCCCCTCGCCCCGGTCCAGCGTGCGGTAACTGGGGAAGATGCCCAGTTCCATACCCGGCATGAAGACGACGGGGAATTCCAGACCTTTCGCGGAATGCAGGGTCATGAGCGTGACCGCGTCCGCATCCGCCTTGTGGTTGTCCACGTCGGACAGCAGCGCCAGGCCTTCCATGAACTTCTCCAGCGTCAGCGCCTCCTGCAGGTCGTCCATCTCCTTCTGCTTTTCCGCGATGACGGATTTGAATTCCAGCAGGTTCTCGATGCGGGCGTCCGCCTCGACGGTGTTCAACTCCTGCAGCGCCTGCAGATAACCGGAGCGGGCCAGCAGCGTGTCGTAAACGTCCTCGACGCTCATGCGCTCCTGTTCGACGGCCAGGGAGGAAAGCATCTCCGTCAGAGCTTTGACGGCCGGACCGCTCTTCGCGGACAGGCTGTCCTGCACGTCCGGATCGGACAGCGTCTGCAGCAGGGATCTGCCGGTGGCGGTGGCCATACCGCGCAGTTTTTCCTCCGTCTTCGCGCCGATGCCGCGTTTCGGCTCGTTCAGGACGCGCAGCAGCGCCACGTCATCCGCCGGATTCAGGATGAGCCGCATGTACGCCATCATGTCCTTGATCTCCTTGCGGTCGTAGTAGCGCAGACCGGACAGCACCTGGTACGGCATGCCCTTGCCCGACAGCGAGTCCTCGAAGCGTCTCGACTGCACGTTCGTGCGGTACAGGATCGCGAAATCGGAGTATTTCAGGCCGGAATCCCTGCGCATCAGGCTGCGGATCTTCTCCGCGGTCCAGCGGGCTTCTTCCCGGTCGTCCGGCGCGCGGTAGTATTCGATCTTCTCGCCGGCAGGCGCCTCCGTCCACAGTTTCTTGGACTTGCGGCCCTTGTTGCGGCAGATGACGCTGTGCGCCGCATCGATGATATTGGACGTGGAGCGGTAGTTCTGCTCCAGTTTGACGACCTTTGCGCCGGGGAAGTCCTTCTCGAATTCCAGAATGTTGCGGATATCCGCGCCGCGCCACTGGTAGATGCACTGGTCGTCGTCCCCGACGACGCAGAGGTTGCGGTGTTTCTGCGCCAGCAGATAGACGAGGCGGTACTGCAGCATGTTCGTGTCCTGGTATTCGTCCACCATGACGTAGCGGAACTTGTGCTGGTAGCGCAGCAGAGTCTCTTCGTCGCGTTCGAACAGCCGCACCGCATTCAGGATGAGGTCGTCGAAATCCATGGCGTTGTTCTTGCGCAGCGCCTTCTCGTAGCGGTCATACAGCGTACACAGCGGCTGATACCGTTCCACGTGGCCGTACTTGCGGGCATATTCCGCCGCGCTCACCGCCTTTTCCTTCGCATCGGAGATCTCCGACAGCACGTAGGCCGGCGCGAATTGCTTCTCGTCGAATTCCAGTTCTTTGACGATACTCTTCATCAGGGCTTTCTGGTCCACGGGGTCGTATACGACGAAATTGCGGTCGTAGCCGATCTTGTCTGCTTCCATGCGCAGGATGCGCAGGCAGGCGGAATGGAACGTCTGGATCCACATGCCCGGGCAGGCGCCCACAAGGGCCTCCACACGTTCGCGCATCTCGGTCGCAGCCTTGTTCGTGAACGTGACCGCCAGAATGCTGTACGGGCTGATCCCCGCGTCCTTGATCATGTAGGCGATGCGGTGGGTCATCGTGCCGGTCTTGCCGGAACCGGCCCCGGCCAGGATGAGAAGCGGCCCCTCCAGCGTGGTGGCCGCTTCGTATTGTTGGGGATTCAGTTTTGCGAGGTATTCCTGCATGACAGCCTCTATACGATGATGCTCCCGCCGATGAATTCGCGCAGGATGGAGTTATTCGGGATGTATTTGTCGTCTTCGATGATATCCACGTGGGACAGCAGGCGCGCCAGGCGCTGCGCCTCGGTGTAGTATTCGTCGTCCTCGGGGATGGAGGTGAGCATGGGCAACGCGTCTTTCTTCAGGGCGGCCAGCTCGTAGACGAACGCGGAGTTGAAGATGTTGTCCGCCTCGTCGCTGTACGGGAAGATGTTCACGTCTTCGCCGGCGCGCACCTTCGGCCAGGCTTCGATGGTCTGGCGGGCGTCCCAGCCCCGCTTCTTGGCGTCGCGCACGATGCGGCGCAGCTTGCGGGTATCTGTCAGGGGGATGCGGGTGTAGTCGTCGATGCGGATCTGCGTGAGCGGACTGATGTAGATCTTATACTTCTCCGATTTGGGGATGGCCGGCGTCAGCGCTTCGTTCAGACCGTGGATGCCCTCGATCACCATGGGCTGGTCCGGCGCCAGTTTGAGCTTGCGCTCGCCGAACACCTTCTTGCCCAGGTTGAAATCGAAGCGCGGCAGATCCACTTCGCCGCCGTCCAGCAGCGTCTGCAGATGCTCGTTGAACAGCGCCACGTCGATGGAATCCAGATTTTCGAAGTTCTGCGTGCCGTCCGGCCCGTAGGGGATCTGGTCGCGGTCGAGATAATAGTCATCCGTTCCCATATAGACGGGCTTGGGTCCGTTGACCCACAGCTGCGTGCACAGCCTGTGCGCGAAAGTGGTCTTGCCTGAGGACGAAGGCCCGGCGATGAGCACGATGCGCTTGCCGCTGTGGACGATCTCGTCGGCGATGTGGGAGATCTTCTTCTCCTGCAGCGCTTCAGAGACCAGCACGAGATTGCGGATGTCGCCGTCCGCGATGGCGTGGTTCAGGTCCGCGCAGGTGAGAATGCCCAGCTTTTCGGACCATTTGCGCTGCACAGCGAAGGCCTTGTACAGGCTCTTGTTGTCCGTATACGGCGCCAGCCCGCCGGGGTGCGTATCTTCGGGGATGCGGATGACGAGGCCGCTGCGGCACTTGCGCAGATCGAAGTTGCGGATGTAGCCGGCGTCAGGCACGACCATATCCAGACCGTGTTCGATGAAATCGAACGGCACCTTGTCGCGCGACATCTGTTTCATGGTGCGTTCGACTTTCTCCACCGCCGGAGAGCCGAAGCCGCGCACTTTCTTGACTTCCATGAAGATGCCCCGGTTGAGGGAATTGCCGACGGTCACGCGGGCTTCCGGGAAGGACTTCTTGATCGCCTCCCGGAACAGGTCGATGACGCTGCGCTGGTAGATCTCCTTCGCGCAGCTGTCGCGCATGTCCAGGAACACGACTTCGTCGCCGTTTTCCGGAACCGCCATCAGAGGCCGCACCTTGTTATTGATGCGCGCCGCGTAGATCGGGTACTTCGTCTTGACGCCGGACGTCTGTAGGATCGTTTCGACGGTCGCGTCTGCCGGGAATTTCAGGGTCTGGGGTTCTTCGCCGGGGGCAGGTCTCAATGTGATCTTTTTCAGCTCCATATCGCTTTCGCTCCTTTTCGCCTGTTATAAAAGAGCCTGTCCTCCGCACAGCGCTGGGGGACAGGTTCTGTCGTTCTCTGTCATAAATATTATACTCCAAAAGGGCGGCCCTGCCCATCCTTTTACGCTTGTTTGCCGAAGTATTCCAGCACTTCGCCGGCCTGGTACAGCGACCCGAATACGACGAGGATATCGCTCTCGCGGCAGGCTTCGAACGCTCTGGCTATGCCTTCGGAAGAGGGTCCCGCGTCCTGCGCGGGAACGCCGTATTCTTCCCGGATGATGCGCGCCAGTTCCGCGGACGGCAGACTGCGGTCCGACGGCGGCGTGACGCAGAACACGCGGCTCGCGTAGGGCATCATGATGTCCAGCATAGAGCGGTAGTCCTTGTCGGCCATGACGCCCATCATCAGAGTGAGTTTCTGACCCGGCAGATAACTGTCCAGACACTGCGCCAGTTCGCCGGCGCCGTTCGGATTGTGCGCCCCGTCCAGGAGGACGAGCGGCTCTTCGTGCAGCACCTGGAAGCGGCCGGCCCAGACGGCGTTCTTCATGCCGTCGTACACAGCCTGTTCCGGGATGTTCCAGCCCCTGCTCGTCAGCACGTCCACCGT
>JAFPXN010000065.1 GCA_017412505.1 Bacillota bacterium | reverse complement strand
CGACCTTGGTACCGGCGTTCCGACCTTCGTCAACCTGATCGTCCTGATCATCCTGAGCAAGAGATTCTTCGAACTGATGAAGGACTACAAGGCTCGTTACATGGGCATCGGCGAAGTGGATCCCGAATTCTATGTCTGGTATGAAGACAAGAAAAAGGCTCTCGCTGGCAAGTAATTTGTCCTGAGCACAAATGAAGAGGACCTGGACCTTCCAGGTCCTCTTTTTTTCAAAAGAGACAACTGAATAGAGTTAGGAGCAGGATCATGGCCAGCATCAGTGTAAGGCAGAACAGAAACGGCTCAACGGCTTACGTCGTACGCGTATACGCGGGCAGGGATGCGGAAGGAAAGTCCCGTTATCTCAGCAAAACGTATACGCCGGCTCCCGATATGGACAAGAACAGGATCGACAGAAATTTGCAGGAACTCTGTACAGCACTCGAACGCAAGGCGGGATCGGCGTCCCCGTTGTGTCCGAAGCTGTCTTTTTTTGATTATGCAGAACATTATCTTCAGAAAAAAAGCATATCCGTCAGCGAATACACGCTGCTGAGCTACCGGCTGACCCTGGAAAAAGCGTGCCGTTACCTGGGCGATCTCGCCCTGACGGAGATCCGCACGCAGCATCTGGACGGGATGGTGGCGCAGATGCGGGCGGGATCCAGCCAATACGGCAAGGCGTATTCCGCGTCCTATATCCGCCACGTGCAGATCATGGTGAAGAACTGTCTCGCCATGGCCGCGCGGGAAGGTTATATCGAAGAGAATCCGGCAGACAGCGGCCGTTTTCCCCTGCTGCGGCAAACGCCGAAGGAACCGGTCTTCCTCGAGCAGGACGAAGCGCGGGCTTTCGTACGCGCAGCGCTCTCCGAGCCGGACCCGAAGGTTCGCTCCAGGGTGCTTCTGTATCTTTATACCGGCATCCGCATGGAGGAACTGTGCGGACTGGAATGGGCCGACGTGGACTTGAAAAACGCGCAGATCCACGTCCGCAGGGCGTCGGTCTATCTGGCGGGCCGGGGCGTGATCACAAAAGATACGAAGACGCGTTCCGGCGCGCGGGTGATCCGGGCAGATCCAGCTGTTTTCTCCGCGCTGGAGGAATATAAAGAGGCAAAGCGCAGCCAGTGGGCAGCCTGCGGTCTTTCCTGGAGCGAAAACAGCCGCCTCTTTACGAAACGGGACGGATCTCCCATCATCCCGGGAACAACGCGGGTCTGGCTGCGGTCTTTCGAGAAGCGAAACAGACTCAGACCCGTCACGCCGCACAAACTGCGGCATACCTTTGCCACGCTGCAGATCGCGTACGGGACGGATATCCGCACGGTTGCGGGGGTCATGGGCCACAGCAGCCCCATGACGACGCTGACGATCTACGCGCATCAGGTGAAAGAAGCCTCGCAGAAAGCCGCGCTGGCGATGAGCGAGATGCTGACGCCGAAGGAAGAAAAGGAAAGAGAATAAAAAGCCGCGTACCATGTGGTACGCGGCTTTGCTGTGTTCGCTATTCTTTTTTGTCGTCCACCTGTTCGTACGTCGTATTCGCGTTTTCGGGGACTTCCTTCTTTGCCCGCTTCGGCAGATGCAGCTTGCCTTTGCCGTGCTTCTTCCAGAGCTTAACGATCAGGACGATGATCACGATGAAGATGACAATGCCTACGATGTTGTAGGCGACCCAGATGATCAGGTCCTGTACGCCGAACGCGAAGTCTTCGAGCCCCTCCTTGAAATTGTTCGCCAGCTTCGTCCAGAACGTTTCCTCTTCCGTGATCGCGTTGCCCAGGCGCTCCACCTGCTCCAGTTCGATGTTTACGGTGGAGAAGCCGATCAGGCTGTCATAGCGGTTGATCGTGGAAGTGAGGCTGTCGATCTCGTACTGGCAGTCGGAGATCGCGCTTTCCAGTTCGATGATGTCGCTCATCTCCGTCGCCTGCTTCAGCAGGACGAGCAGTCTTTCCTGCTTGGCTTTGACGGTCTCCAGGCGCATCTGCGTGTCGGAATACTGCAGGCCGACATCCTCCGTGGTCTTGTTCAGATTCACGACATGGCAGGTGTTGCCCACCGCGGACAGGAATCTGTCGTAGTTCTGCGCGGGAACGCGCACGATATAGGACCCGGTCAGATGGCTGTACGTGGAATAATAGCTGCCGTTGTCGGTGTAGACGGATTCGAAATAGCCCCCGTTCTGCTCGACCAGCTTGTTGAGTTCGCTTTCCGCCTGCGCGAAATCCAGCGTCTGCAGGCGCATCCAGGCCCGGAAGATCAGCTTGACGTTCTCGCCGTAGGTGAGGTTGTTCACCATGTTGGCGGAAGGCATCGCATCCTCGGCTTCCGCGGTCTCCGCCGCATCGTAGTCAGCCGCCATGGACGGCTCTTCCGCCGGCATCTCCATGGCAGCTTTGTTATCGTACATGCCGCCGTAGACCATTTCTTCATCCGCCCAGTACTGCGGTGCGCCTGCCGCGGCGTCATGCTTTGCACTGCAGCCGGCAAACACGCCGAGCGTCAGGACTGCGGTCATCACGACCGCAAGGATCTTTCTCTTCATCGCCTGTTCTCCTCTCTATACGAATATAGTATATACCCCTTTTGCGGGCTTTTCGCCCTTCACCCTATTAGACAGGAGAAAAAAGATAAGGTTGCGTTCAGGGCGATAAAATTTCACTCATAGCGCGGGCGGCTTTTTCGGAGGCTTCTTTTACCTGGTGCGCGTAGATCGTCAGCGTCGTCGTAGGGCTGCTGTGACCCATGACCCCCGCGACCGTGCGGATGTCCGTTCCGTACGCGATCTGCAGCGTCGCGAACGTGTGGCGGAGCTTGTGCGGGGTCACCGGGCGAAGTCCGTGACGCTGCGCGAAGCGGCGGAGCCAGATCGCGGTCGTGCCGGGAATGAGGGCGCCGCCGTCCCGTTTCGTAAAGATGCTGGTG
>JAFPXN010000064.1 GCA_017412505.1 Bacillota bacterium | reverse complement strand
GCCCATTTTGCCGCCCTGGCCGTCGATGACGATGACTTTCATGGCGTCTGTCCTTTCTGTTCGGGTCGATACTTGAATTTTACCGAAAAACCAGTATAATTACAATGTCACCACGAAGGTGACCGAGCAAAAAAACAAAGCCACGAAGGCTGCTCCATTCATTTTGGCATGCTTTCGTGGTTTTTCTTATTCCCGGAAAAGAACTTTATGACAGAGAGAAGAGCGAGAAACAGAAGACTGGCTGTCGCTGCCCTGGCGCTTGCCGTGCTGGCGGCGGCTTTTGTGTGCCTGTTCGTCGGTTCCTCGCACATGACGGTCGCGGAATGCTTCGCCGCGCTCGCGAAAAAGGGCAGCCCCACCCAGATGCGCATCCTCTGGAACATCCGCATCCCGCGGGTGCTGGCGGCGGTCATCGCGGGAGCGGGCCTGTCGGTCTCGGGCCTGGTGATGCAGACGAACCTGAACAACCCTATGGCGTCGCCGTCCACGCTGGGCGTCTCCAACGCCGCGGTGTTCGGCGCCAATCTGTCCATCATCGCGTTCGCCGGCGGGTTCCTGTCCACGGGCAACAACGTCAGCAGCTACACGGTCGGGGCGAATCCCTACGCGACGTCTGTCGTGGCGTTCCTGTTCTCCACGCTTTCGATCCTGCTCGTGCTTGGGCTGTGCCGGCTGCGTTCGTTCCAGCCCGGCGTCGTCGTGCTGGCGGGCATCGCTATCGGCTCGATATGGACAGCCGCCACGACGATCCTGCAGTTCTACGCCACGGACGTGGGGCTTTCCGCCGCGGTCATCTGGACGTTCGGCGACCTGGGCCGGGCCACGTACCGCACGGACCTGATCATGGCCGTCGTCGTGGTCCTGGGATTGCTGTTCTTCGGGCTGATGGCCTGGAAATTCAACGCGCTGCTGTCCGGTGACGCCGCCGCGAAGAGCATGGGCGTGCACGTGGATCTGCTGCGTTTTGCCTCCATGCTGGCTGCTTCCGTCATCACGGCGGTGTGCGTGTCGTTTCTGGGCATCATCGGCTTCGTCGGGATCATCTGTCCCCACGTGACCAAGAGATTGCTGGGGCAGGACCACCGCGTCTCCCTCCCGGCGTCGGCGCTGTCCGGCAGCCTGCTCCTGCTCCTGGCGGATACGCTTTCGCGCAGCATGGGCAACGGTTCGGCGCTTCCGGTCGGCGCGATCACGTCGCTGCTGGGCGCCCCGTTCTTCCTCGCGATCATTTTTTCGAAGAAAGGGGGGCGGAGCTGATGCTGGAGATCAAAGACCTGCGCTTCCGCTATTCGCGCAGAAGCTCCCTCGTGCTGGACGGGGCAAACCTGGAACTGAAAGACGGCGAGATCGGCATCCTGCTGGGCCGCAACGGGTCCGGCAAGACCACGCTGTTCAAGACGATCCTGGGCATCGAAAAGCCCCAGGGCGGCCAGATCCGCTTTGACGGCGAAGACTTGCTGCGCATGAGCCGCCGCGAACGCGCACGGCGCATCGCCTACGTGCCCCAGGATATCCAGTTCGGCGCGCTGTCCGTGTACGACACGATCCTCGCGGGGCGTCTGTCATATTTCGGCCTGCAGCCCGGCGAAGAGGACGGCGCGGTGACCCGCCGCATCCTGCGGGAGATGCAGCTGGAAGACCTGGCGGACCGCAGCGTCGAGGAGCTGTCCGGCGGCGAACGGCAGAAGATCGCCATCGCCCGGGCGCTGGCGCAGGAGCCCCGCATGCTGGTATTCGACGAGCCGACGGGCAATCTGGACATCGCGAACGAGCAGCTGATCCTCTCGGAAGCGCGCCGCGTGGCGCGGGAGAAGGGCATCAGCATCCTGACGTCCCTGCACGACCTGAACCAAGCGCTGGAGCTGGGCGACCGCTTCTTCTTCATGAAGAACGGCCAGATCCGCTATGCGGGCGGCCCGGAAGCCATGACGGAGGACGTGATCGGAGAGATTTTCGACGCGCAGGTGCGCATCGTGGAAATAGAAGGCAAACGAGTGATCATCAACGGAGGAAAAGAATGAAAACAAAGAGAATCTTAGCGCTGCTGCTGGCCGCTGTTCTGATCTTTACGATGGCAGCCTGCACGGCGAAGAACGAACCTGCGCCTGAACCGGCGGAAGAACCGGCCGGCGGACCGGTTGCGGCGGAAGAGATCGTTATCACCGACATGATCGGCCGTGAAGTTGCGGTCACGCCGGGCAGCTACAAGAACGTCGTCTGCATCGGCGCGGGCGCGCTGCGCATGTACAGCTACGTCGGAGACGTTTCCCTGCTGTGCGGCGTGGAGGATATCGACAATACGGCGCTCGAAGAACGTCCGAAGATGTTCGATTCCGTGGCGCGTCCCTATATGCTGGCTTACGGCGATACCTTTACGGATCTGCCGTCCTGCGGCGTAGGCGGTCCGAACGCGCAGGCAGCGGAAGCGGAAAAGATCCTGGCCTGCGGCCCGGACATCGTCATTTCCGAATATGAGGACGTGGAGAAGGAAGATGCGCTGCAGGAGCAGCTCGGCGTTCCCGTGGTCACGCTGAAGGCCGGTCCCATGGGCGTGTTCGACGAAGGCTTCGCCGGATCCATGCGCATGCTGGGCAAGATCTTCGGCAGCGAAGAAAAAGCCGAAGCGCTCGTCGGTTTCGTCGAAAGCGAAAAAGCGGAGATCGCCAAGCGCACGGCGGATATCGCGGACGGGGATAAGCCGTCCGTCTACATCTGCGGCCTGGGCAACTGGGGTACGACGAACCACCTGATGACCGCGCAGAACTACGTGTCCTTCAACGTGGCGAACGTCAAGAACGTCGTGAACGATCTGGAGAACAACGGCATCCAGCCCATCGAAGAGGAAAAGTTCGCGGCGCTGGGCGAAGATATGGACATTATCATCATGGACGCGGCGGCCGTGAAGAACATCAAGCCGCTCTACGCGGAAGATCCCGGCATGTTCGACGCCTGCAAAGCGTGGAACGAGGGTGAAGTTTATCTCGAAATGGCGTATAATGCTTACTATACGAACTACGAGATCGCTCTGCTGAACACCTGGTTCATCGCCAAGACCGTCTATCCCGATCTGTTCGAAGACATCGACATGGCCGCGAAGACGGACGAAGTGACGCAGGTGTTCCTTGGCAAAAACCTGGCTGACGCGATCGCCGCCATGCCTTCCAGCTTCGGCGGATACCAGAAGATCGATACGGAGACCTTTTTCCAGTAAGCAATGATCCAAACGAACGACGTAATCGAATTTTTTGACCGGCTCGCGCCGGATTGGGACGCGGAAATGTTCCGCAGAGAAGACGTGATCGCGAAGATCCTCGACAACGCGGAAGTTTCCGCGGGAAAGAGCGTGCTGGACGTCGCCTGCGGCACCGGCGTGCTGATCCCGGACTATCTCGCCCGGGGCGTCTCTTCCGTGACCGCGGTCGACATCTCGCCGGAAATGGCCAGGATCGCGCAGGAAAAGTTTGCGCAGCAGCCGGGCGTTACGGTGCTCTGCGGAGACGCGGAGACCGCGGACTTCGGCAGAAAATTCGACTGCATCGTCGTGTATAACGCGTTCCCGCACTTTCCCGACCCCGGACGGCTCGTGAGGCGTCTGGCAGGACTGCTCGAGGAGGGCGGCGTGTTGACGGTCGCCCACGGCAGCAGCCGCGAGGCGATCGACGCGCACCATCTGGGCAGCGCAAGGCACGTGTCCAACGGCCTGATGCCCGCCGCGGACCTGGCGGAGATCTTCGCCAGGGTTCTTCGGGTCACCGCGGTCGTCGAAGACGACAGCATGTACCAGGTCGCCGGTAAAAAATAACGACACACGGGGACAGGTACAATGTGCTATTTCATCTCGGTCAGGTATTGCCAGTACCGGGTGGGAATGAACTGCTTCTGCAGGGACGGGTTGCGGCGCTGGTCGATCGCAGCCGTGCGGAAATAGCCGCGCCACAGTTCCTGATACTGCTGTTCGTCTTTCGTGTACAGCGGAGAAAAATCCTTGGATAAAGAACGCATGACCCAGCTGCCTTCCGACGCGAAGGCAGCTTTTTCTCTGCCCACGTCGTGGATGATGAACGGCTCTTCGCGGAAGCGGTTCAGGAAATGGGGCATAATGGTCTGGATGAGGTCGCAGTTCGGCGCGAGGGACGCGTACAGCACTTCGCCCTGCGGGCTTTGGATGACCGAAAAGCGCAGGATGCCCAGGATGCGGTCGGCTTCCCAGGACACTTTATGGTTCAGCACGTCGATGCGGCGCACGGTCTCGCTGCCGTGGAGACGGTCCACTTCGCGGCCCAGTTTG
>JAFPXN010000063.1 GCA_017412505.1 Bacillota bacterium | reverse complement strand
GGGGAAAACGCGAATTCCGGCCTGCTCGTGGACGTGCGTCCGGAGGATTTCGGCAGCAGCCATCCCCTGGCGGGCGTGGAATTCCAGAGAAAATATGAAAGACTGGCGTTCGAGGCCGGCGGTTCGGATTACAAAGCGCCGGCGCAGCGGGTCGGCGTTTTCCTCGGGGGCGAAAACGACACAAGGGGACTGTCCCCATGTGACGTTTTGCCGCAGCCCACGTACCGGCCGGGGGTGAAGTGGACGGACCTGCACAAGTGCCTGCCGGATTTCGTCAGCCGTTCGCTGGAGGAGGCGCTGCCCATGCTGGGCAGGAAATTGAAGGGATTCGACGCGCCGGAGGCGGTCATGACCGGGATCGAAGCGCGGAGCTCTTCTCCCGTACGCATCAAAAGAGACGCGCAGGGGCTGGCTCTGGCGTCTCAGGAAGGATCTATTGCAGGGATCTATCCCGCCGGCGAAGGCGCGGGATATGCCGGAGGCATCATGTCCGCCGCGGCGGACGGATACCACGCGGCGATGCGCTATCTCAGCAGGCTCTTTCCCTCCATTTCGGAAGGCTGATCGAGTCCTGCCGCGTCCAGCATGGTCGGGGCGATATCGCACAGCGCGCCTTCGGCAAGGCCGCGGGCGTCTTTCCCGGTATAATCGCAGTAAATAAACGGCACCGGATTGGTGGAGTGGGCAGTGACCACTTCACCTTTTTCGTTGAGCATCTCGTCCGCGTTGCCGTGGTCCGCGGTGATGAACAGTCTGCCGCCTTTCTTCTTCACCGCCTCGCAGACCCTGCCGACGCAGGCGTCCACGGTCTCGACCGCCTTTACGGCGGCCTCGAACACGCCGGTGTGACCCACCATGTCGCAGTTCGCGAAGTTCAGGATGATGAAGTCCGGGCAGTCGTCCGCCGCGATCCGTTTGCAGACCGCGTCCGTCACTTCGACGGCACTCATCTCCGGCTGCAGGTCGTAGGTCGCGACCTTGGGGGAGGGGATGAGGATGCGCTCTTCGCCTTCGTACGGCTGCTCGATGCCGCCGTTGAAGAAGAACGTGACGTGGGCGTATTTCTCGGTCTCCGCGATGCGAAGCTGGGTCATGCCAAGGCCGGAGACGTACTCGCCCAGCGTGTTCTTCAGATCCTTGGGCGGATAGGCGATTAGGACGTTCGGGATCGTGGCGTCGTAAGTCGTCATGCAGACGTAGCTGAGATCGGACAGCGTTTTTCTGCGTTCGAATCCGTCGAAAGCCGGATCCACGAACGCGCGGGTGATCTCCCTGGCGCGGTCGGGGCGGAAGTTTGCGAAGATGACGGCGTCGCCGTCCTGGATCCCCTTGAATCCGGGCATGGCGAACGGTTTGATGAACTCGTCCGTCTCGCCTTCTTCATAGCGTCCGCGGATGCCTTCCGCGGCGCTTTCCTTGCAGAAAATGCCCGGCTTTGTCAGCATGTCGTAGGCCAGCTGTACGCGGTCCCAGCGCTTGTCTCTGTCCATGGCGTAATAGCGGCCGGAGACGACGCCGATGCGGTACCCTTCCGGCAGGAAAGTTTCCATCTCTTCGACGTAACCTGCGCCGGACGTGGGCGGCACGTCGCGGCCGTCCATGAAGCAGTGGACGAACAGCCTTTCGATGCCGCTGCGCTGCGCCAGGGTCACGAGCGCCTTGATATGCTCGATGTGGGAATGCACGCCGCCGTCGGACATCAGTCCGAACACGTGCATCGCGCTGCCGTTTTTCTTTACGTGCGCGATCGCTTCCGCGAAGGCTGGGTTTTCGAAGAACGTGCCGTCTTCGATGCCGTTGCTGATCATGGACAGGTCCTGCCAGACGACGCGGCCGGCGCCCATGTTCGTATGGCCGACCTCCGAATTGCCCATCTGCCCCGCGGGCAGTCCGACTGCGCGGCCGCTGGCCTGCAGCTGCGTATGCGGTCTTTCCGCGAACAGCCGGTCCAGGTTCGGCGTCTTTGCCGCGGCGATGGCGTTGCCCGGACCTGCCGGGGCGAGACCGAAGCCGTCCATGATGCAGAGCATCACCGGGCGGGCGGTATTTTTTTTATTTGCATTCATGTCGAAATCCTCTTTTCTGCAGGCGGAACCTGTCCGGCTGCGCTTCAATTGTACCACAATTCGGCCTCTCCGTAGTGTATAATTGAAACTGGGAGAAAACGATATGGCCAACACCGGACCGAAATGGACAGAGCAACAGGAATATGCGATCAACAGGAGGCATAAGAGCCTCCTGGTTTCCGCTGCCGCGGGATCCGGCAAGACTGCCGTGCTCGTGGAGCGTGTGACGAAGCTGCTGCTGGACGAGAACGTCAGCCTGGAAAACATGCTGATCGTCACGTATACGAACGCTGCTGCGGCGGAGATGAAGGAGCGCATCTACAAGGATCTGAGCAGGCAGTTGTCCGAAGAGGGCATCTCCCGCGACCGCAGAAACCGCATCCGTTCCCAGCTGTCGCTGATCGGCCGGGCAAACATCAGCACGTTCCACAAATTCGCGCTGGAGATCGTGCACCGCTACTATCATGTCATCGGCGTAAAACCCGGCCTGAAGATCTGCGACGAGACGAGGGCGGAACTTCTGAAGCAGGAAGCCCTGGACGAACTGATGGAAGACCGCTACGCGGCGGACGATCCTGCGTTCCGCGCTTTCCTGGACCGTTACGCCAATTCCCGCGGAGACCTTTCCGTGCGGAACATGATCACCGGCTTCCACACGTTCCTGCAGAGTCTGCCGGACCCGAAAGCCTGGACGGATCAGCTGACGGAGGACCCGGACAAGTTCGACGATCTGTACCGGGATCTTTGCCTGGAACAGGCGGAGCGCAGACTGTCGCTGGCGCAGCAGTATCTGAAGCGGGCGTCCCGGGAACTCGATCTCCTTCCGGATCTGCAGAGCAAGAACGAAGACGATCTGTCGTTCGTGTCGAATCTGTACGCCATGGTGCGGCAGGGCGACCTGGCGGGTCCGCGGATCGCGCTTGAGGATTATTCCTACAGAAGGATGTCTCCCAAAAAAGATGAGAAAGAGGACTGGGAGCAGATCAGGGACGCAGTGACCTCTTTGCGGGACCGCGCGAAGACGCACGTGAAATACGCGAAGGAGAATTGCTTCCTGTTCTCCGGGGAACAACTGCGAAAAGAACGCGAGATCGGGCTGCCGCAGCTGCGGACGCTCATTTCCCTTACGGAAGAGTTTTCGTCGCGCTACGGGGCGAAAAAGGACCTTCTGAGGGTATTGGATTTCTCGGATATAGAACACTTCTCCCTCCGCATCCTGGAGAACGGGGACGTCCGCAGGGAATACCGCGAAAAATTCGACCATATCTTCATCGACGAATACCAGGACAGCAACATGGTGCAGGAGACGCTCATCAGCCGCATCGCCCGGCCGGACAACGTGTTCCGGGTCGGCGACGTCAAACAGAGCATCTACAAGTTCCGCCTGGCGGAACCGGAACTGTTCCTGGAGAAATACGCCGCGTTCAAGGCGGGGAAGGACCCGGACGCGGAAGTGATCGATCTGAACAGGAACTTCCGCAGCAAGAAGGAGATCATCGGGCTGGTCAACAGGATCTTCCGCGCCCTGATGACTCCCCAGACGACGGGTATGGAATATACGGATGACGAAGCGCTGCAGAAGGGCGTCGCATACGACGGGCCGATCGCCTATCCGCCGAAACTGTATCTGATCGACACGTCTGTCCCGGAAGACGAAGCGGACGAAGGACCGGATGCGGAAGAGGATCAGGATGCTGAAGACGGCATCGATCAGGAGATCCTGGAGCTGAAAGCGGCCGAACTGGAAGCCTGGAACGCGGTCGAACTCATCCGGGAATATTACGGGAAACCGATCTTCGACGATAAGCAGAAGACCGTCAGACCGCTGGAATACCGGGACATGGTCATCCTGCTGCGCACGGTCAGGGGCGTGGGCGAAGTGTTTTATCAGACGCTGACGGAAGCGGGCCTGCCCGTGTTTCTGGAGCGTACGGAAGGCTATTTCGACGTCGTGGAGATCCGGGTGTTCCTGAATCTGCTGCGCATCATCGACAACCGCAGCCAGGACGTGCCGCTGCTGAGCGTGCTGCGCTCGCCCGTATTCGGGTTCTCCGCGTCCGAACTGGCTGCCGTCCGGATCTGGGCGAAAGCAAGAGGTGAAGTTCGCACGCCGTACAACCGCGTCTTCGCGGCGTACTGCGAAGAAGGTCCGGACGGACCGCTGAAGGAAAAGTGCCGCGCGTTCTCCGCGAAACTGGAGCATTGGCGGAAGCTTTCGAAATACGAACCTTTAGGCGATTTCCTCTGGGAACTTCTGACGGACAGCGGGTTCGCGTCGTTCGCGTCGGCTGTGCCCGCGGGACCGCAGCGGCTGGCGAATCTGCGCGCGCTGGCGGATAAAGCCCAGGCATACGAATCGGAGAACGCCGGAGGCCTGTACGGCTTCGTCAATTACATCGAAACGATCAATAAAGGAGGCGGCAAGGTGGATGTCGGGCAGGTGAAGATCCTGGCCGAGAGCGCGCCGGTCGTCCGCATCATGAGCGTGCATAAGAGCAAGGGACTGGAATTCCCCTTCGTGCTGCTGGCAGGCCTCGGCAAGCGTTTCGGCAAGGCCGATCCGTCCAAGGCTGCGTTCCACAAATCCTTCGGCGCGGCGCTGCGCCTGGTCGATCCCAAGACGGGGCTGTACAGCGAGCCGCTCAGCATGAAGATGATACGCCGGAAGACGGCTGCCGAAAGCCTGGCGGAGGAGATCCGCGTGCTGTACGTCGCGCTGACCCGTCCCAAGGATATCATCCTGATGTCCGCCGCCGTCAAAGGGGCGGCGAAGACGCTGGAGAAGGCGCGCAGCGCGGTGCCCGGCGATATGGAAGGATGCACGGATTTCGTGAGCGCGGTCCTGCCGCTGCTGCCAGACGGCGCAGTGACAGTGGTCCCCCGTGAACAGACGGGCAAACCGCGCGCACGGGAGAAACAGCAGCGGATCGATCTGGCGGAGAAACTGGAACACGGATTCCGCCCGTCCGCGGACGACCTGCCCGTCACGAAAGAAGAGATCGCGCGCCGGCTGGATTTCTGCTACGATCCGCCTGCGGACCAGCAGGAAAAACGCAAGTACAGCGTGTCGCAGATCGCGGCCATGGAGCGCGAAAAACTGCAGGAACTGCCGAAAAAACTGACGTCCGAAGAGGTGGTCCCGGACGCGCCGGAAACGTCCGGCCATCCGGAAAAGCTGCCGGTGTTCCTCTCCGCGGACAGGGGCCTGAGCGCCGCTTCCCGCGGCACGGCGTACCACACGGTGATGGAGCATCTTCCGTTTACTCCGGAAAGCAAGGACCCGGACAGCATCCGCGCGTTTATGGACGGTCTTGTGGACAAGGGCCTGCTGACCCCTGCGGAGCGGGCAGCCGTAGATCCGCAGCGCATCAGCGCGTTCTTCGGGTCACAGATCGGCCGCGAAGCGATGGCTGCCGGCGAACTGTATAAGGAGGCGCCGTTCACGATGCGGCACGATCTGGGCGGCAGGCAGGTGCTGGTGCAGGGCACCATCGACTGTTATTTCCGGCAGGGAGACGGCTGGGTGCTCGTGGACTACAAGTCCAATTATATCGACAAAGAGAATCTGGAAGCCGAGATGCAGCGGCTGCGGGCGGAATACCTGCCCCAGCTGGCGCTGTACCGGGAAGCCCTGGAAGGGGTCACCGGGCAGACGGTGAAAAAAGCCGTGCTCTACTGCTTCGGCATCGACAAGGAAATATCTATAGATGAACAATCCTGATCTTCATTTGCATACGTATTACAGCGATGGGAAGGAGTCTCCGGCCGTGGTCGTGCAGCGCGCGAAGCGCATGGGCATCGACGTGATGGCCATTACGGATCACGACGGCATGGGCGGCGTGGAGGAAGCCGTGGCGGAAGGAAAGAGGCTGGGCGTCAAGGTCGTGCGGGGCGTGGAGTTTTCCGCGGAATACGCGCAGGACGTGCCCGGTTTCGAGGGCTGCACCCACTACATGCACATCCTGGGCTACGGCATGGATCCCTCCGATCCGGAGCTGAAGCGCATCCTGGACTTTATCCAGGAGAGGCGCGTATGGCGCAACGAGCAGCTGCGGCAGGTGTTCGAAGAACTGGGCTGGCCCATGACCATGGAAGAACTGAAGGCGCATTCCATCAACGGGTTCGTGGGAAAGGTGTCGTTCGCTCGCGTGCTGATGGAGCGGGGCGCCTGCGCGGATCCCTACGCCGCGTTCCGGGACAGGAATCTGCTGGCGCATCCGAAGATCAAGGCGGTGCACCGCTACAAGATCTCCGCGGAGGAAGCGATACGGGTCATAAACGGGGCAGGCGGCAAGGCGTTCTTCGCCCATCCGTTCCAGTTGTCGTTCCGTCCGGCCCGGGAGGAATCCGACGCAGCGTACCGGAAGAGGCAGGAGGCGGTGATCTCCGCCCTGAAGGATTTGGGTATGGCCGGTATTGAGTGCTGGTATCCCACCCATACCCCGGAGCAGACCGCTTTCCTTCTGGATCTGGCGAAACGGCTGGACATGCTGGTTTCCAAAGGTTCCGACGATCACGGGGAGAACGCCCGCCCGGTCAAGAAAATGGGCAATTTCTCTACAGAAGCCGATCTGTCCATGTTACAATGGGTAGAAGAATATCTTTAAGGAGTGTGTATCGATGAATGGCAATATGACTCAGCTGATCGGCAACGTCCTGCTCGTGATGTTCACGTTTTTCGGCGTCGTGCCGGTGCTGCTGAACACCGTGTCGCAATTTACGGTCCTGAAGCGCTTTTCGGAGGAAATGGTGCGCGAGGGCGTCATCGAAGAGCAGAAAGTCAGGGATCTTCTGCCGAAGAAGCAGATCGCGGGCGTCGCGATCTCCGCGCTGATGCTGTTCGTGCTGTTTTCCGTCTGCCTGAAAACAGCGCCGTTCGGATGGCTCTGCGCAGGCATCCCGTTCGTGCTCGGACTGTTCAAATACCGCAGCATCATCGAGTTCAACAGTTTTACCGTCAAGCGTTTTCAGAACAACTTCAAAGGCGAATACGACGCCAAAAAGCTGAAGAAATATATCGACACCCATTTCTAACGGACAGTCGGCCCGGAAGAGGAGACGCACATGAAAGAATGGATGAAAGTCAGGACCAATAAGGCGCTGTTCGTGTTGGCGGCGGTCTCGTTCGCGGTCATCACGATCGAGGGCTTTTTGTATTACGCATCGTATCCGGATGCGTTTTTCCGCTTTCTGATGATCCTGCAGAACACGATCAAGGCCTTTACGTTCAAGGCGAACATCTCGCTGGAGAACGCGCGGTCCTTCATGCTGACGGATCCCTCGCCGTTCAAAACGGTCCTCGGCTATCTGTACATGGTCTGCGTGTTCACCGCGCCGTACTGCACCATCGCTACCGTCTATAAGGTGTTGGAGCGGGCGTTCAAGTTCGCGTTCTGGCTGCGCGGATCCGAGGATGACCGGCACATTGTCATCTTCGGGTATAACGATACGGTGCGGCAGCTGCTGCGGAGCGCCGACGGCAAAAGGCAGCGCATCCACGTCGTCTGCGATAAAGACCCGTCCGCGGAAGAGCGCTACCGGCTGATCCGTAGAAAAGTCCGCCTTCACTCGTTCGATCTGGCCAAAGCGGACGAAAAGGAAGTGGACAAACTGCTGAAGGAACTGGAGATCGGCAAGGCGGAATACGTGCTGCTGTTCGACGACTCTTCCATCCGCAATTTTTCCATTCTACAGACCCTTGGCGGCAGGAATAACCGTCTGGCGCAGGGCAGCAAGGTGTTCTGCCGCTGCGAGGACGAGGGGATCGGACGGCTGATCGAAAGCTATTACGATACGGCGGCCGACGGTTCGAACCGCCGGTTCGATTTTGAGATCATCGACCTGCCGGAGCTGCAGGTGCGCAGCATGTATCGCGACGCGCCGCTGCATTCTTACTGGATGAACGGGGACGAAGCAACTCGTTCGAAGCCGGAAGACTGGCGCGTGCACTTGCTGGTCCTGGGCTTTGGCAAGGTGGGGCAGCAGGCGCTGCTGCAGGCGATGAATCTGGGGGTCACGCACAGCGGCAATCCCATCGTCATCGACGTGATCGATCAGGAGATGGAGAAGAACCGCGCGCTGTTCCTCAATCATTTCAGTCCCGGGGCGATCGACCCGGTCGGCAGCGATCCCGACGTCTGCACGCTGGACACGGAATGGGCGGACGGACAGCTTACGCTGCGCTTTCACAAGATGGACGTACGTTACGGCGCGTTCCGCAAACTCCTGTCGCAGCTGACAGAGAAGCCCGCAGGCAATTTCACCTACGTCGTTTCTTCCATCGACCAGGCGGATACAGGGATCCATTGCATCTCGGAGCTTTGGCGCTTCCTGCGCGCGATGGACAGAAAGCATGGCAAAGACGTTCCCATCCTCGCCCGGATGGACTCCGACCTGCGTCTGCAGCGGTATCTGAAAAACGATGCGGAAGGGTCCCTGATCGAAGGGGTGCGGGTCATACGGCCGCCGGAAGATATCCTGACGTTCTCCAACCTGTTCGGCGCCGAGACCGACAGTTCCGCGAAACAGTGCAACGCCTACTACGCGAAGATGACGTTCGACGCGAACGGAGCGGTTGGTCCTGTGACAGAAAAGGAAGTGCAGGCTTCCTGGAACGCGCTTACGCTGTTCCGCAGAAACGCAAACCGGGCCGCGGCGTATCATAACGCCGTACTCCGGGACGTGCTGGACTGCAGCCTTGGCGAAGAAGGCAAGATCGCTGTGATACAGCCCCTTTTCGAAGGGGATGACGCCCTGATCCGATGGGAGGACGGCAAGTGGCACTTTACGATCACAGACGACGAGTTTATCGAGCGGGTCAGCGCACCGGAAAACGCTTTCGCCTGCGAAATGCTGAAGATGGAACACCGCCGTTGGTGCTACTATACGGCGTCCATCGGCTGGGAACCGCCCGCAGAGAACGGCCGGGACGTCCGCAAAGACGACAAGCTGCGCATCAACCCGTGCATCGTCCCCTGGGATGCTCTGCTGCGGTATCAGCCCCAGACCTGCAAGTATGACCTGATGCCGCTGATGGCGGAATGGGAAGCTGAGGTGAGAATGCAATGAAGACGAAAAGAATACTCAGTTTTGTGCTGGCATTCTGCCTGGTATTTTTGATGCTGCCTGCGCAGATCTTCGGCATGCAG
>JAFPXN010000062.1 GCA_017412505.1 Bacillota bacterium | reverse complement strand
TTTGTTTTGAACAATTGTAACGATATCTGGGATTAAAGTGCTCATGGCATAACGCTCAGCCGCTGACCAAAATGGCTTTTCAATTAGGTCCATCAGCTTGATACTTTTACTGTACTGTGGTCTCAATGGAACGGGTAGTGAAAGATCTCCAAGACATGTATTAAGTTGATTGTTTAATATTTCAGCGCAGACTGATTCCCAAACAAGATTGAAACTGTTTGTTCCAAATAAAGAGAGGCAGTCTATATCTTGAAGACTACTGTTTTGATCAATATATGCATATAATGTCTTTAAGACAAGCTGTTTTCTGGTATTGAATTGGATGCTGAGCTCTTTTTCAATTCTATAAAGAATATAATCTTTGTCCCCAAAATCCTCTAGCAATTCGTCAGAAAGATTAACTTCTGTTATTTCAAATAGATCCAAAAGATTTGCTTCATACAGCTCCTTCGAAGCCCTAGTCAACACACATTCATGCAGCCGCTTAAAATAATCATAATCATTAAATACACGTCTTTTTGTTTGAAGATCTATATAAAATGGTCGGTTGTTATTTAGTAACGCAAATGTTTCATTAATAGTTTTATCCCAAAGAATTACACCAGGCCCATTGCTTTCAATGACATCTTCTGTATTCGAATATGATCCGTTCTCATAATAATCTGTTAGTAAGAATAATAATACTGCCAAAAGATTAAATGACCGACTATTATCACTATCATTGAAAAGTTTTATTATTTGTTCCTTAGAATTATACCTTTCAAGTACTTTTAATATTTGGCCAAGTTCACGAACCGGAGATTCATTAGTCAACAAATACTTTGGATAGCATTTCAAAACACGTCCAGCAACAGCAATAACACCAACAAATGTCAAAACATAATACAGATCCGATCTTCCTGGATCTACATCTGCGACAGCAATATCCTCATCAAAAAGATCAGACATATCCTTTTGTCTGTCATTGGCTTTTACTGCTTTAAGAATGCCATATTCTTTTAGTATACGCAGGATAGATACCGAAGTCTCTTCCGAGCATGACATAATAGAGCTCAATTCCTCTAGCGTATACCTCTTTTGTTCTCGTAGAAATGCAGAGATCATAATCCATCGACTTTTGTATCACCATTATCAAAAGCAGGAACTAAACTTGTTTCGGTAAAGGTGACAATTGAACTATTAAAAATATTTACTCCAATTTCATCAAATAATTTACATATATCAGAATACCGTCTGCGGTCATTTCCACAACCAGAAAATAAATCGGGACGTTTTTGTTTGGCGGCGTCCTCAAACAAATACATTATCACCTTACTTTTAAATGTTTCACTAAACAGTTCCTTATCTATTTCATCTCCATTTTCGGGAATAATCACATTACGCGAGATAAAATACGGGCCGAGTTGTTTATCCTCATTAATTTTTTGACTGGTCAAATATCGATTAATTGCCTTGCGAAGTTTATTCCACTCAACTTTTTGAGACGAATCTTTACCTAATAGAACATATTTTCCACGGATTTCCTCATCTCTGTCATCTATACCGATATAAGTAAAATCCCATCTTCGCCTAAATGCTGTATCCATAGGAAAGACGCCTTGATCTGCACTATTCATTGTCGCCCAAATAAACATATTATTTGGAATGCGAATTTTTGCATAATCCTCTGGAGTTCCTCCCAGTTGCTCCGCCAAGAATGCTTTGATGTCTTCGGACGCTTGGATAGGATACTCGCTTACACCATATTTGTCGCGATCTAAAAGCTGAAAAACATCACCAAAAACTGCTGCAACATTTGCACGGTTAATCTCCTCAACTACTAAAAGAAATGGTTTTGGTGATTCTGTCAAAGCGTTTTTTAGGGCGTTCACATACACCCGCATAAATGGTCCTGGGACATATTTATAAGTAATTGATTCATTGCCCGATTCATCCTTAATTGGAACCGGCTTATAGGACCCCACAAAATTGGCGTAAGAATAATCAGGGTGAAATGTAACGCGTTCATAATCATTATCGTTATCGGCACCTAACAATTCCTTAAGATCTTTATTAACAGTAAAACTCTTTCCGGTACCTGGTGCACCAAACACAATATGGTTATATGGAAAATCTTTATTTAATTTGGTCCTGTATATAACTGTCATTTTCCACTCCGCGTTATCATGTAAAACTGTCTTTGCGTATTCATTATCCCCTTTATTGATTAAATCTTCATAATAACCACCCCTAGAGGAAATATAATTAAACAGAGATTCTCCAATGGGTTTATTTAACATTTGAATATGCCTAATAGGAAGGCGCGGCAGTGTTATGAAAGGGAAAAATATGCCAAAACACTCATATTTTAAATAGTATTGATAGTTGAATCCTGCTATTTTTTTATAACCGAAAAGATAGTCAAACAATACCGCTATATCGGATTCTTTATCAATCTCAACATTCTTAATAATTACTTTGGGAAACACCTCCATCAAACCAGTATCTCTAGAACAGTAATACGCGTATAATTCAGAGTTGTTGCCTGTTGGGGTAATAGAGAACTCGTCACTGTTAACACTGATAAAGCGGAAAAACTCTTTTTGTTTTGCATTAGGGATAAGAACATTTCTATCATTATCCTGTGGCATAAAAACAGGAGTCTCTTTTAGAGCATTGAACCATATGCTAAGATTTGTATCTTCGTTTCCCGGCAAAACCGGATTGGGTTTAGGATATTGCTGCCCATATTCATACTCCCGATTGCTGATTATTTTATCTACTAATTCATATGTGATTTCATCATATGAATCACAAGGATACAGATATTTATAGCATTCCGAAAAGGTAAGAAAAACATCATCCGGATCCGTATTAATACTAAACATGATGTCAAACACTTTGCATATTGCAACAAATGGTTTTATGTTAGGTGAATTGCGTTTCTTTGCAGGCCTTTTCAAAAAGAGGTCTATAATCAATTCATCTTTATTTATTATCCTCTTGCTATAATCTAAAGCAGACTCACCAAGTTTGTTGCCCTCTCGCATCAAACCGTGATCTCGGAATCTAGTAAATGCAGCATTTTGGTTTCCTGGGGCGATGAGTCCGGTCCCATCAAAAAGAGCTATTAATTCATTCGCACTTACATCTTTTTCCACAGTTGCAAGCTTTTCTATTATGATGTCAAACCCATCATAATAAAAGTTTTTGGATCGATCAATATACCAGTCATTCATCACATGCACCTCAAATCCCTAACGTTTCAAGAATTTTCACTATAACCGCTTTTATAACTGGAACAGCGATAGAATTGCCGGTTTGCCTCCACATCACATTGTCATTCACAACTATCTGGAAGTCATCTGAAAAACCCATTAATCTAAGTAATTCTCGAGGAAGCATTTTTCTGGCAACTGCAGGCTTTCCATTGTATTCTCCAATAAAGATCCGGGGATCGTTATAATGCCTTGGTTCAGGTTCCTCAACACGGAAATCGCCAACCCAATTAAATTGTTGATTGGCAGTTTGGCAGCCTATAATATCTTGATTAACACGAGCACGGCGTTCATTTCTTTCAACCTTTGTAACGAAGTTAAAGCCCTTTTCTCCAAGATAATAAGAATTCGGAATAATCGGTTCAAGGTAATCTGTACTTTTATGTGTTAATGGTACCGGATCAGGAAACACATATTCGGGGCAATGCAAATCCCGATTAATGCCAACAACAAATACCCGTTTTCTAAGCTGTGGTAGATTATAGTCTTTTGCATCTAAAATAGACATTTTTATCTCATAGTTAAGAGACTCAAATGTGTCTTTTATAACGGACCAGGTTTTGCCTCCGTCATGGTTTAGCAATCCTGTCACATTCTCAAAAATAAAGGCCTTGGGTTGTATTTCTTTCACTAATCTTGCATAATCGTAAAAAAGTGTTCCTCTTGTATCTTCCAAACCTTTGCGATGTCCATAAGTAGAGAAACTCTGGCATGGACTTCCACCAACAAATAAATCAACCTTCCCGTGATAAGGTCGTCCATCAACAAAGCGGATATCCTCGAACCATCTAGACTCGTCTATGGAATAATTTGCAAAATACGACTTTTTAACATTATTCGGCTTCCCTGTAGCATCATAAAACTCACGAACTATTTCTTCGATACTCTTTTGGGGATTGTCTGCTTTGCATCTATATACATCTTCATTACTATTCTCAATGTAACGTTCTCCATTATCACAGGCAAAAACAATTTCATGATCTATATTCAACTGTTTTAATGCTTCTTCTGCAGCTCCTATTCCGCTAAATACAGTAGCGATCCTTATCATATCTTCCACCTATTCCCAATCCTAATTAAATGCGCTTTCTCCACTTTTTACCCATTCGTCTAACTCAGAACGCTTAAATTTCCATAGCTTTCCAATTTTGCAAACGGGTACTTTGTTTTTTTTGATCCAACCACGTAAGGTAACTGTTTTTATCCCTAGGTATGCAGCAGCCTCGTCAATTCCAATATACCCATCTAAATGTTCTTTCATTCAATACCAACCCCCTCCCTAACACTTATTATTATATTCTATTATACGATATTTAATAATATTTATTATTCTTTCTTGTTCTCAATTATTCCAAAGAGGCTGTCCGTTATAACGGACAGTTTCTTCTTTCCAACATTCGCGTACCGGGAACATAAATGGTAATATATGGTTGCATTTACTGATATAGTTTGCTATGATATTGAACAGACAACCGCTGGGGTGGTGATGCTTCCTGGAATCGCGCAGAGATGCGTGAAGGAAAGGAGGTATGATTCTATATGGTTACATATGAAGGACTGTTTCAGTTCAGCCTCGTGCTGCTGACGGCTCTCCTTGTAGCCGCCGCGTTCCATGGACGCAAAAAATAGAATCAGCCACCGAGTGATTGGTGGCTGATTCAACCCATTCGTGGGAGGCATCACCGCCATCGCACCAGCGGTTGTCTGTTGTCCAGACAAATGATTGCCTCGCATATTATATATCACAAATATTGGAAATTGGCAAGGGGTCACATGCGCGGGTCAGCTTGCCTTTTGCCTGTTCTTGTTGTAATTGTACCGGCAGCGGATCCAGATGCTGACCGCATTCGTCAAAGCGATCAGGATCATGACGAGATAGAACGCCATCTCGAAAAGACCGGCGGCGGCAAAGCTTTCGGACAGGGTCACGCCCAGCGTCGACGCGCTGACCGGCGGCGTCTGTACTTCTGCGGCATAAGACTGCCCGGAAGAGTCGCGGAGGGTTGCGCGGATCACCGTCTGCGCATACACGATCTCCGGCGATGACGCCTCCTCGACGTAATAAAGACCACTGTCCTCGATCCCCTTTAGATCCGAGAGCCATCTGCCGATGGAATCGACTCCGATGATAGCTCTCGCCTGGTCCGTATCATAACCGGTCTCTTCTACCGACACTTTGCAGGGGACCGAATAGTAGCCTTCCGGAATCTGCTTCTGCAGATCGTTGAAGACCGCGACGGGGAGCAGCAGGATGTACGCGATGACAACGCAGAGCACCCATGTTTTGGGGATGTGATAATCGCTTCGGATCTTCTTCCCGATAAATGCGTTAACGATGGCAAGAATCATTCCGAAGAAGCCGAGGTAGTTTAATATGGATACCATAGGTCCTTCACCCTTTATGCTTTGCGGTAATTATATCACGGATGAGGGCCTCTGAGGTACAACGGACAATCTAAGACAATGGAAAACAGAGTTGCCCCTGCTTCTGCTTACGGCTTGAATCTTGCGTCGCAAGTTCTTAAACCGTCTATGTGTTCGAAAAGGTTCGGTTTTATTTTCGCAAACAGTGGATCCAGGATGAAGTCTATTCCCTCACGCCTGGCCAACATTGCAGCCGATACAAAATCGCTGTCGCCGGAAATAAGAACAATCTGTTCGACCTGCTTTTTGTAAGCAAGCGATGCGATATCCAGGCCGATTTTCATATCTACGCCCTTTTGTTCCCCTCGATAAATAAAGTCCAACTCTGCTAAGTCGTCAATGGATAATTCTCTTCGCAACAGTTTGTTTACTATATCAGGTTTTATTTCAAATCTTGCAGTCACTTCGGATATTTCACCCATGCGCAAAGCGACCTTTCTCTTTTTCTTTAATTCATTATAAAAATCTGTAGACCATTTATATAAGCCCGTCTTTGAAAGATCTACCGTCTTTTGCAGGTATGGATGATACACCTGTTTTGTAATTGGCGGACAGTCATAATAATAAATACGGTACAACTCTGCTGCCGTTTGACCGTGCCACTTTAAATGACGCCAGCAATAGGCGATCAACTCATCTGCCCTGTCTTTCGGCGACTTATCGCCCAGGGCTTTTGATGCGCGTCTTCTGTAGAATGCGCCGTCAACCAATATGGCACATCTCATTCGTTACCTCCTCTTTGCAATCAAATGCATAATAAAATCCCAGATTTTTGCCTTTCCCACATATCGGGGGCATACTCTCTGGGACGTGTTAACTATGAATAGGTGTGATTAAATAATACACATGGAATAAGCTAAAGTCAAATGAAACCGTCGGCCAGAAAGGAATGATTTACATTTACTAAATTACCATATATTTCCATTTTGTCAAGTCTTTCTTCTATGCTGCAGCGGACGTTGGAAGGGGTTCCTATCTCAGGTAATCGTTTGTCGTCACATCCAGTTTGCACACGACGCCCTGGGGCAGCACGTAGAGAACGATGCCGGTCGTGCCGTCGAAGATCTTGTCGCACAGCCAACCGGCGCTGTGACTCTCGCCTAATACCGTGTTGACGCTGTTGGCGACCCAGCCTACCTGGCCCAGGCCGGGCATCTCGACTTTGATAGCCTCTTTATCGTGCTCGTTGTCGGGGTCCCGGATCAGTTTTACCTGCTGGCCAGGCTCGAAGAAGTCCTGACCGTAACGGAAGTTGGTGCCTGTAATCGTAAAATAGATGTCGTTCATCGTATATATCCTCCTTTTTTGTCGGGTTTAGTTCAGCGATAACGCTGCGGCTTCCCGGTCGCGGAAGAAGCGGCGCACGTTGCGGATGCGCTCCTTGCCGTCGCCGCCGCGGAAATCTTCGATCCGCTTGCCGCGGGCGTAGGCGAGCTCGATGACGCGCTGCGCCCGTTTTTCGTGCAGGCCGAGCCTTTCACGGGCTCTCTGTATGCTGTGCCGGGTCGTCATGAGCGGTACCTCCTTTTCTGTTCTGCCCCCTTTTGACGATACCATTTTATTACGGGCGCAGTACGATAAGAGGGACAGGTGGGGAGGGGCATTTACAAAGATGTTTTCTTCTCTATAATGAAGATAACAACGATCCCCAGCCGAGAAAGGAGGCATCCCATGCCGATCAGCAACATCATTCCCAACGCGAAAGCGCTCATCGCCATGCGCACGGACCCGGACAACCGGCCGGAACTGAACCGGGCGCTGGATTATGTCAAAGGCCAGCTCAAGGACTTCACTGTGGAGTGCTTCGAGCGCAGCGGAGCCACCAGCATCCTCGCGTACCGGGGAGACGTCCGCCCGGAGAAGTTCAAGATCATCCTGAACGGCCACCTGGACGTGATTCCGGGCAAGGACTGGCAGTACGAAGCCCGTGTCGAAGGAGACAGAATGTACGGCGTCGGGTCCATGGACATGAAGACCAACGACTGCGTCATGCTGGAGGTCTTCCGGGACATGGCGGACAAGGTGCCGTATCCCCTGGGTCTGCAGATCGTGACGGACGAAGAGATCATGGGCTTTAACGGTACCGGCTATCAGGTCGAAGAAGGGGTCAAAGCGGACTTTGTCATCGCCGGCGAGACCACCCTGTTCGACATCGTCAGCAAGTCCCGGGGGATCCTGGAATTCAAGGTGACTGCACACGGAACGACGGCGCACGGCGCCTACCCCTGGCGGGGCGAGAACGCGGTCGAGAAGATCATCGATTTTATCGGGAAAGTGAACGAACTCGTGCCCAACCCCGAAACGCAGGAATGGAAAAGCAGCGTCAATCTGGCCAACATCGAGGTGCCGAACAAGGCTTACAATAAGGTGCCCGACGTCGCGTCCTGCATGCTGGACATCCGCTTTACCGAGGATGACGCGGACACCATTTTCGACAGGGTGAAGGCCATCATTCCAGAGGATTTCGACCTGGAGGTCTATTGCAACGGGTCCATGCTCCTGGTGGACGATGACGATTACTATCTGCAGAAGATCAAGGCGGCCGTGAAGAAAGTGACCGACAAGGATTCCGTCTGCTATGGCGCCTACGGCACGTCCGACGCCCGCTTCTACACCGAGAGAGGTATGAAGGGCGTGGAATTCGGCCTTATCGGCGGCGGCATAGGCACCGACGAGGAGTGGGTCAGCATTCAGAGCGCCGAGGATTTCTATCACGTGCTGGTCGAGTTCTTGCAGAGCGTGTAGCGCCGCAGTGTGACCCGGAACAAAGGTGTTACCGGGAGCTGCCCTGCTGCTAAGGGCATTTATCCGAAATCTCGAGGAAAGCCGGAGTGACCCTGCTGCCGACAAAGGCATTTATCCGAAAGAACGGAGAATGCCTTTGATTTATAAAGCTATTTACTCTTTCTGAAGAAAAATGCCTTTATTCTTTGTCCGGAATAAAGGCATTTTTCTAATTATGGCAAAAAGCCGCTGCTATTTAAAGGCATTTTTCCTTCTGTTCAAGATTGCCCTTGCTTCGTCTTTCGAATGGCCCCAACGCAAGGTCTCGCTGCCTGCGGAAGCCGCGGCGGAGCGTTTTTATACGCAAAGTTGAGTTTCGCTGAGAATTGCGGATATTTTTCAGCGAGGGTTGGCCAATCTGCGGAAAAAGAATATCCGCAAGTACCCGTATTGTTAGGGATTGCGGATAATTATGATGTGTTTCGTTAGATTACTGATCATGGAAACAGCTGACCTTAATATGTTTCAGCGAAAAATGAGTTCAACGATATCCGCAAGTTTGACGAATACGGAGTCCTGCGGATAGTTTTGCTCCGCCGCGGTTTTGTGAACTGACCAGGCCGCTTCTGCGAACCGCAAAAAAGGCGGGATTATAAAAATGTATCGCACCTTAAGGTTTTTGCCTCATTTGCGATACATTTTTTGATATGAATGGGCTTTAGAGAGCACATAATGCGCAAGTTTGATCCGTTCTTTGAGGATTATCGTTGCCTGGGAATAGAAAAAACAACCCTTTTGCACGCTCTATCACATATAATACCGGTCAACTGTATCGCAATACAGTCCATTTTGCACTTTTGCGATGCAGTTTTCAAATTCCACGTTTTTGTCGATGGAATCAGTCGCCAGATGCTTATCGGCCGCGGTTCAGGATCTCCAAAGTCCTTTCGTCCGGCCTGCCGCCGTAGAACTTGTCCAGGACCTTGCCGAACACGGGCTGATCCGGCGCGGCGCATTGGAACAGGGTCATGCAGGAGCGCAGTTTCAGGTCGTCCGGAGACCCCATCACCCGCCTCGGGTCGGACTGGTCCAGCGCGAGCAGCGCTTCGGAGATCTCGATCAGGCGCGGGCCCAGCAGCGGGTGCCGCAGGTATTCGCGGGCTTCGCCCAAGTCCCGGATGGCGTAATGTTGGGCCATCGCGCTGTAGCCCAGCCCCCGGATCTGCGGGAAGATGTACCACATCCAGTGCGAGCGTTTCCGCCCCGCCCGGATCTCGCGGAGCGCTGTGTCATAGGAATTATTCTGAGCTTCCAGGAAGCGGGACAGGTCGTACATAGAATCACCTCACAGCGATAGTATATCAGATGGTGTGTCAAAGCCATAAAACTAATAATTACCATATTTTACCATTTATGATATACTGCCCTCAGACATCCGCCGGGGTGGTGCGCTGACGGACAAGCGCCTCGTGTTCGATTTTAAGCGGCGGGTATTGCAGATTACGGTCTAGGCGGATCGTCTTCCGGCGTGTCGTCGTCTTCGGCCGGCGGCAGATCGTCTCCGACGTGTTCCTCCGTGTACTGAATGCGCCTGCCCTGGATCGCGTACTGCAGGTCGTGCCAGCGCATCTTCGCTTCGAAGACCGCGGTGTTGATCAGCTTGGCGAACGGGCCGCCGTACGCGCGGCGGGGCTGCAGGATCACCTGCCCGTCTTCGAGGCAGAGGACGGCGAAGCACGCCATGTCGCTGACCCGGTACAGCTTCGGCTGACCGACGTCCGCCGCCGTGATCCCGTTGCCCTTCAGCCAGCCGGCGAAGTCGGCGATCAGGTCGTCCAGGCGGGCGGAGAAGGTGGTCATTCTGAGATTTTTGTCTTTGGTTTCGCAGTCGAGAAAATAAACGTCGTTTTCTTTCATGCAGACTCCTTTCGGTAAAAGCGATGGTTTACGATTCTGTTTTCAAGGTTCCGGGGCAGCATACAGTATAGGACCCGGAGTGTCCGATAGAAAGGACAGTAAAGGCCGGCCGCCCCCTGTGGAGCGGCCAGCCTTCGTGTATGAGTCGTTGTATGGTTCAGCGTTTTTGTTTACAGCGCAATATTCAGGTCGACGACGTCCGTCAGGCTGGCGTTTCCGTCGAGATCTTCATAAATATACACCAGTTTGTAGGTCGGCTCGGCGCCGGGATAGACGACTGTCGCCTTGCACAGGAAGCAGTGATTCAGCCCGGCCACGACCTGGCTGCCCAGGTATGCGACGGGTTCGTAGCCGACCCCCACCAGGCCCTCCAGCGCCTTTTCGAACAGGCTGCGCTGATCGTCCGTCAGCGCAGTGTCTTCGGCGGCGGTCCAGCCGCCGAGCGTTTCTGCTGCGGCCTCTTCGACCTCTGTTTCTGCGGGCTTTTCCACCACGAGCGACTGCGCGTTGGCCTTGCAGCCGGTCATGGCGAACAGCATCATCAAAGCGAGGGTACCTGCGAATAGTCTCTTCATAACGTTTTTCATTTCTTTTTCCTCCATTGGGTCCGCCCTGCGGACCGTTCGTTTGCGTTTTTGTGTTCTCACTCTGTAAGACAGCAAACCGCGCGGGGCGGTTGCGCGGAGGGTCAAAAAAATTTTGCGTGTGCTATAATGGTCGGGAAAGGAGCGCGCATGAGCGAGAGAAGGCAAGGCATTCTGGCAGCGGTCATAAGCAACGTCATCTGGGGCTTTCTGCCCCTGTATTGGCATGCCCTGCGCCCGATCGAATCCTCTGTGCTGATCTTCTACCGCATCGTCCTGTCGGCCGTCGTGTGCTGGTTCCTCGCCCGCAGAAAGTATACCCGCGAGGAGCTGACGGCGCCGCTGAAGGACCGCCGGCTGTTCCTGAAGCTTCTGGCGGCGGGCGTGCTGATCACGCTCAACTGGTCGCTGTACATCTGGGCGGTGAACGCGGATCACGCCATCGAGACGTCTATCGGCTACTACATCGAACCGGTGGTCGTCTGCCTGTTCGGCGTGCTGGTCTTCCACGACAAACTGAACAGGTGGAATGCCTGGGCGTTCGCGATCGCGGCGGCCGGCGTGGCCGTGATCGTGCTCTACTACCGCTCCCTGCCCCTGATCTCGCTGGGTCTCGCCCTGTCGTTCTCCCTGTACGGCGCCATGAAAAAAGGGCTGAACCAGCCGGCGCTGCTGTCCTTCTTCTACGAGACAGTGCTGCTGTCGCCCTTCGCCCTGATCGTGATCCTCTGGCTGGAAGCTACCGGCCGGGGCGCGTTTGCGATGGCCGTTTCGCCCTGGCAGATCGCTCTGCTGGCGCTGGCCGGCATCTGCACAGCCACCCCGCTGATCCTGTTCGGAGAAAGCGCAAATAAAGCCGGTCTGTTTGCGACCGGCCTGATCGGCTATCTTTCGCCGACGATCACGTTGTTCTTAAGTATCTTTGTGTTCCACGAGCCCTTCGAACTGGTGCAGTTCGCGGCCTTCGCGATCATCTGGGTCGGCCTGGGCTTCTTCACCTACGGCGAACTGAAGGAATAGCAAAAAGTACACACGGGGACAGGTACAATGTGACATTGTCACATTGTACCTGTCCCCGTGTGCTGTTTTATCTCCAGGCTGTCCGGGGTGACCCTGCAGGACAGATGCAGCACCTGCACGCCGGCCGCGCGGGCGGCATCCAGGGCTTCGCCGAATTGCGGGTGCGTGGCCATGTTCGGACGGACTTCGAAGACGCCTTCCATGGGGATGACGAAGGCTATGGCCGCATGCCAGCCTTCCTGAGCGGCCCTCGCAAGTTCCTGCAGATGCTTGACGCCCCGCTCCGTGGGCGCATCCGGGAAATAGCCGTACTCGCCGATCTGCAGCGTGCAGCCCTTGACCTCCAGCAGCCATTTCTCCATTCTGCCCTCTTCCGAACCACATTCCAGATAAAAGTCGAACCGCGAACTGCCCCAGGTATACTCGGCTGTGATGCGGCGGAGCCGCCCGAAAGGCAGTTCGTTCCCCGCCTCCTGCAGGCCCTGCAGCCACTCCGTCACGACGGCGTTGGGCGCCTGACTGTCGATGTTCACGATGCGGCCGTCGCTGCGCCGCACAGAGACCAGGTCGTATTTCGTCTTGCGCTGCGGGTTATCCGAGGCGCACAAAAACACCTCCGCCCCGGGCAGCAGAAGTTCCCGGCAGCGGCCGGTGTTTTTTACGTGTACGGTATACAGTTCCCCGCCGGTCTTTACATGGGCCACGAAGCGGTTCGGCCGGTCCACGAAGACGGCGGAAGTGATGTTCGGATAGCGCATTATTGCTGCGGGTATTTCGACGGGTCGTAGCCCAGCAGGCGGTCGTAGACGTCCACGCGCCGGTCGGTGACCACGGAATTGTACAGATTGCCCTGGTGCCGGCGCACGCGCGCAAAATCGCAGTCGGCGTACAGAATCTCCTCGCCGGTCTTGCCGGCGGGTCCCGCGATGATGGCGCCGGCGTTGTCCACGATGACGCTGCGGCCCGCGAACTCCTCGTTCCGCTCGATACCAGTGCGCACGGCGACGGCCACGTAGACGTTGCTGCAGTTGGCGGCAGCCATGGCGTGGAAGACCACGAAGGTGTTCATGTCGAAAGGCGCGTGGGGCCTTGCCGGACCGTCCACGCCCGCGATGATGATGTCCGCGCCCTGCATCGCCAGGATGCGGTACAGCTCCTGATACCAGCAGTCGTTGCAGACCAGCATGCCGATGCGGCCGATGGGCGTATGGAAGACGGGCAGCCCCAGATCGCCGGGCTCGAACCACAGGTATTCGTCGTCCCAGATCTGCAGCTTGCGGTATTTGCCGACGATGCCATCCGGGCCGAACAGCACGGCGGTGTTGTACAGGCGGTCGCCGCAGTTCTCATTCAGGCCGGCGTAGAGATAGATCTTCCGCTCCCGCGCCAGCGTTTCGAACGCCTGGCAGCTCGGTCCGCCCGGGATGGGCTCGGACAGCGCGAACGCCTCTTCGCGGTTCGCGAACACGTATCCGCTGACGCAGAGCTCGGGCAGCACGATCAGCTGCGCGCCGTTGTCCGCGGCCTCGGTCACCTTGGCGAGGCAGTTCGCCAGGTTTTTCTCCGTTTCCCCCACGACAGGCTCCATCTGCACGACGGCGACCTTTACGGGGATCTCTTTCTTGATCTTCATGATGTTACCTCTGGCAATGCAAAACAGGTCGGTATGGGGCAGGCACATTTCTATTTAAACTTTAATGTGCCCTGAAGGAGGTGTCAAGATGAACCATCCCCGACTGTCCATCGCAGCGAAGATGCCGTATAATAGGAGGCGGAGGAAAAACAGATGAGAAAGACCGGCATACGATTCCTGGTCGCGATCCTGAGGTCTCCGGCCGGCCCCATATGAACGCGATGCTGGAGGAATTCATTCAGTACGCGCTGAGGAAAGGCGCCTGGATCGCGCCATTCCGGGACGTGCTGGAGCGCGTGCAGTTCTAAGTATAAAAAAGAGCTCCGCTTTCGCTTTCGCGGGGCTCTTTTTGCATGCCGGGAATTCTTTATTACAGCGTGATGTCGCCGTCGGGGTTTACAACGTTGAACAGCACCATGGACACGATCGTGATGGCGGTCAGCAGGGTCGCCATGGCCGAAGCCACGCCGTAATGGCCGCGGACGATCTGCGTGTAGATCGCGACCGTCAGGGTCTGCGTCTTCGCCGTGTACAGGAAGATGGCGGTGGACAGCTCGGTCACCAGCGTGACCCAGGACAGGATGGCGCCGGCGATGATGCCGGAAGACATCATGGGCACCGTGATCTTCGCGAAGGTCTTCATCTTGCTGGCGCCCAGCGAGATCGCCGCCTCTTCGATCGAGATCGGGATCTGCTGCAGCGTGGCGACGGACGAACGTATCGTGTAGGGCAGACGGCGGATGACCAGCGAGATGACCATGATCGTCATCGTGGCGGTCAGCACCATGGGCGGCCTGTTGAAGCTCGTGACCATGGCGATACCGACAACGGTGCCGGGGATGATGTACGGGATCATGGAGATCATGTCGACGGAGCTCGTGAGCACGTTGCGGCGGCGTACGGAGATGTAGGCGATCAGCACCGCGAACAGCAGGATGAACACCAGGGAGACCACGGGGATCTTGATGGTGTTGATCACGCTGCGGTTCAGCTTGCCGAACATCTCGCGGTAGCTCTGCAGCGAATAGCCGTCGACGTAGAGCATGCCGCTGGTGTTCCGGAACGAGCAGTAGGCCACGTAGACCTGGGGCAGGATCGAGATGCCTGTCACCAGGTAGATGTAGAAGTGGACCAGGAAGGACGCGAGACCTTTCGGCTTCTTCTTGGGCACGGGGTTGAGCGCGCTCATGGCGAACGACGTCTTGACCGTGGCGATGTTCTGGACGATGTAGATCGCGCAGGTGATCGCGATCGCGACGATGCCGATGGCGGAGGCGAAGCCCTTATTCTGCGACACCTCGCCGACGAACTCGTTATACAGGGTCACCGGGAAGGTCCGGTAGCCCTCGCCCAGCAGCAGCGGCGTGCCGAAATCGGACAGCGCGCGGATGAACACCAGAAGGCCGGAAGCCAGGATGCTGGGCATGATCAGCGGAACGATGACCTTGAAAAAGCGGTTGATGCCGCTGCAGCCCATGTTTACGGAAGCCTCCATCAGGGAGTTGTCCATCTTGCTCATGGCGCCGGTGATATACAGGAATACCAGCGGGAACAGCTGCGTCGTAAAGACCAGCAGGATGCCTCCGAATCCGTAGATGCTGGGGATCTGGATGGAGGGGAACAGCTTCTGCAGAAAGACCGTGAACGCGCCGTTGCGGCCCATCAGCAGGATCCATGCGTAGGCGCCGACGAAGGGCGCGGACATGGTCGCCAGGACGACGCACATGCGGACGGTCTTCGCCAGCTTGATCTCGTAGACGGAGTAGAGGTACCCCATCGTGACGCCGACGATGAGCGAGACGATGGTGGCCGCCGTGGAGACCTTAAAACTGTTCGCGATGGTCATCGTGTAGTATTTCTTCGTGAAGAACGTCTGGAAATACTTCAGCGTAAAGTTCTCGCCGTCGTAGAACGCCATGCGGAACAGATTCCCCATGGGGAAGATCAGAAAGACCAGATACAGGAGCAGCAGGCCTATGGTTATGGCGAACCATATGTCCATTTTGAATTTTTTCTTCGTCATGGGACCTCTCCTTACGCTCTCAGATAGTTCCTGTCGCCGTCGACCGTAAAGATGTTGATCTTCCGTTCGTTGAGGGTCAGCCAGACGGATTCGCCCATCCGGTAGTTGTCCGCCAGCGTGGACTCCTGGATGACCAGGACTTCCTCGCCGTTGTCGAGTTTGACCATGTAGTGCGTATCCATGCCCAGGTAGATCGTATCGGTGACGACGCCGTGGATGCCCTCCTGATTCTCCGCGGAGATGAGGAACTCCTCCGGACGCACGGCGACCTTCACGTCGCCGTCCGGAATGTCCGCCCAGAATTCATGGCGGAAGCGGCTTCCTTCCAGAAGCAGCGTGCCCTGCTCCATGCGTCCGGGCAGCGTGTTGCTGCGGCCGATGAAGTTGGAGACGAACAGGTTCGCGGGCCTCTGGTAGATCTCTTTGGGCGCGCCGATATGCTGGATCACGCCGTGGTCCATGACTGCGATCGTGTCGGAGATGCTCATGGCCTCTTCCTGGTCGTGGGTGACGTAGACCGTGGTGATGCCCAGTTCGCGCTGGATGTTGCGGATGGCCTGGCGCATCTCCAGACGGAGCTTGGCGTCCAGGTTGGAAAGCGGTTCGTCCATCAGCAGGACGTCGGGCTTGACCGCGAGAGCTCTCGCCAGAGCCACGCGCTGCTGCTGGCCGCCGGAAAGGTTCTGGGGCAGGCGTTCGGCGTATTCGTCGATCTTCATCATCTTGAGGAAGCGGTCCGTCTCTTCCGCGACTGTTTTCTTATCCAGCTTGCGGTTGTTCAGGCCGAACGCGACGTTCTTGCGCACGGTCAGATGGGGAAAGACCGCGTAATTCTGGAACACCATGCCGATATTCCGCTTCGCGGGGTCCTTGTCGTTGATCCGCTCGTCATTGAAATAGAAATCTCCGCCTTCGATCGTATTGAAGCCGGCGATCATGCGCAGCAGCGTCGTTTTTCCGCAGCCGGAGGGCCCCAGCAGCGTAAACAGTTCGCCGTCTTTGATCTCCAGGTTCAACCCTTCGATGACCGTGGTGTCGCCATACTTCTTCAGTGCGTTCTTGATGGTAATCGTGCTCATAATAATCCCTGCGGCAATAAAAACCTTTGTAATAGATGACTTTGGCTGCATGAGATATGCAGCCAAAGTCAATTCGTTCAGATCGTAAAGATCCGGATAATTCAGACTAGAATCCGATCGTGGTCTGGATGTCCTTGCAGCGTTCGATCAGTTCAGGATTGTGTTCGTTGATGTAATCCTGATCCAGTTCAACGGTGTAAACGTCGGAAACGGAAGCGAAGTAGTCGGGATAGTCGACGTCATCGCGGACGGGACGCAGGCAGAGATCCTTGCACAGGATGTTCTGGACTTCCTGGCTCAGGCACAGGTCGACGAACTTCTTCGCGTTCTCGAGGTGCTTGCAGTCCTTGAAGATGCCCAGCGTGGTCGGGGTAAAGACGGTGCCTTCTTCCATGTAGACGATGGTGACGTTCGCGCCCTGGCTGACAAGGCGTACGGAAGCTTCTTCGTAGGTCAGAGCAACCGTGTTCTCACCGTCGACGACGGACTTGTAAGCAGCGGAGGAACCGGAGGCCATCTTGCCGTCCATGTTCTCATACAGCTTGGTCATGAAGTCCCAGCCCTGTTCGTTGTTGACGTCCAGGCCGCCGAAGTCGGTCAGGATGGTCTGAACGTGCATGATGGCGCTGGAGGATGCGGTGGGATCCGGCATCGCGATCTTGCCCTTCAGTTCGGGCTGGAGCAGATCCTCGTAACCCTTGATCTCGATATCGCCGATCAGATCGTTGTTATAGAGCAGGGTCGGGCAGTCCAGATAGTAATAGGAGATCCAACCGGTGTTGTTGCGGAACTCGGGGATCAGGTTGGCATCCTCGGAGCTCACGTACGGCTGGAACAGGTGGGAATAGGCGTTGAAGTTGGATTCGCCGCCGCCCAGGAACAGGTCGCCGTAGGGGTCAGCCTTCTCGGAATCGGCACGGGCGAGCATTTCGCCGGTACCGGCGGAGATGACTTCGACTTCTACGCCGTACTTTTCCTCGTACAGGGGGATGATGACATCCAGCTGTTCGTCAGAAGCTGCGGTGTAAACGACCAGCTTTGCTTCTTCTTCGGTGGTTTCGGGTTCAGCTGCGGGCTCTTCGCTGGGTTCATTGCTGCTCGTGCAGGCAGCCAGAGAGAACACCATCATCATGGCCAGCAGGATCGCCAGAATGCGCTTCATAGTTGTTTCCTCCTTAATCAATGACCATTTTCCGGAGTCGTCCGGAGTCAGTTTGTTAAAATAATTATAGAAAAAGCAGAAAACAAGCCGTAGGGAATTTTATTGCTTTTTGGCGAAAAATCTATCCTCTTTCACCAGCCGCTGGAAATCCTTCGGCGTGCAGCCCACATAACGGGTAAAGACGACGCGGAAGTATTTATACTCCGAAAAACCGCACAGCAGGGCGATCTCTGAAAGCGTATGATCCGTGCTGCGCATCATCTCCATCGCCTGGCTGATCCGGTAAAGCGACAGGTACTCCGAAAAATTGGCTTTCACCTCGTCTTTGAACCGCCGCAGGATGAAATTCTCGCTGTAATGCAGATTCTTCGCGATAATGCCCAGCGTGATCTTCTCCGCGTAATGCTCGTGGATATAGTCCAGCATCTGGCTGACGATGGGGCCGAACTGGCGCTCTTTCTCGCCGGAGATCAACTCGTTGTTGATGAACTCCCGGCAGGACGTCTGGTAATCCTCCAGCAGGTTTTGCTTATGCAGCTCCTGCTTTGCTTTTTCCACCGCCTCGAGCAGCTTGCCGGTATCGACAGGCTTCAGCAGATAGGCCGTAACCCCGTATTCGATCGCCTTCTGGGCATACTCGAAATCCGAATAACCGCTGATGATGATGGGAACGTATTTATATTCCACCATCGTTTCTTCTATGATCTCGAGCCCGGAACGGATCGGCATGCAGATGTCCGTGATCACGATATCCGGCCGGAAAGACCGTATCATCTCCAGCCCTTCCGCGCCGTTCCCCGCCTCCCGGACCTCGGTGATGCCATGCGCTTTCCAGTCCGCGAAGCAAGCCAGTCCTTTCCGGATCATGACCTCGTCTTCGATGATCAGCATTTTATATCCCATCGCGATCCACCTTCTTCTTCAGGGTCAGTTCCACGGTAAGCCCCTTGCCGTACTCGCTGTCCAGTTTTACGGAACTGTCTTCTCCATACTGCAGCTTCAGGTTGCGGGCGACAAGGCCGATGCCGAAATGACCCTCCGCGAACTGCCCTTCCTCCAGCAGCCGCCGCTGCAGCGCCAGTTCCTCTTCTTTCATGCCGACGCCGTCGTCCCGGATCCGGATGTGCAGCGCGTCCCCTTCCAGCCACGTCCTGACCGACAGTTCCAGGCTGTCCCGGTCCGCGAAGCCGTATTTCAGGCTGTTTTCCAGCAAGGGCTGCACGAACAGGGGCGGGAGGAGGTACGGCTGCGTGTCGTCCGCGATATCGAACTGATAGGAAAAGCGGTTGCCGTAGCGGAAGTGCATAATATCCAGATACTCCCGGATATGTTCCATGTCTTCTTCCAACGTGATGTAGTCGTTGTGCTCCACGGAGTACCGCAGCAGGCTCGTGAGTTTCAGCAGCATATCGCTCGCCTTTTCGTTGTCGTTCATCAGGATGGCAAAGCGGATGCTCTCCAGCGTATTGTAAATGAAATGCGGATGGAACTGGGCTTTGATCTGCGCCTTCGCGAGGTCGTTGCGGCTGCGCTCCAGAGCGAGGCTCTTCTGGTTAAGCTCCTGCACCCGGTCCAGCATGCGGTTGATGCTGCCGGCGATATCGCTGAATTCGTCGTCCGAATCCACGGACAGGCGCTGATCGGTATCCTCCCGCACAGAGGAAAGTTCCGCGTACAGCTTCTCCAGCGACTTCGCGCTGTCCAGCGCCAGCTCTTTCCCGAAACGGTTCGACTGGAAAGCGATGATGCCCAGCATGACGAGCAGCGCCGCAAAATACGGAACGAGATAGCCTTTCCAGTTGCTGCGCTTTACGAGCACGGAAACGTCAGCGGACATCTGCCGCAGCGGTTCCGTCCGGATCAGATACGACGACCCCTCTGCCGCGAAAGAGCCGTCTTCCTCCAGCGAAAAACGGTGACGGCCATCCAGGAGAGACGGGTTGGTCGCCATGGCGGCCAGGCCGCTCCGGTCCGCGAGGACCACCTCGTAGCCCATCTGGCGGAATGCCAGTTCCAGCTCGCCTTCGTCCAGGAGGATAAAGGCCTGGCCTGCGGCATTCCCCGCATCGTCGAACACCACGGCGTTCAGGATCCAGTTCGCGTTGCCCAGAAAAGAGTAAAAACGGCTGAGGATGGAATGATCTTCCGGCCGGAGACTGAACAGCAGTTCCCGGTAATAATCGGGATGCAGGACCGTCAGGTCGCTTCTGCCGCTGTAATAGACCTGCCGTCCGGACGCGTCCATCAGCAGAAGCTCCGCCCGGACCGGCGCATCCAGGCATTGCAGGCGGAACGAAGAGGTCATGAGCCGGTCGCTGATCGTTCCGTCGTAAAACGACAGCATATCCTCCTGCGCGTTTTCATCGGACAAATATCCGGAAAAGCAGGCATAGATCTCGTCCGCCTTTGCCTTTGCTGTTTCCGCGCTCGTCTTCAGGTTATACCGGGCGAACCCTTCGCTGTACGCGAGCAGCACGACGGCAAAAAGCGCAAAGCAGATGAGGATGGGCAGCATCGTGCTTTTCAGAAACTGTTTCTGCAGTTTTTCCTGATATCTTCCGTTCACGGGAACAGCGCCTTTCAACTGTGCAGAATCTTACCTGATGTGAAAGGATTTTTCCATTGACAGCGAAAATCCTGTCTATAGTATACTATAAAAAAATGAGACTGGAGGTATCGTTATGCCCTGGATCAACGAGATGTTCCACACGCAAAAGCCCATCATCGCCATGCTTCACCTGGACGCCCTGCCGGGGGATCCGGCCTATCGCCGGGACTCTTCCATGGCGCAGGTCGTCGAGCACGCCCGCAGGGATCTGCACGCGCTGCAGGACGGCGGTGTCGACGGCGTTCTGATCTCGAATGAATTCAGCCTTCCCTATCAGCGGACGATGGATTACGTGACCCCGGCAGCGATGGCGCGGGTCATCGGAGAGATCCGCAGCGAGATCCGCGTGCCCTTCGGCGTCGACGCGATCTCCGACGGGCTGGCCTGCATCGAGCTGGCGGCAGCCGTGGACGCGGATTTCGTCCGCGGTACGTTCTGCGGCGTCTACGTCGGCGACGGCGGCTGGTACAACAACGACTTCTCGAAACTGCTGAGAAGAAAGGCCGCGCTGGGCCTGGACGACCTGAGGATGTTCTATTTCCTGAACCCCGAATCGGATCGCAATCTGGACACCCGCGCGCTGCCCGACATCGCGAAGTCCCTGAGCTTCAAGGCCGGCGCAGACGCATTCTGCATCTCCGCAAACGCCGCGGGAGAAGACGTGAACGCCCAGTTGATGGCCAGCGTGCGCGAGGCGGTCAAATCCGACGTCGCCGTCGTCTGCAACACCGGCTGCAGGATCGATACCATCAAGGCCAAGCTGCAGAGCGCGGACGCCGCCGTCGTGGGAACGACATTCAAGGAGAACGGCGATTTCCGCGCCCACGTGGATCAGGCGCGGGTCGCGACGTTCATGGAAGTCGTCCGGGAATACCGGACGGCCCTGTGATGGCGGAGGATCGTTCTATGGGAAACAGAAAACTGCTCGCCATGGACCTGGACGGGACCATCCTGGATTCCTCCGGACAGCTGCATGAAGCGAGCATGCGCGTGCTGGCCGCGCTGCGCAAAGCAGGCCACGTCGTAAGCTACGCGACCGGCCGCAGGGAATACGATATGGTGAATTTCCTGTATCTCTACGACCACGCGGATTACGTCGTCATGAACACCGGGAGCATCGTCGAGCACGAACCCTCGAAGGAGCGCATCTTCGAGCAATACGTGGACCCGCAGACGACGCGGCAGCTCATCGACGCCTGCAACGAAAACGGCTGGCAGCTCTACGTGATCATTGCGGAAGGGTTCTGCCTGAACATCATGACGGAGGGAGTGGCGGAATACGTTGGCCGCACCGGCGTGCAGCCCATCCTGTACACGTCCGCGGACGACTTCGACCTGGACCGCATCGAGGGCTTCATGACCGCCCGGGACAGCGACGCGATCCTGGCGTATATCCGCAGCCACGATCTGCCTTTGGACTATTTCAATTCCGAGCCGGGCTGCTACGACGTGATCCCCAGAGGGGTGAGCAAGTGGAACGGCATCTGCCGGCTGGCGGAGCACCTGGGCATTGCGCGGGAAGACATCGTGACCATGGGCAACTGGCTGAACGACATGGAGATGGTCGTGAACGCAGGCGTAGGCGTCGCCGTCGCGGACGCCGCGCCGGAGCTGAAGGAAGCGGCGGATTACGTCACGGAAAGGACCTGCGACGAAGATCCCCTGCTGGACGTCGGCAGAGATCTATTTCACCTAAATATACAAGAATTGAAAGACAGGTAAGACTATGCTCAAATTCAACGAAGAACAACAGCGCAGCAGCATTCAGGACGCACTGGCCCTGCGGCCCCGCATCGAAGAGGTCGTGGACGAGATCTCCCGGAAGGGATTCCGGAACCTCTATTTTCTCGGCATCGGCGGCACCTGGGCATCCTCGATGCAGGCGAAGACGCACATGAAGGAGCGCTCTTCTCTCTGGGTCAACGACCTTCTCTCCTCGGAATACAACACGACGGGGGACCGCTGCGTGGGCGAGGGAAGCGTTATCATCTTCTCCTCTGTCACGGGGACGACTGTGGAAGTTGTGGAATCCGTGCGCAGGGCGAAGGAAGCCGGCGCGACGATCTTCGGCTTCGTGGATACGGCGGGAACGCCGCTCGCGGAACTGTGCGACTATTGGATCCAGTATCCAGCGAACGAACAGCTGAAGTTCCTGATCGTGGCAGACCGTTTCCTGTACGATAACGGGGAGTTCGACGATTACGACCGCTGCTACGCGGAGATGGACGCGCATCTGGCGGACGCGCTGATCGAGACGGAAAAACTGGCCGACGATTTCGGCCGGGAATTTGCGGAAAAGCACCACGACGATCCGATGCACTATTTCATCGGCTGCGGCATCCAGTACGGCCACACCTATTCCTACGCCATGTGCTTCTGGGAAGAGCAGCACTGGAGACGGTCGAAATCCATCCACGCCGGCGAATTTTTCCACGGCACGCTGGAGATCATAGACCGGGATACGCCGGTGACCCTGTTCCTGGGCGAGGATTCCCAGAGACCGTTGGCGGAGCGGGTCAAGCGCTTCCTGCCCCAGGTCTGCGCCAACTATACCTGCATCGACACGAAGGATTATCCGCTGACCGGCATCAGCCCGGAATTCCGCGGCAGCATCTGTCACATCGTCCTGCGCACGGTCACGACGCGCATCGACGCCCATATGGAACGCATCAATTGCCATCCGCTGCAGATCCGCCGTTACTACAGGCAGTGGGATTATTAGAAGAAAAATGAAGTTTGCGTCTTTTACCTGCGGTTACCAGCGGCGCACGCTGGAGCTGGCCTTTTCCGATGCGAAAGAGTTCGGATACGACGGGATCGAGATCTGGGGCTGCCGGCCCCACGCCTACGCGTACGATCTGAACCCGGAGCGGATTGCGGCGATCCGCAGGCTTTCAGACCGGTACGGGATTCCGGTGATCGGATTCACGCCGAAGGTCAACAGTTATCCCTTCAACCTGATGACAGGAGAACGGGATATGTGGGAGGACAGCGTCGCCTATATCGAGCGGGCGATCGACGCTTCCGCCGCGCTGGACGCCGGATTTACCCTGATCGCTTTGGGGCATGCGGGGGATATGGCGTCTCCTGCGCAGATCCGGGAGCGCGTCCGGGAGAGCCTGACCGTGCTGGGAGAATACGCCCGGAAGAAAAAGAATCTGCTGATCGTCGAACCGCTCAGCTGGCGGGAATCCAACACGATCAACACCGCGCGGCAGCTGGCAGAAGCGCTGCAGGAAGCCGGCAGTCCTGCCGTCGCGGGCATGTGCGACACCGTCGTCCCCTTCGTGCAGAAACGCCAGGGGATCGCGGACGAGACGCTGGACACCTATTTCGACCTGCTGGGACCCAAACTTGCCCACGTCCACATGACGGACAGCGACGGCGTCTCGGAGGACCACGTCGTGCCCGGGGAAGGCTGCGCGCCGCTGCAAGACATGCTGCGCACGCTGAAAACCCGCGGATATGACGGATGGATCACCCTGGAACTGGTGACGAAATACATCGCCCAGCCCTCCCTTTACGCGGAAAAGGCGATCCGGCACATGAGGGAGCTGGAAAAAGACATTTAATCTGACGAAGCAAGGTAAAAAAGATCCCGGAGCGGCTGCTCCGGGATCTTTTCTTTTTCTTTATCCGAACACCTTCAGCGCGTTGCTGAAGTCGGCGATCAGGTCGTCCGGGTCTTCCAGGCCGACGGACAGGCGGATCATGCCGGGCGTGATGCCGATCCTGCGCCGTTCCGCGTCGGGCATGGAGAAGTGGGACGACGTCACCGGGTGGCTCATGGTCGTGCGCAGGCCGCCCAGCGTCGGGGCGTAGCGCGTAAACCGCAGCGCCTTCATGAACGCGTCGATCTTTTCGATGTCCTCGGGCAGAACGAAGCTCATCATGGGCGTGGAGCCGTTCTCGCCGAACAGCTTGTCCGCCAGTTCCTTCTGCGCGCCGGTCGCCAGGGACGGATGGTTGACCGCGGAGATGCGCGGGTCAGCCGCGAAGAACGCCGCCAGCTTTTCCGCCGTCTTGATCTGCCGCGGGATGCGCAGTTCCGCCGTACGCAGGCCCCGTAAGATGAGCCAGGAACTGAAGGCGTCGCCGGGCGTGCCGATCAGCATGGAATACGGACGGATCCTGTCGACCAGCTCGGCCGTCGTGGTCATGGAGCCGCCCATGGCGTCCGCGTGGCCGTTCAGGAATTTCGTAAGGGAGTTGATGACGATGTCGGCGCCGAAGTCCATGGGACGGATCGCGAAGGGCGACGTGAACGTGTTATCCACCATCAGCCACGCGCCGTTTTTGTGAGCGAGCTCGGCCAGCGCGGGGATATCCGCGATCTTGACCGTCGGGTTGCTGACGACTTCGCTGTAGATCATCTTCGTCTCGGGCCGGATGGCTGCGCGCACCGCATCCATGTCCAGATAGTCGACGAAGTCGGTCTCGACGCCCATCTTGCTTAAGATATCGCGAAGCGTGGAGAACGTCTCGCCGTAGATGTTCGCGTTGCAGAGCACCCGGTCGCCGGGCTGCAGCAGCGTGATCATGGGAACGGTGATCGCGCCCATGCCGGACGCGAAGATCAGGCTCGCTTCACCGCCTTCCAGGTAGCTGATGGCCTCGGCCAGCGCCGCCCGGTTCGGGTTGCGGGTGCGGCTGTAGGTCCAGCCCTTCTCGGCGGTCACTTCCGCCAGCTCGGACAGGCTGTTCATCGTGAACGCCGTGGTCTCGAAGATGGGCAGGGTCTCGGGCTTCTTCAGGTCCATGCCCTTGACGTGTTCGCCTGCGTACAGAATTTCGCTTGCTCGCTTAAAGTCGCTCATGGGTCCCTCCTAAAAATCATCGACGGCGGAGAACGTCGCGGTGCCGCTGTACGGCTCGCTGTCCGCCTCGATCAGAAACGCGTAATAGCCGGCGTTCATGGCGACGCCGCTGCTTGTGTTATTCGCTACGGTAAAGTCCATGATCCAGTTTTCGTCGTCGACGTCGGGTACCGGGAAATCGGCGGGGTCCGCGTCCGGGTCGGCCTCGAAGACCATCACGTGCAGCATCTGGGAACCGTCGTCGCCGCTGGTGGCGTAATAGAGATACTGGCCTTCCTCGAACGTCAGGAAACCGACGCCGCCGGTACCTTTCGAGGCGCCATTCGCGGTGATCCGGATCTCGGTCTCCGTCGAATCCATGACGAAGACGGGTTCTTTCGGCTCTTCTTCTTTCTTGCATCCGCTGAAGACCAGCGCGAGGGCCAGCGTCAAAAACAAAACAACAGTAATTTTTTTCATCTTTTATCTCCTCCAAACGACACATGGGGACAGTCCCCTTGTGCACTTTTTATGACCTGCTCCACGATGGGGAAATCCGCCGCGGCCCAGTCCAGCGAAGGCATATCCGCGGGCGGCAGCCAGCAGTGGTCCACGTGCTCTTTCCGGGTGAACCGCGGATTCGCTACGTGACATAGATAGGTGTCCATCGTGAGTTCGAACTCGGGATAGAGGTGGTGGACCGTGGCGAAATAGTCCTCTTCGCGGACGTTCACCTCGAAGTCCATCTCCTCGCGCAGCTCGCGCATCAGGGCCTGGGGACCGGTCTCCCCCGCCTCGATCTTGCCGCCGGGGAATTCCCACTTTAAATCTGTCGAAGGGAATTTCCCTTTCGGCCGCTGCATGCAAAGGATCTTTCCGTCGTGCTCGATGATCGCGCCGACAACGTGATAATGCCTGCGGTATTTTGCGCCGTACAGATCCGCCGCCTGGCGCGAAAGCACGATGCCAAAGCCGCCGAACTGGTAGGAGACGGTGTCCCCTTCCGTCTTCGGGTCGCTGGAGCCGACCACTTCGCCCGCCAGCACCTTGCCGAACGCATCCTCGATCTCCTTCAGCGCGCTGCCCTCCCAGACCGGATTGTTGTGCGAGCAGAACAGCGTGTAATCCGCGAACTGAGCCGCCAGCTTGATGACCGTGGAATAGTAGACGGGCACCATCTCCACGCCTTCGATGTGGGCGTAAATGGGACCCGGATAGATGGTGTCGCCCGTAAAGAGCAGCCTGTTTTCGTCGTCCGCCAGCATAAGGCTGTCCCGGCTGTGGCCGGGCGTCGCGATCACGCGAAGTTTCCGACCGCCCAGGTCGAACACGTGACCCTCCTCGATGGGCACGACCTTGCAGGGCTTCGTGTGCCACGTCTTAAGATCGAACCATGGCTCGCCGTCGAACCACAGCGCCTCGGGCGCGCGGTTCGCATCGTCCGCCTGCTGCGCCGTGCCGGCAGCCAAATGCGCCACGCATTCGGGCAGGTTAAGCAGATGCGTCTCGGGGAAGCGCCAATTGTCGCCCACGTGGTCGAAGTGCGAGTGGGAGTTGACCAGGGTGACAGGCTTGTCCGTCAGGAATTCGACGAGGGCCTTGATGTTGCCAAGGCCCATGCCGGAGTCCAGCAGCAGCGCGGACGTATCGCCTTCGATCAGATAGCTGATGACCTCTTCGAAATGGTGCGGCTCGTAGATCGCCGTGACGCCGGGCGCTACCCGGTACGGTTCGAACCAGCTGCTTTCGCAGGGGATCTTTTTCAATTCTTTAAATGTAGTCAGTTTACTCATGCTCCTATTGTATCACGCGCGGGCAAGAATGACACATTGTACCTGTCCCCATGTGTCGTCTTGACAAGATTCTGGAATTCTGGAATTATAGAACCATGGAGGTGATTCCATGGTTCTTTCGGATTCCGCCAAAGCGATCTTCGATTCCATGCACGAAGGTATCAATATTATAGACACGAACGGCGTGATCGTATTCGCCAACGCGGCCTACCGCAATTTCGTCGCGTCGGAGAACGGCATCGATCCGGACAAGATCGAAGGCCACAAACTGCGCGATCTGCGCCCCGGCGCCCAGCTGCCCTCCGTCATGAAGAGCGGCCAGCCCGTGCTGCAGCAGGAGCGCAAGGAAGGCGACACGTCCTACTTCGTCAACATGTACCCCATCCTCGAATACGGCAAGACCATCGGGGCGATCTCCGTGGTCACGTTCATGGACGAGGCGTCGTCTTTCCGCAAGAAGATCGACGAGGTGGAACGCCGCAACCGGCAGATCCTGCACCAGGTGAACACGAGCAACACCGTGACGGTCAGCTTCGACCTGATCGTGGCGCGCGCCCGCAAATCCCAGGCCTGCAAGGAGTTCGCGAAAAAGATCGCCTCCGTGAAGGCCCCGGTGCTGCTGATGTGCGAATCCGGCACGGGCAAAGGCGTGTACGCCCGGGCGATCCACAACGCCAGCGACCGCAGCAAAGAGCCCTTCGCCTCCGTCAACTGCGCGCTGTTCGACCCCGTCGCGTTGGAGACGAAGCTGTTCGGCTACCAGAGCGCCTCTTCCCGGACCCAGGTCCGGACCGGCCAGATCGGCCTGTTCGAAGCCGTGGACGGCGGCACGCTGTTCCTGGACGAGATCTCCGAACTCAACCTGGACATGCAGAGCAAGATCCTGAAAGTGATCCAGGACGGCACGATACGCCCCGTCGGCGGTATCGAAGAAATTCCCGTAAACGTACGCATCATCGCGGCCAGCAACGTGGACCTGACGGAAGACGTGGTGGCAGGCCGCTTCTCCAGCGAGCTGTTCTATGCGATCAACAGCTTCGCGATCAAGATCCCGCCTCTGCGGGAGCGCATGGAGGACGTGCCCCTGCTCGTGCAGCAGATCCTGGACGACCTGTCCATCACGCTCAAGCGCCGGCTGACGATCACGGACGACGCGCTGGACCGCCTGATGGCCCACAGCTGGCCCGGCAACGTGCGCGAACTGCGGTCCGTGCTCGAGTTCTCCGCCTACACGTGCAGCGACGACCGGATCACCGCGGTCAACCTGCCGGAGAACGTCGGCAAAGGCTCCGCCCGCGACACCATGCCTCTATATGATAAGGTAAAAGAATTCGAAAAGATGGAGATCCTGCGCACGCTGGAGTACTACGGAAACGACCTGAAAGGCAAGAAAGCAGCCGCCCGGGAACTGGGCATTTCCCTCGCCAGCCTGTACGCAAAGCTGAAATAGCCGGGAATTCCAGAAAACTGGAATCCTGTTCCAAGAATTTGGAAACCGCTAAAACCACTTAAAACACAATGATTACAAGCCATCAGGAATTCTGAGATTCTAAAATCTCAGAATTCTTTTTGATTGAAACGCCCTTGCACGCCTCCTATGATAAAAATGTAACAATCACTACACCAAAACCTTAGGAGGTCACATGTTAGCAGTATTAGGTTTCATCACCGTCATCCTCATGCTGGTGCTGATCATGACCAAGAAGGCGTCCCCGCTGGTCGCCCTCATCGCGGTCCCCATCGTCACCGGCATCATCGCCTGCGGATTCTTTGTCACTGACCCCGAGAACGCTCCCGGCGTCATCGATTTCATGGCAAACTTCAAGTCTCTGGGCGGCATGATCACCGGCGCCAAGGGTATCGGCTCCGTAGCCGCCACCGGCGTCATGTTCATCTTCTCCATCCTGTTCTTCGGTATCCTGACCGACGCAGGCACATTCCGCCCCATCATCGCCAAGATCATCAAGGCCGTGGGCACCGATCCCGTTAAGATCTGCCTGGGCACCGCCATCCTGGCTGCCATCGTTCACCTGGACGGCTCCGGCGCGGTCACGTTCCTGATCTGCGTACCGCCCCTCGTACCCCTGTACGATGCCGTAGGCATGAAGCGCACCACGCTGGCGACCCTCGTCGCCCTGTCTGCAGGCGTTATGAACGTTCTGCCCTGGGGCGGCCCCACCGTCCGTGCGGCCACCGCGTTAAGCGAACCCAGCGCTGTTTCCTTCTTCATGCCCGACCTGCCCGCCGTCATCGCCGGTCTCATCTGCGTACTGGCTGTCGCCGTACTGCTGGGCAGAAGCGAAAAGAAGCGCATCCTCGCCGAAGGCGGCGGAAACGTCTCCGAGATCGTCTACACCCCCGCAGCCCTCACCCCGGAAGAAGAAGCGCTGCAGCGCCCGAAGCTGTTCGGCTTCAACATCTTCCTGATCATCGCAGCCATCGCGGCCCTGCTGAAGTCCGGCTTCGCGCCCGCTGTCGTCTTCATGGTCTTCTACGTCATCGCCACCATGGTCAACTACCCCGACGTCAAGACGTCCAAGGCCAGAGTCGACGCCCACGCCAAGTCCTGCCTGATGATGTGCTCTGTGCTGTTCGCAGCAGGCTGCTTCACCGGCATCATGAAGGGCACCGGCATGATCACCGCCATGTCCGAGACGCTGGTCTCCATCATCCCGACTTCCATGGGCAAGTTCTTCCCGCTCATCGTCGGCGTCATCGCCATGCCCGCGTCCCTGCTGTTCGACCCGGATTCCTTCTACTACGGCGTTCTGCCTGTTCTGGCAAGCACCGCGGCAGGCTTCGGCGTCGCAGCTGCTGACGTAGGCCGCGCAGCCATCCTCGGCCAGATGACCGTCGGTTTCCCGATCTCCCCCCTCACCGCATCCACGTTCCTGCTGATCGGTCTGGCCGGCGTAGACTTCGGCGAACACCAGAAGAAGACCATTCCCGTTGCCTGGGCAGTCAGCTTAGTGATGCTGGTCGTCGCGCTCGTCACCGGCGGCGTCCACCTGTAATCAGCGCGTGATCCTGTAAGAAACGAAAGGAAATAAACATATATGAGAACGATTCGTATCGGTTCCGGCGCCGGCTATGCGGGCGACAGACTGGAACCCTCCCTGGAACTCATCGAAAAGGGAAACCTCAACTATATCAGCTACGAGTGCCTCGCGGAGCGCACCATCGCCATCGGCCAGGAAGCCAAGCTGAAGGACCCGAAGAAGGGTTACAACGGCCTGCTGGAATACCGCATGGAAAAGGCCCTGCCCCTGTGCTGGGAGCATAAGGTCAAGCTCATCACGAACATGGGCTCCGCCAACCCCGAAGCCGCAGCCGAAAAGTGCGTCGAGATCGCAAAGAAGCACGGCCTGACCGGCATGAAGATCGCCTGCGTCACCGGCGACGACATCCTGCCCATCATCGACAAGTACGACGAAGTCGAAGTCTGGGAGAATCACAAGCCTCTCAGAGAACTGGACGGAAAAGTCGTTTCCGCCAACGCCTATCTGGGCGTCGAAGGCATCATCAAGGCCCTGCAGGCAGGCGCCGACGTGGTCATCACCGGCCGCGTAGCGGACCCCGCCATCTTCATGGCTCCCGCCATCTTCGAATTCGGCTGGGACATGGAAGACTGGGATAAGCTGGGCAAAGGCACCGCCATGGGCCACCTGCTGGAATGCGGCGGCCAGGCGACCGGCGGATACTACATGGAGCCGGGCAAGAAGGACGTTCCCGATCCCGCGCATCTGGGCTTCCCCATCGCGGAGATCTCCGAGGACGGCTCCCTGGTCATCACCAAGGTCGAAGGTTCCGGCGGCATGGTCACGAGAGACACGCTGAAGGAACAGATCTGCTACGAGATCCACGATCCTGAAAACTACATCACTCCGGACGTCGTCGCGGACTTCAAGCACATCCAGTTCACCCAGGAGGGCAAGGACAGAGTGCGCGTCTCCGGCGTCACCGGCAAGGCCAAGACCAGCACGTTCAAGTGCTCCATCGGCTACAAGGACTGCTTCATCGGCGACGGCGAGATCTCCTACGGCGGCCCCGGCTGCCTCGAGAGAGCGAAGCTGGCCCTGGAGATCATCAAGGGCAGACTCGAACTGGTCGCTCCCGGCGCGTTCGACGAGATGAAGTACGACATCATCGGCTGCAACTCCCTGTACTGGAATCCGGACAACCAGCTGCCCAGCGAACCCTCTGAAGTACGCGTCAGAGTGGCCGGCAGAGCCAAGACCAAGGCTGTCGCAGACCTGGTTCCCAACGAAGTGGAAGCGCTGTACACCAACGGCCCCGCAGGCGGCTGCGGCGCGGTCAAGCGCACCCGCGACATCGTCTCCGTTGCGTCCATCCTGATCAACAGAAACGACGTCAAGCCCGAGATCGCAGTTTACACCGTCTAGGAAAGGAGGACGCAGAACAATGAAACTTTATGAGATCGCACATTCCCGCACCGGCGATAAGGGAAACATCTCCAACCTGTCCCTCATTCCCTACGATGAGAAGGACTACGAAATGCTCAGAGAAAAGGTGACCGCCGAAAAGGTGAAGGAACACTTCAAGGGCATGGTGAAGGGCGAAGTCGTCCGCTACGAACTGCCCGAGGTCTGCTGCCTGAACTACGTGATGCAGGCTGCCCTGGGCGGCGGCGTGACCCGCTCGCTGTCCGTCGACATGCACGGCAAAGGATTCTCTTCCTACCTGCTCGACATGGAGATCTAAGGAATAAAGATAGATAGCAGTCACGGGGGCGGAGGCGTGCAAGGTCCCAAAACCTTACACGCCCCCGTCCCCGTGATTTTTTGCTGTTTGACACCGCTCCCCGCGGGGGATACACTTAATTTTGTAAGCCGTTGTTTTTCTTAACAGAAAGGTGGACCACGATGGAAAGAAGCGATAAGCGCTACGGGACCTACGTACGGATCCTGGAAAGCGAACTCGTCCCCGCCATGGGGTGTACGGAGCCGATCGCAGTGGCATTCTGCGCGGCTAAAGCAAGAGAAGCTCTGGGGATGATGCCGGAGAAAGTGGACGTAAAAGTCAGCGGAAACATCATCAAAAACGTAAAGAGCGTCGTCGTACCCAACACCGGCGGACTGGCCGGCATGGAGGTTGCGGCGGCAGCGGGCATCGCGTTCGGAAAAGCGGAAAAAGAGCTGGAGTGCATCGCCGAAGCGACCGAAGAAGATAAGGAAAGGATGCGACAGCTGCTCGAGGATGCAGCGTTCACCGTCGCGCCGACCTACGGCACGGAGGTGCTCGAGATCATCATCAAGTTGGAAGCACAGGGGCACACGTCCATGGCGCGGATCGTCAAGCGCCACGCCAACGTCGTCTGCGTCGAAAAGGACGGCAAAGTGCTGTTCGAAAAGAACGGTGACGACGACCAGGCCGACGACGGCAAGCCGGACAAGAGCCTCTTGAACATAAAAGACATCTACGATTTCGCGAAGACCTGCGACATCAGGGACGTTCAGGGTCCCATCCTGCGACAGGCGGCCTGCAACACGGCCATCTCCGCGGAAGGTCTGAACGGAAACTGGGGCGCCAGCGTAGGCAAGAGCGTTCTGGAATTCAAAGGCGACAGCCTGCGCAACCGCGCGATCGCCGCGGCGGCCGCCGGGTCCGACGCCCGCATGAGCGGCTGCGAGCTGCCGGTGGTCATCGTGTCCGGTTCCGGCAACCAGGGCATCACGGCGTCCATGCCGGTCATCACCTACGCGAAGGCGCTGGGCAAGAGCGAAGAGGAAATGATCCGCGCGATGGTCATGAGTGACCTGACCGCGCTGCACCAGAAGGCGGGCATCGGTCCCCTTTCCGCGTTCTGCGGCGCCATGTGCGCGGCATCCGGCGCGGGCGCGGGCATCGCGTTCCTGCAGGGAGCCAGCGAGGAGGAGATCGAGAAGGTCATCATCACCTCTCTCGGACAGATCTCCGGCATGATCTGCGACGGCGCGAAAGCATCGTGCGCAGCGAAGATCGCCGCAGCCGTCGACTGCAGCATCCTGTCTTACGAGATGCTCGGCAAAGACCGCAGATTGAAGGGCGGCGACGGCATCTTAAACGACGACGTCGAGAAGTGCATCGACAACGTCGGCCGCCTCGGCCGCATCGGCATGGCGGAGACGGACCACGTCATCCAGACCATCATGACAGAGTAGTCTGTCGCACCCACTCTTTCGTATATTCGATAAACCGTTTCGTGGACAGGGAGATCGCCTCCCTGTCCTTTATACATACCGCGATCTCGCGGGTAAAGTTCCCTTCCGGATCGCAGGCGGCCAGCGGATAGGCGCAGTCCTCGAGCATCAGCTCCGGCATGACCGCAACGCCAAGCCCTGCGGACACCATGGCCAGGATCGTCTCGTCCCCCTGCACCGTATAGACCTGCGCGGGACGCGCGCCCAGCTTTTCCAGGATCTCCGCGACTTCGAAATCGCTGCCCTCCTCAGGCTGGATGAACGTCTCGCGCGCCAGGGCCTTCGCGGGGAAGACCTTCGCCCCCGCCAGCGGATGACCCGCCGGCAGGACGATCTTCCAGCGGTCCCGGCGCAGCGCTTCGCAGTCCACGTCCAGCTCCGCGGGCAGGCATAAAAAGCCGCAGTCCGCCTCGCCGTTCATCACCATCTGCTCCGTCTGGCGGTCGTCGTCCGTCATGATCAGCCGGAATTCCACGCCCGGATGCAGGTCGCAGAAACCCTTCAGGATCTTTGGCAGCCATTTGACCGCCACACTGTTGAAGCTCGCGATCCGTATCGTACCGGCCTCCAGGCCGCGCAGTTCCTGCGCTTTTTCCTGCAGCCGCCTCTCTTCTTCGCATACCGCCTGCACCCGGGGCAGCAGCGCCGCGCCGTCGGCTGTGAGGGTCACGCCGCCCTTGCTGCGGATCAGCAGGTTCAGTCCCAGTTCTTTTTCCAGGGCCGCTACCGTGTGGCTGACCCCGGACTGCGTGATGTTCAGTTCCTCCGCCGCCCGGGTGAAATTGCCCAGTTGGGCGGACTTCAAAAATACTTCGTATTTCGTGATGCTCATGCCGGTCACCTCTTTTTTCAAGCATAGCACCGGGGCGCTCTATCCACAAGTTTTATTCATTGTTTTAATGAATATCATTCAGTTTTCACATGGGTCAAACTCTGCTATCATTATGTTGTAGATTCCGATAAAATGAACTCAGGATACAACATCGCAAAGGAGGTTATAAATAGTGAGTGTAAAAGGATTTAAAAGCCATCCCTACATCCCCAACTCGGTCCCCGAGGTCGAGCAGGAGATGCTGAGGGCGATCGGCCTGCAGTCCATCGAGGAGCTCCACGAAGAAGTTCCTCAGGAGATCGTTCTCAAGGAGAACATGAACATTCCGGAAGCGTTCGGCTCGGAATACGAGCTGAGACGCCACGTGGAAGGCCTGCTGAAGAAGAACAAGAGCTGCGCGGACGCGCTGAACTTCCTCGGAGCGGGCTGCTACCAGCATTACGTGCCCGCCCTCTGCGATGAGATCGCATCCAAGGGCGAGTTCCTGACCGCTTACGGCGGCGAATCCTACAACGACTTCGGCCGTTTCCAGGCCCTGTTCGAATTCGAGAGCCTCGTGGCCGAGATGGTGGACATGGAAGTCGTCAACGTCCCGACCATGGACTACGCGCAGGCCGCATCTACCGCGATCCGCATGGCCTGCAGAGTGGCGGACAAGCGCGTGGCGCTGCTGCCCGAGAGCATGGACCCGGAGAAGCAGGCCATCATCCGCAACTACTGCGAACCCGACCTGGATTTCGTCGTCGTGAAGGCTGACCCGGCCACCGGCCGCATGGATCTGGCCGACCTGAAGGCCAAGCTGAACGCCGAAACAGGCGCCGTCTACTTCGAAAACCCGATGTATCTGGGCATGTTCGAGGTCAACGCCCGCGAGATCGCCGAAATGGCTCACGCGGCAGGCGCGCAGGTCGTCGTCGGCTGCGACCCGATCTCCCTCGGCGTCGTCGCCTCCCCCAGATCTTTCGGCGCGGACATCATCTGCGGCGACGTGCAGTCCCTGGGCATCCACATGAACTTCGGCGGCGGCCAGTCCGGCTTCATGGCCACGATGGACGACCCGAAGTACGTGCTCGAGTTTCCCTCCCGCCTGTTCGGCATCTGCCAGACGTCCAAGGAAGGCGAATACGCGTTCGCGGACGTCGCTTATGACAGAACGTCCTTCGGCCATCTGAGAGACCAAGCCAAGGAATACGTCGGCACCCAGACCGCCCTGTGGGGCATCACGGCGGGCGTCTATCTGTCCACCATGGGCCCGAAAGGCATGCAGGAAGTCGGCGAGACCATCATGAGAAACGCCCAGTACGCGGCGAAGAAGCTGGCGCAGATCCCCGGCGTGTCCCTGCGTTTCGCGGATCCGTTCTTCGAAGAATTCGTGCTCGACTTCTCCAAGAGCGGCAAGACCGTGGCCGAGATCAACAAGGCGCTGCTCGCGAAGAACATCTTCGGCGGTAAGGACCTGTCCAAGGAGTTCGACTGGATCGGCGAATGCGCCATGTACTGCGTCACCGAGATCCACACGAAGGAAGACATCGACAGACTCGCGGCCGAACTGGCTGCCATCCTGGAAGGAGGCGAAGCGTAATGAAAAAGATCGACAGAAGCAATCCCGTACGCACCGGATTCCACCAGGCAAAGTGGGACGAGCCTGTTATTTTCGAACTGTCCCAGAAGGGCGAACGCGGCGTGCTGGTGAACAAGGCTGAAAAAGCCGTGTGCGAAGCCACGGAAGGAACCGCGGTTCTGCCCGATTTCCTGAAGAGAAAAGAAGCGCCCGCCCTGCCTGAGATCTCCCAGCCCAGAGTGCTGCGCCACTACGCGAGACTGGCTCAGGAGACCCTCGGCGCCGACGTCAACATCGAGATCGGCCAGGGCACCTGCACCGTCAAATACAGCCCGAAGGTGAACGAACAGCTGGCGAACCTGCCCCAGATGCGCGACATGCACCCGCTGCAGGACGCAAGCACCGCCCAGGGCATCATGGAGATCATCTACAAGACGAACCAGTACTTCTGCGAGATCTCCGGCATGGACGCGTTCACGATGCAGCCCGGCGGCGGCTCTCAGGCCATCCTGGGCATGGCGTCCCTCGTGTATTCGTACTTCAAGTCCAGAGGCGAGGAAAAGCAGAGAAACGAGATCATCACGACGATCTATTCCCACCCCTCGGACGCCGCGGCGCCCCATCTGAAGGGATTCAAGATCATCTACCTGCACCCGGACAAGGACGGCTATCCCGACTTCGAGGCCTTTAAGGCGGCTGTGAACGAACACACCGCGGCTTTCTTCGTCGCGAACCCCGAAGACACCGGCGTGTACAATAAAAACGTGCTGAAGTTCACGAGCTACATGCACGAGCACGGCGGCCTGTGCGCCTACGACCAGGCGAACGCCAACGGCCTGCTGGGCGTGACCCGCGCCAGAGAAGCCGGCTTCGACACCTGCTTCTTCAACCTGCATAAGACGTTCTCCGCGCCTCACGGCTGCGGCGGACCCGCCTGCGGCGCGGTTGGCTGCGCGGACTTCCTGGAGCCCTTCCTGCCCGCGCCCATCATCCGCTTCGACGGCGAGAAGTACTATTACGACTACGAGAACGCGAAGAATCCGTACGGCATGCACAAGATCCGCGAGTTCAACGGCGCAGCGCAGGTCGTCCTGAAGACCTACGCCTGGATCCGCGCCCTCGGCGCGGAAGGCCTGTACCAGGTCGCGAAGACCGCCGTCCTGAACAACAACTACCTGTTCCAAAAACTCATGGAACTGCCGTTCGTGGACGCGCCCTATATCCCGGGCAAGCAGCGCATCGAGCAGTGCCGCTACACGCTGGAAAAACTCCTCGAGGAGACTGGCGTCGGCACGGCGGACATCCAGCGCCGCATGATGGACTTCGGCATGCATTACTGGACGAGCCATCACCCCTATTACGTACCCGAACCCATGACCCTCGAACCCACGGAGACCCCCTCCAAGGCGGATCTGGACGAGTACATCGAAACGCTGAAGTACGTCTTCAAAGAAGCGTACGATGATCCCGAATACCTGAAGGCCGCGCCTCACAGCAGCGTCTGCCACCAGCTGGACGAATCCAACATGGATGACCCCGAGCAGTGGGCGGTCACCTGGAGAGCGTACCGGAAAAAATATCAATAATGCGTAAAATTGGACTGCTGGTGAACCCCATCGCAGGGATGGGCGGAAGCGTCGGATTAAAAGGAACAGACGGACTGGCGGAGGAGGCCGCGCGGCGGGGCGCGCTTCCCCGCGCCCCGCTGCGCGCAGAGGCCGCACTGCAAACGCTGCGGCCTCTGCGGGAGGACCTTTCGGTCCTCTGCGCGGCCGGCGCCATGGGCGAGAGCGAAGCGCTCGCGCAGGGCTTCTCCGTACAGACCGTGTATGCTCCTGAGCCTTCCACCACGTCCCGGGACACGTTCGAAGCGGCGAAAGCCATCGAAGCCGCGGGAGCGGAGCTGCTGCTCTTCGCGGGCGGCGACGGCACCGCCAGAGACCTGGTCTCCGCAGGGGTCACGATCCCCTGCGTGGGCATTCCCGCCGGCGTCAAGATCCACTCCCCGGTGTACGCCGTCCGGCCCGAAGCCGCGGGCGAACTGGCCTGCCGCTTTCTGAAAGGCGAACGCAGGCGCACGAAGCAGGTCGAAGTCGTGGATATCGACGAAGCCGCCTGGCGCGCCGATCAGGTCAGCACCTGCCTTTACGGCTATCTGACCGTCCCGGACGACCGCTCCCTGCTGCAGCACGGCAAGGCCGCGTCCCCCGCGTCGGAAGCAGCCCAGCACAACTCGATCGCCTCGGAGATGGCGAAGCGCTTGAAGCCCGGCTGCTACTACCTCATCGGACCCGGCACGACGACGAAGGCGCTGATGGACGGCCTTGGTCTGGAAGATACGCTTTTGGGCGTCGACCTGATCGCGGACGGAAAGCTCGTGCAGAAGGACCTGTGCGAAGCGGACATCCTGCGGCGGGTCAGGGAGAAAGAGACCTATCTCGTGCTCACCCCCACCGGCGGACAGGGTTTTCTGCTCGGGCGGGGCAACCAGCAGATCGGTCCGGCCGTCGTCAAGGCCATCGGCAAAGACCGCCTGTTCGTTCTCGCGACGAAGGAAAAGCTGTTCAACCTGCAGGGGCGCCCTCTGCTCGTGGACACGGGCGATCCCGAAGCCGACGCAGCCGTTTCCGGTTATATGAGAGCCATCGTAGGCCTCGGCGAAGAACAGATGATACGGGTCAGCGCAGACTGACCCTTTGGAAAGGAGAAAAACATGTTACATCAGGACTATAAATTCGAATCCCGCGCGCTCTATCCCGAGCTGAAGGGCAAGAGAGTCGTCGTCACCGGCGGCGCTTCCGGCATCGGCAAGGCCACCGCGAACCGCTTCGTGCTGGAAGGCTCCAAGGTCGTCGTCTTCGACTATAACGACAAGGCTTTCCCCGCGCTGAAGGAAGAGATCCCCGGACTCGCCGGCTGCGTCAAGGTGGACGTTTCCAGCGAAGAGAGCGTCAAGGCCGCGTTCGCCGAAATGGATAAGATCCTCGGCGGCATCGACATCCTGATCTCCAACGCGGGCATTTCCATCCGCAAGAAGTTCATCGAGACCGACTTCGCGCAGTGGAGACGCGTCATGGGCGTCAACCTGGACGGCATGTGCCTGTGCATCATGGAAGCCCTGAAGAGAATGAAGAACGAGAAGACGAAGGACAACACCGGCGTCATCCTGTGCACCGCTTCCACGAACGGCATGGAAGGCCACCCCTTCTACACCGACTACAACGCGTCCAAGGCCGCGGTCATCAACCTGGTCCGCAGCGTCGCCCTCGAGCACGCGCCCTGGATCCGCTGCAACTGCATCTGCCCGGGCTACGTGCTCACCCCGATGCAGGAAGCCGAATATACGCAGGAGATGTTCGAAGAATGCAACAAGGGCATTCCTCTCGGACGCCACGCTGACCCGGCGGAAGTCGCCGCGCTGTACGCGTTCCTGGCCTCCGACGAAGCCAAGTACATCACCGGCCAGCACATTCCTCTCGACGGCGGCGAGACGGCATAAGCATCCTTTGCGGCAATACAAAAGCTCCGGAGCGATTCCGGAGCTTTTTTCATTCTGTCATATGGTTTTACAGCTTCACTTCGCCGATCCCATCTTCGCGGATGGCAATCTCCGTACCGTACGGCGCGGACATCTCCCGCAGCCGTTCCAGGATGCCCAGGCCGAACCCGGGCTTCGGCAGGCCGACCTGCCAGGATTCGTCGCCGGACGCGAGGGACAGGGGGAAGAGCTCGATCTTCTTCACGATATCGTTCTCGATCTCGACATACGGGAGGACCGATTCCAGCGTGCGCCTGCTGGCAAGCAGGCCCTTGGTGTTGTTTCCCGTCTGCGCGTTGTACAGCTCGCCGATGGAAGTATCCGAGGTCAGCCCGTATTTTTCATACATATCCTCCGGCTGGTACTCGGCCACGTCCTGGAACAGGAAATTGCCCAGCGAATAGAAAATGGGCCTGCCTTTGTAGATCTCCAGCGGACGGAGGACGTGGGGGCCGTGACCGAACACAACGCTCGCCCCCGCGTCGACGCAGCGGTGCGCGAACTCGACGAGGAACTGCGCCGGAACCGCCTTGTCCGGTAAATCCACCTCGTGGGAATGGATGCTGACCGCGACGTAGTCGGACTGCATGCGAGCGCTTTCGATATTGTACGCGATCCGTTCCACATCCGCTTCGCGGGGATGCGTCTCATACCGCAGTTCGCTGCCCGCTTCGAACAGCGTCGATCCGATCTGGACCAGTCCCTCCGGCCGCGGCGGCAGGAACCCCTCGCCGCGGAGGATGTTCTCCAAGGCGTTGATGCCCGTCTTTGTGTCGATCTCCTCCAGGATGCGGAACTGTTCCGCGGGGACGGTCACTTTGCCGTCGAAGCGCAGCCCGTTGACCCCGGGGCGCCCCAGCACCCTTCTGGACTGCCGGCCCGCCATCGCCGCCTCGTTTTCCATGGTGGAGACGGCCCCGATCAGGCCGAAACTGCCGGTCGGCGTCTGCAGAAACGCCGGCGCTGCCGCTTCGTCCAGGTTCCGGCCCACGCCGGCGTTGGGGAAACCCGCCGCGTTCACCGCGTCCAGCGTGCGGAGCAGCCCGTTGTACGAGAAGTCGAACGTGTGGTTGTTGGCGAAGGACAGGACGTTAAAGCCGAACGCTTTCACGTCGTTCAGACTGCGTTCGCCGGTGAAGACGTAACCGCCTCCGTAGAACTGATTGCCGAAACAGGACGCGTCCGGGAATACCGTTTCCAGGTTGAAAAACCGGACGTCCCCTCTTTCGAGAAACGCCTTGACTTCTTCGAAACCGCCGTATCGCGGCGGCAGCATCCGGTAATGCATAAAATCACCGGCGGCTGTGATGGTCATATTGGCTCTCATGTGTTTCTCCTTTTGTCTACTCTATCTGATTTTTGATCTGGCCGCAGGTCATCCGATCACGGAGGGACCGTCGTAGCGGATCTCGCCCGGCGCCACCGGATAGGCGGCCAGCAGCTGGTCGAACACGTGCAGCAGGTCCGCCTTGCCG
>JAFPXN010000061.1 GCA_017412505.1 Bacillota bacterium | reverse complement strand
CTGATCTGGAGGGCTTCGCCTCTGCTCTCGGCCTGAATGTAGAAATAATATTTACAGACTCGGACGGGAACATCGTTTTATAAGAATGCAAAAGGCAGAACATCAACGTCCTGCCTTTTTCATTTGGAGACACCATCTTTGTGTAGATCATGACCAGATCGGCTTCTCTCTATAGCCGGTATGGTGTTCGGGACTCTGATTATTATTTCGCTCAATTCACAGTCCAAAGCCTCACAGATTTTGTCAAGGTGTTCGAGGTTGATCCGTTCAGCCAATTCATGATAGTACTCATTGATGGTCGACGGCCTGATTCCGGTCTTGCGAGCCAGATCGGCCTGTGTCCACCGGAGCTCTCCCAGCTTGGTGGACAGAGTAATCTTGATCATCGTGTCGCTCCTACGTGTTACAATCTAACGGTTTACAGATGAATTATCAGCGATTTGTTAGAAAATAACGTAATGCGTTATTTTTGCCGTAGGAGATAGATGAGAACACGAAAAAAGCCGAGACTAAAGTCTCGGTTTTTCCTTAAAGTGGCACTTCGAGTACGAAGATCCTTCCGACCCTGTACAGGGTGATAAGGTGTTCGTATGAAGTAGTTTGGTGGACCTTAGGGGATTCGAACCCCTGACCTCCACACTGCCAGTGTGGCGCGCTCCCAACTGCGCCAAAGGCCCGCATTAGGGACAGATGATAGTTTAGCATAAAGCCGTCCGGGACTCAAGGATTTTTTGAAACTTTTTCTTTCTTTGTTGGACATTTGTTGGATTCGCTATGGTAAAAATAGCACAATAAGGAAAGTAAAGCGAAAACATGCCGCGGCGCTGCCGCAGAGAGGAGCATATATGCCAAGTTATTATACTATTGAAGAATTCTCCGAACGCCGTAAACTGCGGGATAAACTACTCAATGCCATCGATACAAAAGCCCCCGGATACGAGGACTACGTAAAGGCGATGGAAGATCTGAACAAGAAGATGAACGCCTACAGCGCGCTCGACCGGTGGGGCGTAGCGAAGCAGATCGATGAGGCCGGCAAGCAGGAACTGATCAAGGAAATCAAGACCACTGCGCTGGCTGGTGAAAAGTTCCTGGAAAACGTAAAAGATTCGAAAGACAAGAAAGTTCAGGAGCTTGCAGACACTGTCCGTAAACTCCAGGGTCTGATGAGCCACGATATGAACCTGCTGCAGCAGTACGACCCAAACGGACCGGAAAGAAGTCCCTGCCTGAATTGCAGGAGATGAGCGGATTCCAGTCCGAACGCATCCCCATGACCCTGCAGAACGCCAAGGGCAAGAAGATCAGCGGTTTCTTCACGAAAGCCGGCAAATTCACCATCCTGCCCGCGTTCAACGGGCTGCTCGAACGGATGAATAACCTCGCAGACGATAAGGAGTTCTTCAAGGATTTCCTGAATAAGTACCGCCAGACGCTGGCGAAAGGCAACCCGAAAGCCAAGGATTACTCCGATGAGTATCTGATCGGCACGCTTCTGAAAAACAGTTCCGGCGGCCAGCCAAACTATCTGAAGACGCATCTGGCTAAAGTGTTTGACAAAAGCGTATATGATATAAACAACGCCTTCGGAAGTCGCGGACTGACGGTATTTACCGAAGGGCTGCAGAATATCGCAAAAACGCCGGCCTTCGAAAGGCCGCTCTTTCCGCAGCTGCTGAACGCGCCCACCGGACTCTTGCCCGTGAGCCGGCCCAGAGCCGTTTCGGACATCATCATCGTGTAGCCGAAGGTGAGAGCCAGGATCAGATACGTAAGAAGAAACATGCCGCCGCCAGAACGTAGCCCAGCTTGCCGGAGAAACTGGCGCGTAAAGAACTGTCACTGTTTTTCACGGAAAGACCTCGCTGAATGCAACTGTTTGCCGCTGAAAGCGGGCAACTGTCCCCTACTATGCGGAATCGCCGCATTTTTGTCAAATGCAGTCCGGGTTTCATGGTACAATACCTTAAGTGAAAGAGTTTGCTGGGAGGCTGACATGGAAGACCGTGGAAACGTGGTAAAACTGCTGAACAAAAAGAAACGGGGACTGCTGCAGAAGGTCCTTTTCAGCCGTCTGGGGCTGATCGTCCTGCTGATCGTGCTGCAGATCTTTCTCTTTCTGAGCTTTTTCACCTGGTTCCGGCAGTACTTAAGACATTACGAAATACTGCGCGCCATCTTTTCGATCGCCATGGTGCTGTACCTGTTCAACAGCAGCATGGACTCCTCGGCGAAACTCACCTGGATGATGATCATCTCCATCGTACCCTTCATCGGAACGGCATTCCTGTTCTATTCCAGGACCAACCTCGGACAGAACGTGCTGCACGACAAGGTGCAGGAGATGATACGCCGCACAAGGCGTCTGCTGCCGCAGAAAGAAACGGTGCTGCAGGAACTGGAGCGCGACCCCTACGGCACGGAAGACCTGCACCGCTACCTGAACCGGGAGGGGTGCTTCCCCGTCTACGACGGCACCGAGGTGACGTTCTTCCCTCTTGGCGAAGATAAATTCAAGGCCATGCTCGAAGAGCTCGAAAAGGCTGAAGATTACATCTTCATGGAGTACTTCATCATCGAGGAAGGACTGATGTGGGGTCGCATCCTGGACGTGCTGGCCCGCAAGGCGAAGGAAGGCGTGGACGTGCGCGTGATGTACGACGGCATGTGCGAGATCACGACGCTGTCCTACGATTACGCGGATCGTCTGGCGAAACTGGGCATCAAGGCGAAGGCTTTCTCCCCGGTGCGTGCGTTTGTCTCCACCCACTACAATTACCGCGATCACCGCAAGATCCTGTCCATCGACGGCAAGGTCGCCTTTACCGGCGGGGTGAACCTGGCGGATGAGTACATCAACGAAAAGGAGCGCTTCGGCCATTGGAAAGACACTGCCGTGATGCTCAAAGGCGACGCGGCGGCCTCGCTCACCCTGAGCTTCCTGCAGATGTGGAACGTCACGGAGACCCATCCGGACTTCGGCCCCTGCGAGAAACTGGCGGAAGAGCAGAAAGAAACGTGGGCGGCAGGCGAAGGCGCCAAGACGGAGGGCTATGTGATGCCCTACGCGGACAGCCCGTTGGATTCCGACAAGGTGGGCGAGACGGTCTACATGGACCTGTTCGACCGTGCGACCGACTACGTGCACGTCATGACTCCCTACCTCATCCTGGACGACGAGATGGAGACAGCCATCAAATACGCGGCGCAGCGCGGCGTGGACGTCAAGCTGATCCTGCCCGGCATCCCCGACAAGGAGATGGCCTGGGCGCTGGCAAAGTCGCACTACAGACGGCTGGTGAACGCCGGCGTCAAGATTTACGAATACACGCCGGGCTTTGTTCACGCGAAGGTGGCGGTGAGCGATGACTGCAGGGCTGTCGTCGGCACCATCAACCTGGACTACCGCAGCCTGTACCATCATTTCGAATGCGCGGCCTATCTATACAAGGTGCCGTGCATCCCGCAGATCGAAGAAGATTTTCAGGAAACTCTGGCGAAATGCCGGGAAGTGACCCAGGAGAGCATCACGAACGAGAAGACGTTCATGAAGTTCAAGGGCTACGTTATGAAGCTGGTAGCGCCGCTGATGTAGGCTACCGGATATTCGACTGATAAATCAGCCAGACCATGAGAACATTGAAAAGAACCAGCAAAGCGCCTGCCGCAAGGTGCCGCTTCTTTTCTGCGGCGAGGCTGGCGATGAACTCCCGTACGAAGGCGTTGATCCAGAAATAGCGCTTCGTCCTGCTGCCGACGCCTTCCGCATGCGCGCCGAGAGACGACGCGATCATGCCGGAGCGCAGCACGTGGTAATTCGTCGTCGCGAAGGCGATCTGCGGGTCCTCCTGCCCGCTGTGCGCGCGGATGAGCTCCAGCGAATTGCGGAAGTTCGTCTCCGTGCTGGTAGACCTGTCCTCGCAGAGGATGCGCTCTTCCGGGACGCCCTTCGCCAGCAGGTAGTTCTTCATGCAGGCGGCTTCGGAAAGCGGTTCGTCCGCGCCCTGCCCGCCGGACGGTACGAACACCAGATCTTTCCCGGTCTTTTCCTTCTGCTCTGCCGCAAAGGCCAGCGCCCTGTCGACGCGCCCCTGCAGCAGCGGTGTTGGCGTGCCATCGTCCCTCATGCGGCAGCCGAGGATGATCATGTAGTCCTTGTCGTATACCGGTGTACGCTTCGCTGCCGCGATCCCCAGAATAACGGTTCCCAGCAGCACGCATTCCAGATAGGACGTGACCGTGCCGGCGAGGCTTTCCGCCAGCATCTCCACGTGCGTGGCAACGCCTGCCTGGTTGTGGACGTCGATGACGGGATTGGCGTACAGCATGCGGTACAGCAGGTCCGGGAAGATCGTGCCGAAGCACAGCAGCACGCCTAAAAAGCAGCCGAGCAGATTGCGCCAGTTGCGCCCTTCCCTTCGCATCAGCTGAATGTTGGTCGCGGTCACAAAAACAGCCAGCACGAACGCGACGGGCAGCGTAATGACGGAAAAGCTCTGCATGGCGCCCAGCATGGCTCTGAGGGTCTCGATCGGCCCCCGGTACGTGACCGTCCGCAGCACCTGATCGATCAGCAGGAAGCTCAGAAAGAGGAGCAGACCGATGTAGAAGATATTGCGGTAGCGGTACAGATTTTCCTTCAGACTCTGCCGCAGCCGCACGGAAAACGTGTAGATCAGCAGCAGGAGGTATAAAACGATGGACAGCGGAACGATACGGCTGCCGGTGCAGTCGCCGAAGTATTCGTCGTACGTCAGGATGCCGAAGCGGTGGGAGAACAGGCGGAAATAGTAATGGTACTCATCCGGGCCGTACACGTCGACGATGGCTTTTCCCTCCTCTACGGAGCGGAACTCCAGATACAGCGTTCCGTCTTTCAAGTCCTTGTTTTCGAGGGTCACGGCGCCGGTCTTCTGTTCGATCGCCACCGTAAAATCGCCCGCGTCGTCCGAAACGCCGAAGACGTCGAGCGTCACAATGTAAGACGTCCCCTGCGCCGCCAGAAAAGCGGCGCAGAGGACAGTCAGGGCTATTGCGATCAGGATCAGCGTTCTATTCTTCATGCTCTCGCAGCTGCGCGTTCAGGATATCCATGAACTCTTCGCCGGTGATGGTTTCTTTCTCGTACAGGTACTGGGCGATGCTGTCCAGCACGTTTTTGTTTTCGGTCAGGATGGCCTTGGCTTTTTCATACTGCTTTGCCACCAGGTCCACGACCATCTTGTCGATCTTCGCCTGGGTCTCGGGGCTGCAGGCCAGGGTCGTGTCGCCGCCCAGGTACTGGTTCGTGACCGTCTCCATGGCGACCATGCCGAATTCGCCCATGCCGTAGCGGGTGATCATGGCGCGGGCCAGCTTCGTGGCCTGCTCGATATCGTTGGACGCGCCCGTCGTGACAGACCCGAAGATCAGTTCCTCCGCGGCTCTGCCGCCGGTGAGCGTCGCAATCTTGTTCTCCAGTTCTTCCTTGCTCATCAGGTAGTGATCGCCCTCTTCCACCTGCATGGTGTAGCCGAGCGCGCCGGACGTGCGCGGAATGATGGTGATCTTCTGTACGGGAGCGGAATGGGTCTGCATGGCCGCGACCAGCGCGTGACCCACCTCGTGATACGCCACGATGCTCTTTTCCTTGTCGGAAAGGATGGCGTTTTTCTTCTGATAGCCTGCGATGACGACTTCGATGCTCTCTTCGAAATCCCTCTGGCTGGCTGCCTTGCGGCCGTCGCGGACCGCCCGCAGCGCGGCTTCGTTCACGATGTTCGCCAGTTCCGCACCGGAAGCGCCGGACGCCATGCGCGCGACCTTGCCGTAGTCGATGCCGCTTTCGGTCTTGACCTTCTTGGCGTGCACTTTCAGGATGGCTTCCCTGCCCTTCAGGTCGGGCAGCTCCACGGGCACGCGGCGGTCGAATCTGCCCGGGCGGGTCAGCGCCGGGTCGAGCGATTCGGGCCGGTTCGTGGCCGCCAGGATGATGACCCCGGTATTGCCCTCGAAGCCGTCCATTTCGGTCAGCAGCTGGTTGAGCGTCTGTTCTCTTTCGTCGTTGCCGCCGATGTTGCCGCTGTTTCTCTTCTGGCCGATGGCGTCGATCTCGTCGATGAAGACGATGCAGGGCGCCTTCTCCTTCGCCTGCTTGAACAGGTCGCGCACCTTGGACGCGCCCATGCCGACGAACATCTCCACGAATTCGGAACCGCTCATGGAGAAGAACGGCACGTTCGCTTCGCCCGCGACCGCCTTGGCCAGCATGGTCTTGCCGGTGCCCGGAGGGCCGACGAGCAGCACGCCCTTGGGCATGGATGCGCCGATCTCACTGTATTTGGACGGGTCGCTCAGATAATCCACGATCTCCTTCAGATTGTCTTCGGCTTCGTCCACACCCTCCACGTCGGAGAAGTGGATGCCGTCCGAGGACTTGACGTAGACCTTGGCGTTGCTTTTGCCCATGTTGAAGATCATGGATCCGGAGCCGCCGGTCTTGTCCATCAGCCGCTTGGACAGGAACTGTCCCAGCATCAGGAAGATGAAGATCGGCAGGATCCAGGAGAGGATGAAGCTCGCCAGCGGCGACGCCTGCTCGACGATCTGGCTCGTGAATTCCGCGCCGGATTCGTGCAGACGCTCTGTCAGCCCCGGATCATCCATGACGCCGGTGCGGTAGAACAGCGAACCGTCCTTGTTCGTGAACAGGATCATGTTGCTGCGCACTTCGACCTTGCCGATCTCGCCGTTTTCCGTCATGGTCATGAAGGTGCCATAGTCCACCTCTTTGATCTGCTGTTTGGCCATGGCCGGGATCACGAACATGTTGAACAGCAGCATCAGGATCAGCATGACGATATAGAAGATCAGAATGGGTCTTCTCGGTTGTTTGACTTCGTTCATATGCAATACTCCTTGCTCTTTGGAAGAAATGAATGGTTTTGTTGAAACAGATGTATTATACTCTTTTATATGAAAACAGAAAAGGCGAAAAAGGACAAAAGCATACGGCCGCACGTCATCGCGGTCCTGATCTTCGCGGTCGTCATGGCCGTCATCATCTCGATCCCCATCCTCCAGCACAGGCAGTTTCTGAAGTTCGTGAGCGATTTTTCGCGGGTCACGACGCGCACGGAGACGAAGAACGTCGTGTACTGCGCTTACAACGGCGAAGACATCCTGCTGGACGCGGACCAGAAGGCAAACATCTACCGCCAGCTGGTCTATTCCGAGCAGAAACGCCGAGCTGTGCCCACAGAGGAGATCGCGGCGGAGGGCATGACCGTCACATACGGCATCCTGGCCACGCTGACGCTGGCGCCCGCGGAATACAAAGGCAAAGAAGCGCTGTACGTGGAGTATCACAGCGAAAACATGGACTACACCTACCTGGCTCCGCATCTGAAATACGCCACGTTCGAAAACATCCTGAAGGGATATCTCTAGCGAAAGAACACACGGGGACAGGTACAATGTGTCGTGAAACGACACATTGTACCTGTCCCCGTGTGTTCTTTTTGATCAATCCTCCGTATTGTAGACTTTCGAGATCTCCGCGCGGTTTCCGCCGATAAAATACAGCGCCGCGCCAAGGCAGATCAGGTTGATGACCGTAAAAATCAGCCGCAGCGGCAGCTTCAGCGACAACAGCCCCGCGAACAGCTGGCCGATCAGCATGCCGATCATGCTCAGGGTGTTGAACGCGCCGTTGAAGCGGCCCTTCTTCTCGTCCGGCACGTAGCGCTGCGTCGCGGAGATGCGGATGTTGTACGACGTAACGCCCAGCAGTCCCACCGCGATGCAGCAGGGGATCATCGCCGGGAGCGGGAGATACAGATAGAACGCGCTCAGCACGTTGATGCAGACGTAGACAGCGAACGCGATATCGTACTTTTTCTGTACGGGGAGGCGGTGCCGGTAATGATAGACGCCTCCCAGCGCCCTCGCCGCGGACATGCAGCCGAATACGACCATATAGATATATTCGCCGCTTTGGAACGCGCCTTTGAAATACGGAAGGGTCACCGTCTGCCCGCCCCCGTCCGCGAAGGACGAGAACAGAAAGTAGACCGCGACGGCCAAAAGGCCTTTTTCGGACTTCAGATACTGCATGCCTTCCCGGAAGTCGTCGACAAAGCGCTTCAGGCCGGCCTTCGCCTCCTGTCCCGCACTCTCCGCGGCGCGCTTGGCGATGTACGCCTCCTCGTGGCGGATCTGCGTCTCGAAGATGGCCGCCGTAGTGTAGGAGAGCACGTTGAACGCGAACAGCGGCACCATGCCGAACGTATTGTAGACAAAGGCGGAGACCGGGACCATGGCCAGCGTCAGCGTCTGCAGCGTGCTGGCTACGCTGTAGGCCTTCGAATAGTTGCCCGGCGTGATCAGCAGCGGATAGAAGCTCTCGTAGGCGACCTGATAGATGCTGCCGATGATGCCGTACAGGAACGTGCCGCCCGCCAGCAGCGCGAAGTTCAGGTACCCCGCGTGCAGGATGAGCGCGAACAGGCCGCACAGGCCCGCCGTCAGAAAGTCCAGCGTGTAGATCGTTTTCTTGCGGGAAAAGCGGTCCAGGAACGGACCTGCGATCAGAGGCATCACGACGTAGGGCACGAAATACGTGATGTTGTAAAGCGCGAAATAAAACGTGGACCCGGTATAGTCCAGGACCAGCAGGGACATAGCAAAGCCGGACAGCTGGCCTCCGAGCATGGAGACCACGCTGCCCAGCGTGATGATCGTAAAATCTCTGGTCCAGAGCTTATTCGTTTCCATAGATCGTGCTCGTGCCCTCGATCAGAGGCCAGGGCGAAACGCTCGCGCCGCCGATGCGCACCTCGAAGTGCAGATGAGGCCCTGTCGAATAGCCCGTGGAGCCCACGAGCCCGATGATATCGCCCTTCTCCACCATGTCGCCTGCTTCGCAGTCCAGTTCGCTCAGATGCATATAGATCGTCTTCAGCCCCGCGCCGTGCTCGATCACCACGGTGTTGCCCGTCATGATCACGAAGTCCGCGAACACGACCTGGCCGCGGTTCGAAGCAGGCACCGGCGTGCCTTCCGCGACCGCGATATCGATGCCCTGATGGCGGCTGGCCGTCGTGCTTCCGTTGATAAACCGGTACAGCCCGAACGACGACGTGATCGTGCCTTCCACAGGCTGGATGAACTGCCCGTCCCAGAGTTTTTCCCAGACGGTATAGCGCTCCTCCGCCAGCACGCCCAGCTTCTGTTTGTAATCCTCGGCGGCGCCGGGCACGTTCATGGTCGAATCGATCGTCTCCTGCGGCATGTCGAAGTACTCGACTTCGAAACTGGCCGGAACGATCACCACGTGACCCGTCACGTCCTTTTCGCCTGCGTGGACCACGATGTCCTTGGCGGCGGCAGACTGGTTATACGCCACGGGAACGTAAGCTTCGTAGCAGTTGTCCCCCATGGGGATGAACGCGCACTGTCCCAGATCCGTCTCGATCTCCGGCGACTCGGTCTCGAAGCCCATGTCCGCGGTCACGCGGATGATGTCGCCCTGGAGCGCCCGGTCGGTGCTGAAGGACACCTTGGGCTGCACGTCGATGGTGAAGTCGAAGTTATACTGGAAATCCGCCGCATCGTAAGACTCGTCCTCGTCGTAGTGCAGATAGACGGTGAGCGAATAATCGCCGTTGCGGGTAAACTCAAAGCTCTGCCAGTCCGCCAGGTCTCCCTCCGCTTCCACCGGATTGACGGTCTCAAAGGGTCGGATCAGCTCGAAGGTGCAGCGGTCCGCGTCTTCAGGCACCTGCAGCTGCAGTTTCTTCATGTCCAGTCCGCCCAGCCTCTGGTAGGACACGCCTGTCTGATTTGCCGCAGTCTCCTTGGTGATGGGGATGCGGTCCGCCAGCCAGGCAGGCTGACGCAGCAGGCGGGTATGCCAACTGCCGGAAAAAGGCATGGCTTCCTGACCTTCCAGGGAAACGGAGGGCACGTCAAACGTACGGGCAGGCAGCAGCACGTAGTACACGGCCGCGGCTCCTGCCAGCAGCAGAAGGATCATGACGATGATTCCGAACGCTTTTACTTTTTTCATGGTCTTTCAAAAATGCTTAGAATCCAAGATATCTGCGGACGAGCGTGCACTGCATCTCGACTGCCTTCGGCAGCACCGTTTCCGGGGCGTTGAACCGGCAGTTGTGGTGCTCGTAGTCCGTTCCCTTTTCGTGATCGGCGATGCCCATGAAGAAGAACACGCCGGGGACGACTTTCAGGAACTCCGCGAAGTCCTCGCCGATCATGGTGGCGCAGGCGTCGTCGATGTGGCCAGGTCCCATGACCTCGTCCGCGACGTCGATGACCATCTTCGTCATCTCCGGATCGTTGTCCAGCAGGCTGTTGCCGCACTTGTACTCCAGATCGTAGGTGCAGCGGTACGTCTTGCACACGCCGTCGATCAGTTCGCGGATGCGCTCGCGTACGGCCTCGTCGTCGTTATGCAGGCAGCGGATAGAGCCTTCCATCAGGCAGTCGTTGGGCACGACGATGTTGAATTCGCCGGCCTGCAGCTTGCCGACCGTGACGGTCGTGGGCTTCTTGGCGTCCATCTCCAGCGTGTGGAACGTCTGGAACGCCTGCAGCACGTGCATGGCGCAGTCGATGGGGTTGATGCAGCTGTGGGGGGAACCGCCGTGGCCGCCCTTGCCGTGGATCGTCAGTTTGAAGTACCAGCTGGAAGCCATCAGGGCGCCGGGCACGATGCCGATCCAGCCTTCCTTCGTGTAGCTCCACACGTGCATGCCCATGATCGCGTCAGGCCGGGGGTCCTCCAGCGCGCCGGCGTCGATCATGTCCTGGGCGCCCGCGTCTTCCTCGTTCGTCTGGAACAGGAACACGATGGTGCCGGGGATCTCGTCCCGGTGGTTCGCCATCAGACGGGCGGTTGTCAGCAGGCAGGCCATGTGATTGTCGTGGCCGCAGGCGTGCATGACGCCCGGGTTCTCGGAAGCGAACGGCAGACCCGTCTCTTCCTGAACGGGCAGCGCATCGATGTCGGAACGCAGGCAGAGGGTCTTGCCCGGTTTTCCGCCCTTCAACACGCCGATGACGCCCGTCGGCAGGCATCTGCGCACTTCCATGCCCAGGGATTTCAGCTCGTCCTCGATCTTCTGCGCCGTGCGGAATTCCTGCGTGCCCACTTCGGGATGCGCGTGGAAATCGCGGCGGAGCGCGATCAGGTTCGGGGTAAGTTCTGCGATTTCTTTTTTCAAATCCATTCGGTTTCCTCCTGATGGCAAAGATGACCCGTCTCGGAAGACGGGCCATCCTTCAGTCGATGCAAAGGTTTATTTTGCAGCAGCGTCAACCAGCGCCTTGTAGACCTTCAGCTGATCGGGGATCTGCTGAATGAATTCAGGATGCCACTGGACGCCCATCACGAATCTGTCGCTCTGCAGCTCGATGACTTCGGGCATATCGTAGGGCAGACCCTTCTCCATATCGTGCGCAACGCCGGTGATCTTCAGGCCCTTGCCGACGAAGTCGGGCAGGACGTTCTGATGATGATAGGAATTGACGACGATGCTGTTCTTGCCGATGATGGAGCGGATGCGGGAATCCTTCTCGAAATAGACGTGGTGCGCCAGATCTCCGCAGGTGCTGTTGGGAGCCGTGCTGTGCCAGAACCCGAATCTGCGGTTGTCCTGCTCCAGCTTGCCGCCGAAGTGGACGTTGATCATCTGCATGCCGCGGCAGACACCGAGAACGGGGATATCGGTCTTCTCGAAGACGTACTTCATCAGGGCGACTTCCTGCGTGTCGCGCTTGTAGTTGATCAGTGCGGATTCCTTGATCAGGTCTTCTCCGTACAGATACGGACCTACGTCGTCGCCGCCGGTGATGAGCAGACCGTCCAGCAGGCCTACGAAATCCTTGATGTTCTTCTGATCCAGATAGAAGGGCATCAGAACGGGGATGCCGCCTGCCTTTTCCACAAAGTTCGCGTAATCATCCGCACCGGTGGTCCACTCCTGTCTGGAAAATCCTACGTTGTCAAACTCATGTCCGCTTCCGGTCAGGAAGTGATTCATGGTCACGCCGATGATAGGTTTCTTCATACTTTCCTCCTTCACGTATGCGTCCTCCGCATACGGTTGTAAAAGCGCGCATTTACTTAGTTTAACTATACCATACTTTACAGTTGTTTTGCACTTATATTTCTGTTGGAAGAAAACTGTCCCAAGCGCTGCAATTTGTGTTATTATCTAGCCATGAAGACGATACAGGAAAGGATGCATCTTTTCCACGACAACGCAGGCGATCTGCACAAAAAAGTGGACGAGAGCATCACAAAATTCGATAAAAAGAAAGCGAAGCGGGTGGCCGTGGCATTGACCATGGCGACGGCCGTCCTCGTGGGAAGCCTGTTCTCCGGCCCCGAAGACATCACGGGCGGCAACATGCAGGAGATCATGAACCCCGAGCCCATCGTGCTGGACATCGGATCCGTCGACGCGGACGTCCAGGACGAAGAGCCGGCGCCTGAAGAAGCGAAGAAGAGCGGCATCAAAGCGAGACTGCGGGCTGCGATCCTTGCCATGCCCAAATGGGTGCGCGCCTGCGTGTGCGTACCGCTGTGGGGACTGGGGTATGCCCTATTGCTGCTCGGGACGTTTTTGAAAACGGTCCTGACCCCCTTCGCCGGGGTGATCCTCTCGGGCCTGATCGGCATCGCCGTCATGATCGGCCTGTTCGGGGTCACGGCGAAACTGCTGTTCCCGGACATGCCCTGGAGAAAGATCTTCAGCAAGACGAACCTGATCGCGCTCATCGTCACCGGCGCACTGCTCTCGGCAGCCGATATCATCGTGCCGCGCTACTACAGCGGTTATCCCTACGTGGCGGCAGCTGTCAAATTCACAGCCGCGCTCGTCGTGATCAACGTCCTGCTGACCCGGCTGAAACGGACCGCCGAAAAATTCGCTTGATCCCTCATGCTCTATCTCATCATTGCGATCCTCTGCGGCGCGTCCATCAACCTGGGCTTCGCGCTGGCGGGTAAGAAAAAGCTCGACAACCTGAACACCACCCTTCTGAACTATATCACGGCCTGCGGCGTTTCCGCGGCCGGTTTTGCCATGAAGATGCACGCTGGGCAGGAACACGCCTTCACCGGGCGCGTCACCGTGCCTCTGGCGCTGTTCGCCGGGATCATCTACCTCGTGTGCCTGCTGCTCATCCAGAAGGCCATCGCCGAGGCCGGTCCCAGCGCCACGACGATGTTCAACCGCCTGTCCATGGTGTTCCCGGTGCTCGTCTCCATCTTTTTCTTCCACGAACACGCGGGGCTGATCCGCTGGCTGGGCATCGCCCTGGCCGTCGCCAGCCTCGTCATCTTCAACTGGGAAGGCGGCATCCGACTGAAAGGCGTGCTGATGCAGCTCTGGGTCGCCGGAGGCTTCGCGGAGCTGTCCAACAGCCTGTTCGCCAGGCTGTGCCCGCAGGAGGACAAGCCGTTCTACATGACCCTCGTATTCGGCACGGCAGGGCTGATCACCGCGGCCCTGCTGATCCGCAGAAAGGGGCCGAAGATCAGCGGCAGGGAAGTGCTGCTGGGGCTCGCCATCGGCTGCGTCAACCTCGGCAGTTCCAGTTTTACCGTAAGCGCGCTGCAGCACCTGCCCAACAGCATCGTCTATCCGACCATCACCGTCAGCATCATCGTGCTGACGACCGTCGCGGGCGTGCTGTTCTTCGGGGACAAACTCGAAAAGAAACACAAGATCGCCATGGGCGCAGCCATCGCTGCCGTCATCATTCTGAATCTGTGATATGCTGAACCTATACACCGCCCGCGCCGACACCGATCTGTTGGAACTTTGCCTCGACGGCATCGGCAGGGATCTGGAAAACATCCATAACGGAAACTCCGCCGCCCGGCAGGTCGTGCTGATCGTGCCGGCCCAGTTTACGCTGGAAGCGGAGGAAGCAGCCTTCCGCAAGTTCGACGCGAAGGGCTTTTTTGATTTTCACATCATGTCCGGCGCCCGGCTGAACCTGCAGATCTTAAAAGAGGCAGGCGCCCCAGGCACGGCGCCCGTCAACACGCTGGGCCGCGTGATGCTGCTGCGCCGGATCGCCGCGCAGTGCAAGGAGCAGATGCAGGCATTCGGCGGCGTCTGCGGTTCCACCGAATTCCTGAAGATGGCCGGCGACTTCCTCGTGCAGATGAAGCAGAACCAGGTAGCCGCGCAGGACCTCGCGCAGATCCGCGAAGCCGCGCCGCAGGACTCCCTGCTGGCCAGAAAACTGGCGGACATGCAGCTGCTGGCTGCGGGCTACGACGAAGCCATGGCCGGTAAATTCAACGATTCCGAGGATATGCTGCGCTTCGTCACCGGGCGGATGGGCGAAAGCCGCTTCGTGCGGGACAGCATCTTCTGGTATCACGGGTTCTACTCCTTTACCAGGAGGGAACAGGAATTCATGCGCGCCCTGCTGAAGCACAGCTGCGGCCTGAACGTCACGCTCACGATGGGCACGGCGGAAGACCCGGACGCGGACCTGTTCGCGGCGCCCGGCAGAGCGGCGAAAGCCCTGCTGCGCGCGGCGGAAGAAGAAGGAAAAGAAGCGCGGGTCTTAGCCTCCCGGGGAACGTTCCCGAGAGCGCTGCCGCCCGCGTTTTCCCACCTGGAAAAGAATCTGTACGTCCTGCCCCCCGCCGTCTATGCGGGTGACCCGGAGCAGATCCGCCTCGTGCGCTGCTCCAACCCGTTCACCCAGGCGGAGACTATCGCCGCAGACATTCTGGCGCTCGTGCGGGACAAGGGGCTCCGCTATGACGAGATCTCCATCTTGACCGAAGATATGGCAGGTCAGGGCGCCGTGCTGCGCCGGGTCTGCCGCCAGATGGGCGTGCCCCTGTTTGCGGACGAGAAGCGCTCTGTGGGTCACAGCCCCGCCATCCAGACCATCGCCGCCCTGCTGCGGTTCGCCGCCGGCAGCCGCCGCGCGTCCGACATGACGGCCTGTCTGAAGACGGGCCTCGTGACCGTCCCCGCGATCGAAAGCAGAGCGGATCTGGAACAGTTCGAGAATTACTGCAAACAGTATCATATCCGCGGGGACGCGTTCTTCAGGCCGCTCCGCTACGGCGTCAAGACCTGGGGCGAAGAAGGCATGGCGAAGATGGAACAGATCCGCGGCCAGCTCGCGGACCTGCTGACGCCTTTCCTCACCGCGATGGAAAGCGCGAAGACCGTGCGGGACAAGAGCGCGGCGCTCTATCGTTTCCTTGCCGACAGCCTCGGTATGCCGGGCAAACTCGAACAAGACGCGCTCGTGCTGGCGGAGGAGCAGATGCTGGATGCCGCCGAGCATCAACAGCAGATCTGGGGCGTGTTCTGCGGGCTGCTCGACCAGTGCGTCGAACTGCTCGGGGACGACGAGATCTCCCCGGACGACTATGCGAAGCTGCTGACGGATTCGTTCAGCGATATCAAGGTCGGACTGCTGCCGCAGGCCCAGGGCAAAGTGCTGCTGGGAACGCTCAGCCGGTCCCTGACCGGCCGCTGCAGGGCCCTGTTCCTGGCGGGGGTCAACGAAGGCGTGCTGCCGAAGCAGGCCTCTTCCGAAGCCATCCTCAGCCAGAGAGAACTGGAAGAACTGAAGGAAAAAGGTTATACGCTGGCCAAGACCGACAGCGTGCTGCAGGAGGAAAACGACGTCACCGTCTACAGCGCGTTTACGCTTCCGTCGGAATCGCTCACCGTCTGCTGGTGCGCCGCCGACGCGGAAGGAAAAGAGATGAAGCCCTCTCCGCTCGTCAGCCAGCTGCGGGCCATGTTCCCCGAACTGCCCGAAGAAGCGGACGTCGAGAACGCGGACGAGCCCCTGGCGTTCATCCAGGGAAGAAAAGCTGCGTCCGGCCGCCTCGCGACCGCCATGCGCGAACCGCTGTCGCAGGGCGATCTGCCCGACCCGCTGTGGCAGGAAGTCTACGACCAGCTGGACGATACGGACGCCGTCAAGGCAGGACTGCTGTTCACGAACCGGGAGACGCCGCTTTCCCCGGAACAGGCGAAGCAGCTGTACGCCTACGAAGACTATTCCCTCTCCCCCTCACGCCTGGAAGGATTCTCGCATTGCCCGTTCCGCCATTTCGTGAACTACGGCCTGCGGCCCCAGCAGCCGGAGGAATTCGAGATCACGTCCCTATCCCTGGGCAACGCGCATCACGCCTGCCTGCAGAAGATCTCCGAGTGGCTGTCCGAACCGTCGAAGGCGGCGGGCAAAGCCATCACGGACCCGCAGAGCCGCTGGATGACCGTCACGGACGAAGAACTGGCGGCAAAAATGAACGAGATCGCGGAGGAAGTGCAGGCGGAGGAGAACGAAGGGGTCATGAAGGCCGGACCCAAAGAAGCATACCAGGCCGGCCGCATCGCGCGGGTCTGCGCGCAGTTCGCCCGGGCGATGGTGCAGCAGGTCCGCAAGGGCCGCATCGCAGACATGTCGTTCGAGACGGAGTTCCGGCGCGGCAGACAGCTGCCCCCCGTCCGGATCGAAACGCCCCAGGGCACCGTGTATCTGGAAGGCAAGATCGACCGTCTGGACGTGCTCACCGGAAGCGAGGCGCAGTACGCCAAGGTCATCGACTATAAATCGGGCCAGAACAGGTTCGACCCCAAACAGGCCGCAAGCGGACTGATGCTGCAGCTGGGCATCTACCTGGAGGCCGCGCTGGGCCGGGGCGACGTAAAGCCCGCCGGCGTGTTCTACTATCAGATCCAGGAGCCTGAGATGGTCTCAGAGGCCGAAAATCTCGTCTCTGACGAAGATTTGGAGGACGTTTGGGCAAAGATGCAGGCCAGCTATAAAATGAACGGCTATTTCGTGGATTCTCCGGACGTCATCCGCGCGATCGACAAAGACGCGCTGGCCGACCGGACGTCGTCCGTCATCAACTACAAAGTGACCCAGAAAGGCACGCAGGCCAGGGGATCCGGCGGCGTGACCGAAGAGGAGTTCGAAGCGTTCCGCAAGGCATTCCGGGAGGCGCTGACGGATCTGTGTGCCAGGCTGACGCAGGGCGATACGGACATCGCGCCGCGCAAGTTAAAAGGCCGCACCGCCTGTACGTACTGCGACTTCAAGAGCATCTGCGCCTTCGATACTGCGTTTGCAGGAAATAAATATGTTTAATACCCGTCATTTGTTGGACAGGCAGGTTGTATGATAAAACTGATCTTTATTCAATAAATCGAAATCAAAGGAGATACGGCCTGATTTAAGATCGAAAGAACAAACAAAAACGGCGGACCGGAAGGTCCGCCGTTTTCTTATGCCTGTTCGGCAGGGTCACTATTCGAAGTAGGCCTTGGACCATTCCGCCCAGCCCCACTTACCTGCGCCGTCCATCGGAACGTTCTTCAGGTTCGAGGCGCAGCCTTCGACGCTGGCGTATTCTGCGATGCAGACGTACGGCAGCTCTTCCACGAGGATCTCCTG
>JAFPXN010000060.1 GCA_017412505.1 Bacillota bacterium | reverse complement strand
TCGTTCAGCTCCGGCGGAGGCGGCTTCTCCGGCGGCGGAGGAGGCGGCGGCGGTGGCGGCGGCTGGTAAAGCTCGTCTTTTTTGCCGCTGGCCTTGCCATCGACAAAAAATCCATCGCTTTATTTATCGGTTATTCCTATTCAAGAAAAATATTTGATCTCAAATGAAAATCCTGGAAGAGCGCATTTTAAAAGACGGCCTGCTGATCGAAGACCGCATCCTGAAGGTGGATTCCTTCATCAATTTTCAGATCGACGTGGAACTGACGGACGAGATGGGGCGCGAGTTTGCCCGCATTTTCAAGTACAGCGGCGCGACAAAAGTCCTGACGGTGGAAACGTCCGGACTGCCTCTGGCGTATGCTGTAGCAAGGCATCTGGGCGATCTGCCCCTGCTGTTTGCGAAAAAGTATAAGCCGAATACCAACGTCGACGAGGACTATTCCGCGGAGGTACGTTCCTTTACGAAGGAAAACGTCAACATCATCCGCGTGCCGAAGAAATACCTGAGCGAAGGCGACAAGGTGCTGATCATCGACGACTTTCTGGCGTCCGGTGCAGCGTCTCTTGGCCTGCTCGACCTGATCGGCCAGGCCGGCGCAGAGTGCGTCGGTGTCGGCGTTGCGATCGAAAAGGAGTTCCAGGGCGGCCGCGCGCTGCTGGAAGCCAAAGGCCTGCGGGTCGTTTCGCTGGCGCACATCACGAGGATGAAGGACGGCAAGATCGAGTTCCATTACACGGAGTAAGCATGAAGAAAACCCAGAGGATCTGCATCATCACCCATATCCTGACGGAGAACCCGAATAGGGACTTTTCGCTCGGCACGTTCGCCGAGCAGTTCGGCTGCGCGAAATCCAGCATCAGCGACGACATCAAGCTCGTACGCGAAGCGATCGACGCGGCGGGGCTGGGCTATCTGGAGACGACGTCCGGCGCGAAAGGGGGCGTCCGCTACGTTCCCTATATCTCGCGGCGGGCCGCGGCGCACGCGCTGGAAGAACTGCGCAAGGCGTTCGAGGACCCGTCCCGCATGCTGGGCAGCGGGTTCGTCTATACGTCGGATATCATGTTCAACCCGAAGATCGTCCGCGGTGCGGCCATGGTGTTCGCCAAGAAGTTCGCCAGCGCCGAAGCGGACCTGGTCGTGACCGTGGAAACGAAGGGCATAGGCGTGGCGCTGTTCACCGCGCAGATGCTCAACATTCCTCTGGCGGTCATCCGGCACGAGAGCAAAGTGTCGGAGGGGTCGTCCATCAACATCAACTATTTCTCCGGGTCCGCGGACCGGCTGCAGCAGATGAGCATCTCCAAGAAGGGCATTCCCCACGGAAGCCGCGTGCTGATCATCGATGACTTTATGCGGGGTGGCGGAAGCATCCTCGGCATCCTCAACATGCTGAAGGAATTCGACGCGCAGCCCGTGGGCACGGGCGTCGTGATCGTGGCCGGCGGCAGGGAAAACAAGAAGATCCCCGACTACGTGCCGCTGCTCATCCTGAACGATCAGGAGGACGGCAGGCAGACCGTGGAGATCAATCCCGACATGCTGACGCTGTAAACTGAATATACTAAAGCAGTATGAAAATGAACGTTCGGAAATTCTTGAACGTTCATTTTATTTTCCGATGAAAACGTCACAATTCATCGGTTTTTTCTTTTACTTTTCAGGGCGGTGCCGTATAATAAAAATGTGTTTTTACAGCACGTATTTTTATTCACCCCGGATAGTAAAAAAGAGGTATCAGAATGAAGAAGAAGTTCATTTCCATCCTGCTCGTACTGGCCATGGTCTTCGCGCTTGCTGCCTGCACGAGCTCCAACGAACCCGCTCCCGCCGAACCCAGCGGCGAAGGCGAGACCGAACCCGCAGAAGAAGGCACTGTCTACAAGGTAGGCATGGTCTGCATCGGCGACGACAACGCCGCTTACGACAGAAACTTCTACATGGCTGCCGACGCTGCCAAGGAACAGTTGGCTGCCAAGGGCATCGACATCGAATGGGTCTACACCTACAATCATCCCGCCGGCGACCCGGTCGCCGTCGACTGCGAAGAACTGGCCGACGCGGGCTGCGTTGCCGTGTTCTGCAACTCCTATGGCCAGGAAGACGCCATGCTCACCGTAGCGGGCGACTATCCCGACACCGTCTTTGCCGGTCTGACCAACGAAGGCTCCATGAGAGACTCCCTGGACAACACCGTCAACGCGTTCCCCAACATCTTCGAAGGCCGCTACCTCGAAGGCGTCATCGCCGGCTGCAAGCTGCAGCAGATGGTCGACGAGGGTGAGATCGCTCCTGAAGAAGCCGTCATCGGCTACGTCGGCGCTTACACCTTCGCGGAAGTGATCTCCGGCTACACCAGTTTCTACCTCGGCGCCAAGAGCGTCTGCCCCTCCGCTACCATGAAGGTCGAATTCATCGGTTCCTGGGGTGACCCGACCATGGAAGCCAACACCGCGCAGGACCTGATCGACAAGGGCTGTGTGCTGATCTCCCAGCACTCCGACTCCACGACTCCCGCGACCACCGCGCAGAGCAACGGCGTCTATCACGTGGGCTACAACATCTCCATGATCGACGTGGCTCCCGACGCATCCCTGAGCTCTTCCCGCATCGACTGGACGAATTACTTCGTCTACGTCATCGAGACTGCCGTCAACGGCGGCACCGTCGATCCGGACTACACGGGTCACGGCCTGAAGGACGGCGACGTCGCGCTGTGCGAACTGAACGAAGCCATCGCGGCTCCCGGAACGGAAGAAACGGTCCAGGCTGCCAAGGCTGCCATCGAAGCGGGCGAACTGCACGTCTTCGATACTTCCAAGTTCACCGTAGGCGGACAGGAAGCTACTTCCGCTCTGGTCGACATGACCGGCGACTTCGTAGGCGACGAGGGATATGACGCCATCTTCGACGGATATTATCACGAATCCTACTTCAAGTCGGCTCCCGCTTTCGATCTGCGCATCGACGGCATCGAGCTGCTGAACGAAGCATATTAATACCTCTTACGTGAATAGCAGACCGAAAGAGAGCGGTTTTTCAGCCGCCCTCTTTCGGCTTTTCTCGGAGAAACATGACACACGCAGTAGAACTGAAAAACATCACGAAGCGTTTCGGTAGCGTCGTTGCCAACGATAAAGTCGATCTTTACGTGGACAACGGCGTTATCATGTCTCTGCTGGGCGAAAACGGCTCCGGCAAGACGACGCTCATGAACATGCTGGCCGGCATCTACTATCCCGACGAAGGACAGATCTTCGTGGACGGCAAGGAGGTCTCCATCCGCGACCCCAAGGACGCCTACGCGAACGGCATCGGCATGATCCACCAGCACTTCAAACTGATCGACGTGTTCACGGCCGCGCAGAACGTGGCGCTGGGCATCGAAGACGGCAAGTACGATCTGAAGAAGGTCGCCGACGGCGTACGGGCGATCTCCGAAAAGTACGGCTTCGACATCGATCCGGACAAGAAGATCTACAACATGTCCGTCTCGGAAAAGCAGACGGTCGAGATCATCAAGGTGCTGTACCGCGGCGCCAACATCCTGATCCTGGACGAACCCACGGCCGTCCTGACGCCCCAGGAGACGGAAAAGCTGTTCCGCATCCTGAAGGCGATGAAGGAGGACGGCAAGGCCATCATCCTGATCACGCACAAACTCAACGAAGTCATGGCGGTCTCCGACGTCGTGGCCGTACTGCGCAAAGGACAGCACATCAGTACGGTGCGCACTTCCGAGACCAATCCCCAGCAGCTGACCGAAATGATGGTCGGCCGCGCCATTACCCTGAACATCGACCGGACGGATCCGGTCGATCCCAAACCCCGTCTGACCGTCGCAGGCCTTACTTGCCGCGACAGCGAAGGGGTCTCTAAACTCGAAGACGTAGGCTTTATCGCGTACGGCGGAGAGATCCTCGGCATCGCCGGCATCGCCGGCTCCGGCCAGAAGGAACTGCTCGAAGCCATCGCGGGCCTCAGACATATATCGTCCGGTTCCATTATCTACACGCCGGAAGGAAAAGCGCCGGCGGAACTGGTGGGCAAGACGCCCATGGAGATCAAAGACGCGGGCGTCGCGCTGGCGTTCGTTCCCGAAGACCGTCTGGGCATGGGCCTGGTCGGCGGCATGGGCATGACGGAGAACATGATGCTTCGCACCTGGAACAAGGGCAAAGGCATGTTCGTCAACCGCAAGGAACCGGAAAAAGTGGCCGAACAGGTATACGAATTCCTGGAAGTGGTCACGCCCAGCATCGATTATCCGGTGCGCAAACTGTCGGGCGGCAACGTGCAGAAGGTGCTGGTCGGCAGGGAGATCGCAAGTTCCCCGTCCGTCCTGATGAGCGCCTACGCGGTCCGCGGACTGGACATCAATACCTCATACATCATCTATAACCTGATGGAAGGCCAGAAGGCCAAGGGCGTCGCCGTCATCTTCGTCGGCGAAGACCTGGACGTACTGCTGGCGCTGTGCGACCGCATCCTGGTGCTGTGCGGCGGCAAAGTCTCCGGCATCGTGGACGCGAGAAAGGCCACGAAAGAAGAAGTCGGCCTGCTTATGACCCAGGTCGGCGGCGGAAAGGAGGCAAACGCATGAAAGACAAAACTCCTCTGATCCGTCTGGCGAAGCGGGAGGATATGGGCAAAGGCAAAGTCTGGCTGATCCGCCTGGCCGCGTTCGGCGTCGCCATCCTCATCGGCATGATCATTTTCGCTATCGCAGGCGCAGACCCCATCAAGGCCTACGGCACGATGCTCGCATCCTCCCTGGGAAAGAAGTCCGGCATCCGCCAGGTCGTCAAAAACGCCGTGCCCCTGCTGGGTGTCGGTCTGGCTCTGGCACCGTGCTTCCGCATGCGCTACTGGAACATCGGCGCGGAAGGGCAGATCACCATGGGCGCCATGGCGGCCTCGTATTTCGCCCTGTTCTGGTACAATAAGCTGCCCTCCGCCGTGCTGCTGATCGTCATGGCGCTGGCCGGCATGATCTTCGGCGCGTTCTGGGCCGCGATCCCTGCGGCGTTCAAAGCGCGCTGGGGCACGAACGAAACGCTGTTCACCCTCATGATGAACTACATTGCCATTGGCATCGTCGCGTGGCTGCAGGGCGGTCCCTGGGAAGGCAAACCCGGCTCGCAGATCATCCCCATGTTCGATCAGAAAGCGGTGCTGCCCAAGGTGCTGGGCGTCCACTGCGGCTGGATCCTCATCCTGCTGCTGGTCGTCTTCATGTTCATCTACATGAATTACACGAAGCACGGCTACGAAGTGGCGGTGCTCGGCGAATCCGAAAATACGGCCCGCTACGCGGGCATGAACGTCGCGAAGGTGACTCTCCGCACGGCGGCGCTTTCCGGCGCCATCTGCGGCCTTGTGGGTTTCCTGACCGCGTCCGGCGTCAACCAGACGCTGTACTCCGACGTGGCCGGCGGCGTGGGCTTCACGGCGATCACCGTGTGCTGGCTGTCTCAGCTCAACCCCTTCGCCATGATCGTCATCTCGCTGCTGCTGGCGATCCTGTCCAGAGGATCCTCGGGTCTGCAGACCGCGCTGGGCATCCCGGCGTCGATCTCCGACATCATCACCGGGGTCATCCTGCTGTGCATGCTGGGCTGCGAGTTCTTCATCAATTACCGCATCATCTGGCGCCACAAAGAGGCGGCGGGAAAGGAGGCGGCGTAAATGAACTTCAATTTAGCGGGACTCATCAAAGCTGCCGTCCTGAACGGCACGCCGCTGCTGTTCGGCACGTCGGGCGAGATCCTGACCGAAAAGAGCGGCAATCTGAACCTGGGCGTCGAAGGCCTGATGTTCATGGGAGGCGCGTTCGGTCTGGCCGGCGCCTTCTGGTATGACCAGCTGGCAGGCGAAGGCGCTGTCGGCATCGTCGCGGTGCTGATCGCGCTTCTGTGCGCGTTCCTGGCGGGCTGCTTCGGTTCCCTGATCTTCAGCTTCCTGACGATCTCTCTGCGCGCGAATCAGAACGTCACCGGTCTTGCGCTCACCATCTTCGGCACGGGCGTCGGCCAGTTTGTCGGCGAACAGCTGCGTCTGAAGGTCGGCGGCAACATTTCCATCTCCAACGCGCTGAAAGGCTCGTTCGCCAATCCCATACTGCCGAAGGCTCTGCAGGATATCCCGTTCTTCGGACAGGTCCTGTTCTCCTATAACGGCTTCGTGTATCTGGGCATCGCCATGGCGATCGTCATGTCCGTGTTCCTGAACCGCACCCGCAAGGGCCTGTATCTGAAGGCCGTGGGCGAAAGCCCCTCCACGGCGGACGCCGCGGGCATCAACGTAACGAAATACAAGTATCTGGCGACCGTGATCGGCGGCGGCATCTCCGCCATCGGCGGCATGGTCTACACCATGACCATCGCAGGCACGGTCTGGAACCACACAGCGCTGTCCGGCGAAGGCTGGGTAGCGGTGGCGCTGGTCATCTTCTGCCTGTGGAAGCCTTTGAACGCGCTGTGGGGCTCCGTCCTGTTCGGCGGCCTGATGATCATGTACCTGCGCGTACCGGTCGCGTTCATCCCGTCCCAGATCTACAAGGTGCTGCCTTACATCGTGACGGCCATCGTGCTGATCATCGTATCGCTGCGCCAGAAGAGGGAGGACCAGCCGCCCGCAAGCCTTGGCCTGCCGTATTTCAGAGAAGAAAGATAATATGATCGAACTGACGCAAAAGTCGATACAGCACTGGCTCCCCATGCGGGAGCCAGACGCGCATAAGGGAGATTTCGGCAGACTGCTGATGATCGCGGGCAGCCGCGGCATGATGGGCGCCTGCGTTCTGGCCTGCCGCGCCGCTTTCCGCAGCGGGACAGGGCTGGTGGCCGCCTGCTGCAGTCCGTCTCTGTTCTCCGACGTCCACGCGGGCGTGCCGGAAGCGACCTGTGTCAGCCGGGAGGACTTTGACCCCGGCAGGTATGACGCCGTCGCTATCGGTCCCGGGCTGGGCGTCTCGGAGGAAAACCACGCGCTGATCGTAAAGCTGCTGCAGGAGTATGCCGGTCCCGTCGTCCTGGACGCGGACGCGCTGAACTGTCTGTCGCGTTACGGCGCGCCTTCGACTGAAACCATCCGCGCCAGCCTCGTGCTGACGCCTCACGCAGGGGAGGCCGCAAGATTTTTCGGCGTTTCTCCGGCGGACATCGGCGCGGACAGGGAACGGTTCGGACTGGACCTGGCGCAGCGTCTGCAGGCCGTCTGCGTCATGAAGGGCGCCCGCAGCCTGATTTGCTGCCCGGACGGGACGGTCTATGAGAACGCCACCGGCAACGCCGGCATGGCGACCGGGGGGTCCGGCGACGTGCTCACCGGCATGACCGCGTCTTTTGCGGGTCAGCTGGCTGCGCAGGGAGCAAAACCCGCAGTCGCCGCGAAACGCGGGGCTTTGTGCGGCGTGTACGTGCACGGGCTGGCCGGCGATCTGGCGGCGGAGCAATGGGGCCGGGCAGGCCTGATGGCTTCGGATCTTGCCGACTATGCGGCGCTGGCCCTGCAAAGTATTGATAAGTTTTGCGGAACGGATTGACAAAAAATAAACAAAGTATATAATGGAAAGTGCAGGACCTTTCCGTCATGCCATGCAAACAGGGGAAAGGCCTATAAGGAGGAAAGAATGGCATTTGTAGAACTGGAAATCAAGGGTCAGGTCGGTATCCTTACCATCAACAGACCCGAAGCCCTGAATGCCCTCAACGACCAGGTCATCTCCCAGCTGAGCGAAACGCTGGACGGACTGGACCTGAATACGCTGCGCTGCCTGATCGTCACCGGCAGCGGCGCCAAAGCTTTCGTCGCCGGCGCTGACATCGGTCAGATGAGCGGCCTGTCCAAAGCGGAAGGCGAAGCGTTCGGCAAACTGGGCAACGACACCTTCAGAAAACTCGAAACTCTGCCCATTCCCACCATCGCCGCGGTCAACGGTTTCGCGCTGGGCGGCGGCTGTGAGCTGGCAATGAGCTGCGATATCCGGCTGGCTTCCGAGACCGCTGTGTTCGGACAGCCCGAAGTCGGCCTCGGCATCACCCCGGGCTTCGGCGGCACCCAGAGAATGGCGCGCCTCGTCGGTCCCGGCAAGGCCAAGGAACTCATCTACAGCGCGCGCAACATCAAGGCGCCCGAAGCGCTGTCCATCGGCCTGGTCCAGGCAGTCTATCCCGCGGAAGAGCTGATGCCCGCCGCGGAGAAACTGGCGGGACGCATCGCCGGCAACGCACCCATCGCGGTCCGCGCCTGCAAGAAGGCCATCAACGACGGCCTGCAGGTCGGCATGGACGAAGCGATCGTCATCGAAGAGAAGCTGTTCGGGTCCTGCTTCGAGACCAAAGACCAGAAGAACGCCATGGGCGCTTTCCTGGAAAAGAGACCCCACGATCCGTTTGAGAACTGCTGAGGCAGACTCATATAACTGTTTAATACCTTAATTATCATCATATTTTAGGAGGTAACTTAAAATGAAAGTAGCAATCTTCGGCGCAGGCACCATGGGTTCCGGTATCGCACAGGTATTCGCACAGAACGGTCACACCGCTCTGATGT
>JAFPXN010000005.1 GCA_017412505.1 Bacillota bacterium | reverse complement strand
GTCGGACAGATTGGGAATGTAGCCGTAGATGGCGCGGATAGCGGCTTCCTTCAGATAGCCGTTGGGTTCGCCGTCTTCGCCCAGGACGACTTCGCCGCCCTCGATCGTATGGTGATCCTTATCCAGCCCCATGTTCTTTAAAAGCACGGAATTCACGGCACCGGCATGCTCGCAGCCTCTTACGATGGCCACGGGGATCTCCGTGGAGATGCGGTCCAGATCGTGCTTGTCCGGCAGTCTTCTGTGCCCTTCCGGCCAGTCGTCCTCCCGCCAGCCCTGGCACTGCAGGCCCTTGCAGTTCGGATGCTCTTCCAGATACTTTTGGCAGGTTTGGATGATGTCCTCCAGATCTCTGCACTTCGCCAGATTCGGCACCATCATCTGCTTGCCCAGGTTGATCAGATGCATGTGGGAGTCGTTGAACCCGGGAAGGATCGTCCGGCCTTCGCAGTCGATCTTCTCCGCGTCCTGCGCGGCCAGCGCCAGGATCTCGTCCGTGCTGCCCACCGCCTTGATCCATCCGTCTTCCTGATAAAGGGCGCCCGCATAGACGCCCTTATCTACATAAACTTTTGCGTTATAAAAAACTGTCTTGCTCATGTTATTTCCTGTACGTAAACTTGCCGCCGCACATGGTCAGCACCGGCAGCGTATCCTTGATGAGCATCGGATCGCAGGTGAAGATGTCGTGGTCCAGAACGGTCAGGTCCGCGTAATAACCGGGCTTGATCCGGCCTTTCACGCCCTCCATGCCCTGCGCCCAGGCGCTTTCATAGGTGTAGGCGTCCACCGCGGTCTGCACGTCCTCGCATTCGTCCGGATACCAGCCGCCTTCCGGCTTGCCCGCCATATCCTTGCGGGTCACGGCCACGTAGAGATTGACCAGCGGATTGCAGTCCTCGACGGGGGAGTCCGTGCCGTAGGACACGTGGATGCCCATGGCGCGCATGGTCTTCGGTGAATTGGACGTGTAGCACATGGCTTTGCCGATGCGCTCTTCCAGTCCATACATGTCCGTGCGGATGAACACGGGCTGGTACATGGCCTGGATGTTCGCGTCCGCCACCTTCTGACGCAGCGTAGCGTCCATGGTCTGGCAGTGAACGATCGCGTTGCGGCAGGGATTGTTCGCCTTGTCGCCGAACAGTTCTTCCTGCACGCGGGCATAGCAGTCCGTCACTTTTTCCAGCGCGGCATCGCCGATGCAGTGGATGGCGCAGCCGATGCCGTTTTCGTTGGCGATCTTCACCATCTCGTACATCTTGCCGTCGGGGATATTCTCCACGCCGCGGTTGCCGGGCTGGTCGTCGTAGTCCCTTCTCATAAACGCCGAGTGACCGCCGTAGGAGCCGTCCTTCAGCAGCTTGAGCGGGCCGGTCGTGAACCACCCGTCATGGAACGAGCCCTTGTAGAACCGCGGATCGTTCATCTTCTCCTTCAGTTCTTCCGGCGTGTCGACGTAGGTCTGGGAGTGATAGCGCACCAGGCCCTTGCCCTCCGCGAACACTTCGTCCACGATCTTGTAGCAGTAAGCCTGATCCTTGATGATGACGCCCATGTCGTTGCTCTGGCAGGAAGTCATGCCGTGAGCCGCCGCGTATTCCATGGCCGTCACGAGGGCTTTCTTCTCCTGCTCGAACGTGATGGAAGGAACCGCCATGCGGGCTGCCATGTTCGGCGTTTCCGCCATGATGCCGTTGGGCGTGCCGTCCTCGAAACAGTCGATGCGGCCGCCGTCCCAGGTCTTATGGTCCTTATCGATGCCCAACTGTTTCAGGATATAGCTGTTGGAGATGCCGATGTGACCGCAGGAACGCGCGATATTGATGGGGATGTCCGTCGAGATGGCGTCCAGGTCCTTACAGGTGGGCAGGGTCGGATCGTCCCAGCGGTTCTGGTCGAAGCTCTGGGAGAATACGCCGGTGATGCCGGGGTTGTCGTCCACATACTTCTTGATGACCGCCACGAGCTCGTCCTTGTTGTGCACCTTGGACAGGTCGGGCACCAGCATGTTCTCGCCGGTAAAGCACATGTGCATATGGGAATCGTTGAACCCGGGCACGAGCACGCGGCCTTCACAGTCGATCTTCTCCGCGTCGTCCGCTGCCAGAGCGCACACGTCGGCGTTGGAACCGACGGCCTTGATCCAGCCGTTCTCCTGATAGACCGCTTCGGCGAACGTATCCCGCTCGACGTACACTTTCGCGTTATAAAACAGTGTCTTACTCATAGTGTTCACCATAAATTACTTTCTGTAAACGATCTTGCCGTCCACCATGGTCAGCACGGGCAGGACGTCCTTGATCTCCATGGGGTCGCAGGTGAAGATATCCTTGTCCAGAACGACGAGGTCGGCGTAGAATCCGGGCTTAATGCGGCCCTTCACGCCTTCCTTGAACTCCGCGTAGGCGCTTTCATAGGTGTAGGCGTCCACGGCGTCCTCTACGCTCATGCATTCCGCCGGGTTCCAGCCTTCCAGAGGCTGACCCTTGAAGTCCTTGCGGGTGACGGCGCAGTACAGGTTCGCCAGCGGGTTGCAGTTCTCCACCGGGCTGTCCGTGCCGTAGGAAGCGTGGATGCCCATGTCATGCGCGGTCTTGAAGCAGTAGGACTGCATGGCCAGGTCGTGTCCGCAGCGGCTTTCCACGATGTGGAGGTCGTACTGCAGGAACACCGGCTGATAGGATACGAGAATGTTATGATCTCTCGTGAACTTCACCATATCCATATCCGTGATCTGGTAGTGGATGATGTTGTGGCGGTACTTGTTCTCCGTGCCCGCGACCTGTGCGTACATCTTCTGGGTCACGTCGATGGCGCCGTCGCCGATGCAGTGGGTCGCGACTGTTACACCCTTGTCCTGGAAGAATTGGATCATGGCCAGCTGTTCGTCTTCGGAAATGCGGTCCACGCCCTTGGCGTTCGCGTCATCCGCGTAACCGTTTCTCATCATGGCGGAACGGGCGCCCAGGGAACCGTCCTTAAACATCTTGGCGGGGCCGTATTCCATCAGACCCACCTTTCTTCCCCAGTCGTCTCTGACGTACTCGACCGCCTGCTGCATGTTCTCGCAGCCGCACTGTCCGACGTAGCGCATGGGCGCTTCGCCTGCCGCGTACAGTTCCTCCAGTGCCTGCTTGACGATCTCCTTGGGAGCGACCGTCGTGTAGTCGTTGGACTGGGTGGTGGTCATGCCGTGCTCCACGCCGTATTTCATGGCCATTTTATAATATTTCTTCGCGTCTTCGACCGTCATCATGGGAACCTGCAGACGGGCATCCGCCTGCGCGGCTTCGAACAGATAACCGTTGGGTTCTCCGTCCGGACCGAGGACGACTTCGCCGCCTTCGATGGTGTGATGATCCTTGTCCAGGCCCATCTTTTCCAGGATGAGGCTGTTGACCGCCGCGGAGTGGCCGCAGATGCGCCCCAGGAATACGGGGATCTCGGTGGAGATCGCGTCACAGTCGTGTTTATCGGGCAGGCGCTTCTTGTCCGGATCGAACATGTCGTCGTTCCAGGACTGGGTGAAGATGCCCGGGCAGTCCGGGTTATCCGCGATGTACTTGCGCCCCGCCTCGATCATATCTTCCACGCTCTTGCAGCCGGAGAGGTCCAGCTGCTGCATGGCGAAACCGACCTGCAGGATGTGCATGTGGGAATCGTTGAAGCCGGGCACGATGGTCTTGCCGCCGCAGTCGATCTTCTCCGCGTCATAACCCGCCATGCTCAGGATCTCGCCGGTGGTGCCCACCATCTTGATCCAGCCGTCCTCCTGCAGAAGAGCCTCCGCGTAGACGCCCTTTTCCACGTAAACTTTCGCGTTGAAAAATGCTGTTTTGCTCATGATTTCCTCCTAGTACATCTTGATCAGTTCGTCGTAGATATCGATCACCCGGTCAATGATCTCGTCGTGGAAATTGAATTCCGTGGAATGCATGTCCGGATTGTCCTTGCCGTAGCAGTAGAAGAACATGGCGCCCTTCGTGTGCTTCGCGAAGTGGCCAAAGTCCTCGGACCCTCTCTCCGCCTGGGGACGTACCGCCGTGGGTACGCCGATGCGGCGGCAGGCCTCGAAGATCTTTTCCACGCAGTCCGGATCGTTGACCGTCTCAGGGAAGCGGTCGGAATAGGAGATCTCGACGCCCAGGCCGTACTCTTCCGCCAGTTCCTTCGCCTTCGCTTCGACCTTTTTCTCCAGGTCGACCATCTCGGCTTCGATGGCGCCGCGCAGGGTCACCTGGAAGCAGCCCTTGTACGCTGCGACGCCGTAAGCCTCCGGATCGCCGGAGCGCATGTAGCAGACGGTCGCCATGATCAGATCCTTATATCCGTCGGAATGCTGCAGTTCGTCGCAGTACAGGGCCAGTTTCGCCAGCGCCAACGTTGGGTTCTTGCCCAGTTCAGGCAGGGACGCATGGGTGGAAACGCCCTTGTATTCGATGCACATGCCTTCGGACGCGCAGTTCATCAGGCCGGCCTTGGTCTGGACCACGCCGTAATCCTCGTCGATGCTGCCGTGCATGCCGTAGATCTCCGCGATGTTGTTGTCCGTGATGAAGTCCGTGCACTGGACGGCGCCGTCGCCGGTCTCCTCGGCGGGCTGGAAGATCATGTAGACATCTCTCTCCGCGCCGAATTCGTCCAGTTCCATGGCCAGGGCGCACATGGTGGCAGCGTGGCCGTCGTGGCCGCACTTGTGGCCTACGCCGGGCTTGCAGCTCTTGTAGGGTTCGTCGATCAGGTCCTCGATGGGCAGGGCGTCCACCTCGGTGCGGAACGCGATGCGAGGTCTTTCCGGATGTTCGCTGTGATAGATCGCGTAGACGTAGTAACCCTTGTCCACGATCTCGATGGACGGCGCGTTCTCCTTCAGGAACTTCATGATGCGCTCATACGTCGGTCTCTCCTGGTTGGACAGATCCGGGTTCTGATGGATCTCGTGTCTGAGTTCGATGGCTTTCTGCAGTTTTTCCTTGTTTCTCATAGATGATCGCCTCCTGATCACTTTCTGTATACGATCTTACCGCCCACCATGACGAGTTCGGGCAGAATGTTGATGATGTTCATGGGATCGCAGGTGAAGATATCGGTGTCCAGGATCTCCAGGTCCGCGTAGAATCCTGGCTTGATCCTCCCCTTATATTCCTCCGCGAATTCCATATACGCGCTCTCCACGGTGTAGGCGTCGATCGCCTGCTCCACGGTGACGCATTCCTGCGGGTTCCAGGAGTATTCCTGCTTGCCGGTCAGGTCCTTGCGGTTGACGGCGCAGTAGATGTTCGCGAAGGGGTTGCAGTCCTCCACCGGGCTGTCCGTGCCGTAGGAGGCGTGGATGCCCATGTCGATGACGGTCTTGCAGGCCAGGGACGTCTTGATGAGTTCCGGCTTAAAGCGCGTCGCCATCGTATACTGGTCGCCCTGCAGGAACACGGGCTGGTACGCGATCAGCGAATCCGTCTTCCGGATGTATTCCAGCAGATCCCTGCCGGTAAGTTCGCAGTGGATCAGGCAGTTTCTCAGGACGTTCTTCCCGTCCACGAGCACCTTCTCGTAAGCCTGATTCGTGAGTTCGACCGCTCTGTCGCCGATGACGTGGGTGACGCTCTGCAGGCCGTTGGCCGCCGCCTTCTTCACCAGCGTCTCCATCAGTCCCTGCTCCAGGGAATCGATGCCCATATTGTTGGGATCGTCGACGTAGGGTTCTCTCATCAGAGCCGTGCGGGCGCCGATGGAGCCGTCCTTGAACATCTTGAGGGGTCCGAGGGTCAGCCAGCCGTTATACTTGTCGTATTCCTCCCGTCTGGCGTACTCCCCTGCCAGGAACTCGTCCAGATCCTTTTCCAGCAGGCAGCAGACCTGGTGGCGGAAGCGCAGCGTGGCTTCTCCGGCATCGTAAAGATCTTTGTAGACCTTGAAGTTCTCGTCGGAATTGGGGATCATGAAACCCAGGTCGTTGGACTGCACGGACGTCAGGCCGTGTTCCGTCGCGTATTTCATGGCGGACAGCAGTTCCTTGCGCATGCCCGCCGGATCCGCGGAAGGCACGACGTGGCGCACTTCGTATACCGCGTTCTCCGTCACGTAGCCGTTGACCCGGCCGTTCTCATCTCTTTCGATCGTGCCGCCTTCATAGAAGTCCACCGGCGTGTCGTCCGTGATGCCCAGTACTTCCAGAGCCTTGGAATTCAGCGCGCAGGTGTGGCCGCACACCCGTTCCAGCATGATGGGGTATTCCGTGGAGATCTGATCCAGATCGTCCCGGTTGGGCAGGCGCACCTTGCCCTCTTCGAACAGGTCCTGGTTCCAGCCCTGGCCGTGCATGCCGAAGCGGATCGCGTCCGGATTCTCCGCCGCGAACTTTTTGCAGATCTCCACCATGTCCTCGACGGACTTGCAGCCGCCGATGGGAGGTTCGTTCAGCACTTCGCCGATCATCAGCAGGTGCATGTGGGAGTCGTTCAGGCCCGGGATGACGGTCTTTCCGCCGCAGTCGATCTTTTCGGTGTCCCAGTCACTCAAGGCCAGGATCTCGCCGTTCGTACCGACGGCCCGAATAATGCCGTCCTCCTGCAGCACCGCCTGCTCGAAATGGCCGGCGTCCACGTATACTTTACCGTTCAGAAATGCAGTTTTGCTCATACTCACTTACCTCTCGTAGACTTTTTCGCCGCCCACGAAGGTGCGGGTGACCTTCGCGTTCAGGATATCCTTCGGGTCGATCGTATAGAGGTCTCTGTCCATGGTGATGAAGTCCGCAAGCATGCCGGCCCTGATCTTCCCCTTGATGTTCTCGTCGCCCGTGTTCCAGGCGGATTCCGCCGTATAGGCGTAGATGGCGTCCTCCACAGACAGCGCCTGCTCGGGCAGGTACGGGCCGTCGCCGTTCTTCGCCAGTCTCGTGACCGCGCAGTACAGGCCCTGGACCGGTTCGAAGCTCTCGACCGGGCAGTCTGTGCCGAAGCTCATGTGGATGCCCATGTCCTTGTACCATTTCCAGACGTAGGAACTTTCCGCCATCTCTTTGCCCACTCTGTCGTAGATGACGTGCATGTCGTAGTCGATGAAGATGGGCTGCACCATGACGGAGATGCCCAGATCCTTCATGCGCTGCAGCATGGCTCTGTCGGTCACCTGGCTGTGGACGACGGTGTGGCGCGGATGCAGGTGCGGATATTTCTTCTGCGCCGCTTCGATGGCGTTGATGACCATCTCGATGGCGCCGTCGCCGATGGCGTGGACCGCCACGGGCACGTTCTGGCGCTGGGAGATCTCCACCATCTCGTTCAGACCCTCCTGGGTCCACAGGCCGAGGCCCGTCGTGGAAGCGTCATCCGCGTAGGGCTTTCTCATGAGAGCCGTTCTGGCGCCCAGGGAGCCGTCGGACAGCAGTTTCGTGCAGGAGATCTTCATGGTGTCGTTGCCGAAGGTGTTATCGTAGCCTTCGGAGAAGGCCCACTTCAGTTTCTCGGCGTTGAAGTACAGCATCTGGGAGGCCAGGCGCAGCTTGAACGTGCCTTTTTCCGCCCGTTCGCGCATCAGGTGCTGCAGGTTGTGATATTCGCCGCCGGGGGCGTAGTTGCCCTCGTCGGACTGTACGGAGGTGAGGCCCTTCTCGAACAGGTCGTACTGATGCTCTTCCATCAGATCCATCAATTTCTCCAGAGAAGGCGCGGGCAGCGTCGTCTTCATGTAGTCGAACAGGTTCTCCTTGATGACGCCGTTCAGCGTGCCGTCGGGGCCAACTTCCGCATATTCCTTATACTTCAGCCCTTCGCCCTGACTCATGTCGAACAGTTCGATGCCTTTGGAATTCAGCACGCCCACGTGGCCGCAGGTGCGCTGGATCATGATGGGCCAGTCCGCCGTGATGGTGTCCAGGTCTTCTTTGACCGGGAAGCGCTTTTCATCGGTGAAGTAGTCCTGGTTCCAGCCTTCGCCGACGAACCACAGGCCGTCCTTGGTGTCGAACGTCTCCCATGCCTTCTTCATACGGTCCAGCACTTCCTTCAGGGACGTGCAGCCCACGAGATCCACGTGGATGCAGGTCTTGACGTAGTGCAGAAAATGCATGTGGGAATCGTTGAAGCCGGGAAGCAGCAGCTGGCCGCCGCAGTCCACTTCCTCGCAGGTCCCGTCGTTATGCGCCGCGATATATTCCTTCGCGCCCTCTTCCGTGCCGACGTAGGCAAAATATTTTCCGGTGACCACGGCAGCCTTCGCTCTGGGCTGCTCGCTGTCCATGGTCGCGATGTTCGCGTTTCTGATGAGCAGTGACATGTTTCGCCTCCTTATTCCGCGCTTTCGATTTTCGCCCTGGATCTCCAGAACGGCATCAGGCTTTCCTTCAGCAGGCTGTACTCCTTGTACAGTTCCTGATACTTTTTATGATTCTCCATATCCGGTTCGAACTTGTCCGTGCCGGACTCCAGATCTCCGCCGATCTTCAGGGCGGACAGGATCAGGCGGTAAATGCCCATCAGGCCCAGTTCCTTCTCCTCGAAGCGGTAGGTGTCCGCGCCCATGCAGTCGCACAGCATCTGGCAGATGAACGGGCTCTTTGCCGCGCCGCCAGCCAGATACAGTTCCGCGTCGCCCTTGGGCAGGTTCGCGTAGCAGTCCGCCATGGCCATGGCGACGCTTTCGAAGCTGGCTCTGGCCAGATGGTATTTCGTGTGGTGCGCCCGGATGCCGTAGAAGCCCGCGGAAGCGGAGCTCAGCTTGAACGGGGCGCGCTCGCCGTTGATGTACGGGGTCGCCAGCACGCCGTCGGACCCGATGGGGATCTTCGCCAGTTCTTCGTCCGTCTTGGCGTAGTCCTCGCCTTCCAGGATGGTGCGTCTCATCCAGTCCATGGCGGAAGCGCCGGCCGTGGCAGCCATCAGACGGATGTAGGTATCCTTCTTCGTATGGCACAGGATGGAGCCGTTGGTCGCGATGCAGTTTCTCGCGGACTGTTCGTCCATGACCACGTAGTTCGCCAGCGTCGTGCCCACGATGGATCCTCTCTGGCCGCCTTTCATCAGGCCGCAGCCCGTGGCGATGGCCAGAACGTCCAGACAGCCCGCGATGACGGGCGTACCGACGCGCAGGCCCAGTTCTTCTGCCACGTCGGGGTAGATCGTGCCGATGATGTCGTCGGACACGGAGATGGGGGCGAACTTGCCCTTCATCTCGGACAGGTCCAGTTTATCGAGAAGGCTCTCATCGTACTGCTTCGTGTAGATGTTCATCAGCGACGTGGAAGCGTCGGACGCGTCGGTGCCGATCTGCCCGGTCAGCTTGAAGTTGATCCAGTCCTTGCAGTGGAAGATCCAGGCGATCTTCGCGTAGTTCTCCGGCTCGTTCTTCTTCAGCCAGGTCAGCTCCGCGATGTTCGCGCCGGGGAACAGCGCCGTGGTGTTCAGCGCCAGCGCCGTGGGGTTGATGGCGTCGTAATCCAACACCGTTCTCGTATCGTTCCACAGCATGGCGTTGCGCACGGGCTTGCCGTGGGCGTCGATGGCCCACAGACCGTCGCCCTGGGCGGAGATGCCTAAAGCGACGACTTCCGGCCAGATCGCTTCGTTGTTCGCTCTCAGTTTCAGGATGACCTTCTTCGCGACTTCCCACACGTCGTTCATGTCCATCTCCGACGCGCCGGAGAAAGGCATCAACACCTGCGCGGGTTCGTTCTGGATATCGGCAAATTTACCATCCAGAGAGATCAGACCGGCTTTGATGCTGGTCGTTCCTGCGTCCATTACAAGAAAGTACTGCATGTTAACCTCCTATTTCTTATACTCGTATTCGAGTGTTTCGCCGTTGAGATAGTGTTTTACGTCTGTGACAAATTCCCTTGTATGGTTGGCGATGGCGTCCCAGGTGGCGCCCCCGATGTGCGGGGTCACGAGCACCTTGTCCGGCATCGTGAAGAACGGGTGGCTCTTTGCGATGGGCTCTTTCGCGAAAACGTCGAGGGCTGCGCCGGCGATCTCGCCCTGCCGCAGCGCTTCGATCAGCGCGTCCTCGTCCACGACGGAACCCCTCGCCGTGTTGATCAGGTACGCCGTGGGCTTCATCGATCGGAAGATCTTTTCGCCGATCAGCTTCTCCGTATCGGGCCTGTCCTTCAGGTGGACCGTCAGGATATCGACCTTCGGCGCGATGTTTTCCAGCGTATCCAGTTCGATATAGTCCGCCACGTCCGCCTGCGTCTTATGGGGGCTGACCCCGTAGACCTTCATGCCGAACGCGTCGCACAGCTTCGCCACGCGGCTTCCGATGCTGCCGACGCCGACGATGCCCACGCTGTGGCCCTTCAGCTGAAAGCCTTTATAGTACGTATAGGGACTTTCTTCTCCTGTGGACCAGGTGACGTCCCTTTTTACGGATTCGCTGCCGTGGTCTCCGATGTCGTCCGCCGCGAACTTGCCGGCGCACAGATCCCGGTAGGAGAACGCGATGCGGCGCGTCACCGCCAGGATGAGGCCCATCGTGAATTCGGCGGCGGTGTCGGAATTGCGCTCCACCGCGTAACTCACCTTGATGCCTTTGCTTTTCGCGTAGGCCGTATCCACGTTGACGGGATTCGCCCGCGTGCAGACGATGAGGCCGCAGTCCGGCGCCGCGTCGATCACGTCTTTCGTGACCGGGTCGTAGCTCGTGATGATGACGTCTTTGCCCGCGCAGCGTTCCTTCATCTCCTCGACGGTGAGCACCGCGTTGCCCCGGTCATAGGTGATGTCGAGCAGGTCTTCCAGTTCCTTCGCGATCCCGTAATCCATCTCCGCGGAGACGAACGCTTTTTTCTTCATGTTCAGATCTCCTCGTGCTTCTCGTGCACTTTTCCATAGCCCTTGAAGCGCTCTACCATGCGGTCCATCTCGTCCTGCGGCAGGACGACGGGCTTTCTGCCGCTCGCCTCCATGGCCATGCTCGTGCAGACCATTTTGCAGCAGAATTCCAGTTCCTCCGTGATGTTATAAGCCTGATCGAGCGTTTTGGCGCCCGTCAGCAGGCCGTGGTTGGCCAGCAGCACCGCGTTGACCCCTTCCATGGCATTGAACGCGTTCCGGGCCAGCTCCACCGTGCCGTACGTCGCGTATTCGGCGCAGTTCACATGGGCGCCGCCGAACGCGGCCAGATAGTGGATCGCGGGCAGCGGCCTGCGGAAACAGCTGTACGTGGACGCGTAGGTCGTATGCGTGTGGATGACCGCGTCGATGTCGGTCCTGTATTTGTAAAAGATGCGGTGCATGTCGCATTCGCTGGAAGGGATGGCGTCGCCGTCCACGATCTCTCCTGTCTGCACGTCCATCACGACGATCTGTTCCGGCTTTGTTTCCACATAAGGAATACCGGACGGCGTGATGCACATCAGGCCGCTTTCGCGGTCGCAGACGGAAAAGTTGCCGCCCGTGCCCGTCGTAAGGCCTTCCCGGATGGCTCTTTGTCCGATCGCAACAAGTTCTTTCCGTTTTTCTTCCAGCAGCATGCCAAATCTCCTCTCCGCAAAAAGGGTATAGTAACTCACCATTAATCTTATAGTAAAGTTCTTGCATTTGCAAGGATAACAAAGTATACTACTGAGGGTGTGAAACCCTTAAAATTCCAACTGGTTGGGAGAAACGAAACGCTATGAAAAAATTACTGTTCATCATCAATCCCGTGGCGGGAAAAAAGCACGCGGGATCGTCCATGTATAATGTCGTCAAACGCTTCTGCAGCGCTGGTTACACCGTCACCATCGCCGTCACGCAGTACAAGGGTCACGGCAGGGAACTGGCTGCGTCGGCAGCGGACGAAGGCTACGACCTCGTCGTCTGCACCGGCGGCGACGGCACGCTGAACGAAGTCACGTCCGGCCTCCTGGAGAGCGGAAAGGACCTCCCCTTCGGCTATCTGCCGGCGGGAAGCACGAACGACTTCGCCCGCACTCTGAGCATCTCCACGATCCCCCTGAAAGCGACGGAACACATCATTCAGGAGATCCCGACGAAGCTGGATATGGGCGACTTCAACGACGGGCAGCAGCACTTCATCTACATCGCGTCGTTCGGCGCGTTCACAGAGGTCTCCTACGGCGCCTCCCAGAGCGCGAAGAACAAATTCGGCCACCTGGCCTACCTGTACGAAGGCGTAAAGGACATGCGCAATCTGCGCGCCTACAACACGACCGTGGAGGCAGACGGCGGACGGGTCTTCAAGGGCCGCTACATCTTCGGCAGCGTCACGAACACCCGCTCCATCGCCGGACTCATCACGCTGTACGACAAAAAAGTGGATCTGAACGACGGCATGTTCGAAGTCATGCTCATCAAGGAACCGAAAGATCCCATCGATTTCAGCAACATCATCCTCGGCCTGTCCACGACCGTGCAGGGCAACGAGATGTTCGAGTATTTCCGCGCGTCGGAGCTGAAGTTCCAGATGCCGAAGACTGCTCCCTGGACCTGCGATGGCGAAGAAGCCAAGCACAAGAACGGCATCATCCACATCAGGAACCTGAAGGATGCGCTGACGATCTACAAATAACGGACACGAAAAAAGCGGTCTCCGCGCAGGAGACCGCTTTTGTTTTGCGCCTATTCGCAGCAAAGCGCGATGATCGCGTCCGCCAGGATGCAGCAGTTGAAGTACAGCTGTTCCAGGTCGATGAACTCGTTCGCCGCGTGGGCGTGGGCTTCGCACAGGTACCCTTCCGGGCCGAAGCTGACCGCGTTGGGCAGGTGGCGGGCGTAGGTGCCGCCGCCGATGTGCATCGGCTTCCTGTTCTCGCCGGTGCGCGTGTTGAACACGTCCATGAGCTTCTGCACGAAGGGCGTGTCGTCCGGGATGCAGTAGCCCTGGCCGAATTCGAACGACTTCAGGCTCGCGCCGGCGTTCGCCATGCCGGCTTCCAGTTTGCCGCGGACCTCTTCCTCCGTCATGGAGATGGGCACGCGCAGATCGAACGTCACGGTGTAGCCGGTCTCGTCCCAATCCATCAGGCCTGCGTTGAACGTCAGCCGGCCGGACATGTCTTCCTGATCCAGGTCGAAGGGTTCGCCGTACAGGCTCATGCCGAGCTGCGCTGCCAGGCTCCGGACGACTTCGCCGTCCTCTTCCGCCAGCGGAAGGTCCGCCAGAAGCTGCAGCATGGCCTGCATCGCGTTATCGCCGTCTTCGGGCATGGACGCGTGGGCTGTGGTGCCGATCACCTTGATCTTCGTCCGCGCGCCTTCCTCCGTCAGGGCGACGCCGAAGGGGCTGTCTTCGGAGAACGCCTCCGCGAACTCCTGCACTGTTCCGATGGGCAGGGGCACGGTGGCTTCCGCTTCGCCCGGGACCGCGTTCACGACGGTGCCGGCGCGCAGGGAGATCTTCGAATCGTAGCGGCGTTCGAACGCGGCTTCCGCCCTGCTCTTTTCGGAATTCGTCAGCGGGAATTCCCCGTCGGGAGAGATCGAGAAATCCGGCGCGGGACGGTGTGCCAGGAAATATTCCAGGCAGCGCATGCCGGTCTCCTCGTTGCAGCCGAGGATGAGGTTTACGTTCTTCTTCAGTTTGTAGCCGCACTCCTTGACCGCCTTCAGCGCCCAGAGGGAAGCGACTGCCGGACCCTTGTCGTCGATGGCGCCGCGGCCGTACAGCTTGCCGTCCGCGATGACCGCCCCGTACGGAGGGTAATCCCAGCCCGTGCTCTCGGGCACGACGTCCAGATGCGCCAGGATGCCGAACGTTTCCGGCTTTTCGCCCCGGGGGTCGTCCGCGGGAACGACGATGCTGCCGCAGTAACCGTCCACGCTCTCGCCTTCGAATCCCAGCCGTTTCGCGATGCCGAGCGCTTCCTGCAGACAGTCGTAGGTGATGGGTCCGAAGGGCTTGCCCTCTTCCGGCACGGCCGTTTCGTCCTCCACGGTGCGGTAGCGCAGCAGCGTTTTCAGGTCTTCGATGACTTCCGGCTGATGCGCCCTCAGCCAGGCGTCCACTTTTACGTCTTTTGCTTTCATAATGCTCCTTATTTCAGCAATGCTTTCATGATGGATTTATAACAGCCGTACACACCGTCCAGCTGCGACAGTTCGATGTATTCGTCCACGACGTGAGCCTGGCTCTCGTTGGAGGGACCCATGCCCAGAGTCGGGATGCCAGCCTCGCCCGCATAGTGGGACGCATTGGTGCAGAAGTTGTAGATGGTGATCTCGGGGTCATACCCGTCGGCCTTCAGCTGCCGGTATGCCGCCTGCACGAAGTCGTCGTCCTTTTCGTACAGCCAGCCCGGGAAAAAGCGTTCGCCGCGGATCTTCGCGCCGGTGTAGCAGTCCTCTTCGCCGACGGCGTAGGAGACCTTCGCTTTCAGCTGGGGATCTTCCGCCATCATCTGATCCAACAGCGCCTGCAGCGGAGCGAGGACGCTCTCCTTCGTCTCGCCGGTCAGCAGCCGCCTGTCGTAGGTGCAGCGGCAGTATTCGGGCACGACGGAAGCGCCGGGATACGGGCTGGACTTGATGTCCGTCAGTTCCAGGATGCCCTTGCCCAGCACGGGGTGCTCTTCCGGAACGAGTTTGCGGATCTCCTCGATCACCTTCGCCATCTTGTACACCGCGTTGATGCCCTTGTCGGGGTTCGCGGAATGGGCGGGTTTGCCGAACGTCTCCACGACGATCTCCGCGCGGCCTCTCTGGCCGATCTTCAGGTTCAGGTCCGACGCCTCGCCGATGACAACGATATCGGGCTGCACTGCTTTGCTGATCTTCGAACTGGCGACGCCCTCGAAACACTCCTCGTGCACGACGCCCGCCACATAGATCTCGCCGGCGAAGTCCTTTCCGGTCTCGTCGGCAAAATCCGCCGCCGCCATGCACATGGCGGAAAGCGCGCCTTTCATATCGGACGTGCCGCGGCCGTACAGCCTGCCGTCCCTGATCTCGCCTGCCCAGGGATCCACGGTCCATTTGGACGGGTCGTTTACGGGAACAGTGTCCATATGACCGTCGAACAGGACTTTTTTACCGGGCCGTTTGCCTTTGATACATCCTGTGATGCTGCCGTATTCGTCGACTTTGACCTCGTCGAAGCCCCTTTCGACAAAGAATTTTTCCAAAAGATCCGCTACGCCGCCTTCTTCGCCGGATACGCTGCCGGCCTGAATGAGCGACTGCAGAAACGGTACGAGTTTTTCATTCTGCATAACCGTATCCTCCTCTCGTTACTGCTTTCAGTATATCACAAAAGCGGCGCCTTTGAGCGCCGCTGTGCGGGTCGAAACGAATGATACCTATTCTTTTCCCTGCTGCCTGCACCAGGTGTCCAGCACGACGTCCGTGGGCAGGAATTTGACGAGGCGGACCTGCCGGCGCACGGGCGCGCCCAGGATCGAGACCTTCTTTTTCTTCTTCAGGTCCTTCATGGCCTGCTCGATCACCTGCTCAGGCGTATACCAGCGGTCGTAGTATTGGATCGTGTCATCGTGCACGGCAGTGTCCATGAACTCCGTCCTGATCCATCCGGGGCACACGCACATCACGTGCACGCCCCGTGGCTTCAGCTCCCTGCCGAGACCGCGGGAAAAGCTTAAAACGTAAGCCTTGCTGGCCGCGTAGACGTTCAGGTAAGGCACAGGCTGCCAGCTGGAATTGGAACCCAGGTTGACGATGGCGTCCCCTTTCCTCATGTAGGGCAGGCTGAGCAGGCACATGGCGGTGAGCGCTTTGTCGTTCACGTCCACGATGCCCAGCTGCTCTTCCAGACCCATCTCTTCGAACGTGCCGAACAGGCCGTAGCCTGCGGCGTTGACCAGTACCCGGATCTGCGGCTTTTCCGCCTCGAGCAGCGCCTTGTATTCCGCGAAGCTGGCAGGGTTCGAAAGATCGAAGACCAGCGGCCGGATCTTCGTGCGGCATCGCGCCTGCAGCTCTTCCAGCCGTTCTTTTCTGCGGGCGACGACCCAGATCTCGTTAAGCTCGTATTCTTTGTCGATCGCGTAGACGAATTCCCTTCCCATGCCGGAGGACGCTCCGGTGATGACTGCGATGTTCATGATCTCCTCTTTCAATCAGGCTAATGTTTCTTCTCGAATCCGATAAACCGGTCCATATAGATATGAGTGCCGGCACGTGGTTTACTGAATTCATTGTATCATACAGGTCTCCACCAGGTCGCTAAAGGCATTCATGAATTTTGCTAAAAATGCCTTTGTTTTTCAAGGGCATTTTTCATTTTAGCAATATGTGCCCTTATTCCGGGTCACTTATAAAGGCAAACCCAACCATTTTGTCAAATAGCCTCTATAAAACAAAGGCTTTTCAACCTTACTTTTCAAATTGCCTCTTCCGCTGACCTTTCAGATTCCATGGATCATCTTCAGTTAAACGGAATCGTCATTTTGCATTTCCATATATTTACATATGGTTCTGCAAATGGTAATATTTATCTGTTCGAATCATTCAAAAAATGAGGTGACCCTATGATCAATCCAACATCCTTGCAAAGCGAACTGAACCGCATGCTGTCAATCCGGGAAAAGATCGAAAACGTTTTGAAGAAAGCGCCCGAGGGCACGCTCTTTTACCAGCAGCAAAGCAATCATCCTCCGGTTCCGTACGCAGCTTACCGCAGGAACGGAAAGCGTATCCGGAGATCTTTGAAAAAGGCTGACCCGAAACATGTCCGAGCGCTGCTTTTCAAGAAGTATGCGAAGAAACTGCTGCCTATCGTGGATCAAAACATCCTCTCCATGAAAAGCGCTCTGCGTTATACTCCATTGTCTGAACTGACCGGAAGTCTTCAGGAAGATTTCTATAAACCCTGCAAGGACTACTTTCTTGGAAAGCCGCCAACAAATGCTGATTTCGACAGGCTCCCGGAACGGCAGAACCCGTCGCATCCGGAAGAACTCAATGTCAACACAGAACTCGGGGTCTTCCGGACCCGCGAAGAATACCTGACGGCGCGGGCTATGAACTTACTTGGACTGACGTTCAAATATGAGACGCCCCTCCCTGTGGGAACGCACTGCCGTTACCCTGATTTTGCTGTTCTCCACCCGAAGACCGGCGAGATCGTCTATATCGAGTACGCAGGCAAACAGCATGACCCGGAATATCGTAAAGGACTGCTGCGCAGGATCGATGAATATGCAAATGCAGGGGTCTATCTGGGGGCCAACCTGTTCGTGATCGCCCCCTCACCCGGAGGTGGTTACGACATGGAGGCCGTGATCGATCAGTTGAAAGGGATCTTCGGGATTTGAAAACATAGAAAGGAGTTTTCCGGAAATCCGATGATGAAATGGTCAATCAAAAGAGTCCTTGGCCCATCATGGCTCAAGGACTCTCTGCCGCGCTTGGGATTACTGTTGTTGCTTCGAGAATACAATAAAGGCACTTATATATTCCGGACTTGAATGCCCTTAAAAATAAGGTCATTCTGCCTCTTTTCGAAGAAATGCCCTTGTTTTGCAGGTAGAATAAAGGTTTTTTGCAGTTTAAGTGTTTTTAACTCTAAATAACAAAGGCATTTGCCCTTATTGGATCAAATGCCTTTGTATCGCCGGAACATCATGAACAGACCGGCATAAATGCTCTCGTTATTACCGTTTTACCCGGAACAGCCCGTGGCGGTTGCAGTACGCGAACATGTATCTGACCCGGTCGATCTTGAAGCGCGCCTCCGCGTTTCCTTCGGGATACAGTTTGACGAGCTGCACGCCCTGGTCCGACACAGCCGCCAGGAAAGAGATGTAATGGTCCTTTTTCATCGGGTGATCCAAGGTGACGTAGTATTCGTCCTCCGCGATCTCCCGGGTCAGCGCGTGGGCCGCGTCCGGCTCTTCCGGCTCCAGCGGCGGCAATACGATGCCGCAGCAGCTGACGACCGCCTCCCCCGTCGACCAGAGGACATTGCCGCAGACCGGGCAGACGTAAAACACGGTTTTTGTCATATTCGCGGATCGGTTGCGGTTCTGTACGGCGTCGCCCGAGAACAGTTCGATCACAGAGATCCCCAGCGCCTCCGCCAGCGGCTGCAGCAGGCAGACGTCCGGCAGCCCCCTGCCCGTTTCCCATTTGCTCACCGCCTTGCTGCTTACGCAGACCTTTTCCGCCAGTTCCTCCTGGGTCATTTTCTTATCTTCGCGGAGCTGTCGGATCACAGCCCCGGTCACGTATCTGTCCATTGCCGTTTCCTCCTTACGGTCCCAGTGTAAGGCACAGCCGAAGAAAACGCCACCTACGCGGCGTAGAGTCCCGTTTTTCATCCGTCGAAAAAAGGAGGCCTGCCCCCTGCAGACCTCCTTGTAGTTGTTATCTGTAATCCCTTTTGAACGTTTTACTTCTGCACTGCCTCGACCGCCCGATGAAGATCATCGGTAAAGTTCATCTGCAGCAGCGCTTTCAGCACATTTACATAATTCCTATTTGCGTTAACATCGAGTATAAGGTGCTTAAAGGTCGGATTTCCCTCATCGTCGTAGTCGTAGTAGGTATAGCCCATACCGCCGAAGTAACTCTCCCATTCCTGCTGCTCGCCGGGCTTTACCCTGCTGCTGAAATCCATATGGATGCTGATATAAGGCAGTTCGGAATAGTCCTCGAACAGGCGGTCGTAGTCGTACGCCTTGATGTCTTCGATCAGGGCATTCATCAGAGCCTTTTTATCCGCCAGCCGGGTAGCGCCGGTGGGCATGGTATCATCAAAACCCCTCCAGCCGTAATCATAATTCTCCATCTCCGGCTCTAAGAGCCACTTCGGCATGTTGTTTCCTTCGAACCACACGCTCAAGCCTTCTGCCCCTTCCTGGAGCAGTCTGGTATACAGACCGCTGTTCTCCGCGCTGTTCCACAGGTCCCGCATGCCCGCGTCTCCGCGCAGCATCGCCGCCGGGATCCAATATTCTCTTTCCAGCGTCCGGCCGTTCTTCAGCGCGTACGATACGTTAAAGCTGACGGGTTTTGTTTTCGGATCCTCGTAGTCCCTGGAATCCCAGGACAGGGACGAAGAAGTATAGTAACCGTTCCACGAATCCTGGTAATTGGCGGGGTCCGCGACGATCTTTTTATGGAACGCGGTGACCCGCTCAATGTTCTCCGGTTCGGTGATCATGTCGCCCCGGCCGTCCAGCCCCATGTCGAAGGTATCGGACGTAATGTAAACGCTCCCTACGCGGTCCACGTCCGGCACCCGCTTCTGGTAGCCGATGAGGTCGAAGCGGAACACGCACACGATCGCGGCGATCAGCAGCAGATATACGAGACCGGAAGCAAGGCACTCCTTCGTAAAGATCTTCGTGGTCTTGTTGACGATCATCTGGGCGACGATGTACCCGACGACGAAACCGAGCAGATAGGAAAACGGTCCTAAGCTGCTTTGGAAGACAAAGCCCGTAAGGCTGCTGGCCGTAAACACCATCAGGAAACCGATGATGTACTTGGCCGGGCGGAATACGTAGCTCTCCCCTGCCCGTTCCAGATGCCGCGCCTTATACAGCAGGAACGCTGCGATGGCGATCACCAGGGAAACGAGCAGATAAACTGCGATCTCCTTCGCGGAGAAACCGTCTTCCGCCAACACGGCGATCCACGGGTTCATCCGGACAGCGATATCTTCGATGAGCGAGCCTGCGGTAAAGCCGTACTCGTAGGTGTCCATATAGCCCATCAGCAGCAGGTACACCACCGGGCAGATGAAGTTGAGCGCCACCGCCGTAAGGGCGTGGATGACGGACAGACCGCTGATGCTGGCCGCAAACACCGCGATCGAGTACACGAAGGCGATGACGGTGAACTCCTCCAGGAAAAAGCGGAAGATGTTCATGCCAGTAAAGTAGACCGGCTCGTCCACGTACCAGCCGATGTCCACGTTCCCTCTCATCACGAGCAGGATGAGGGAGATGACCGCAACAGGCAGCACCGCCATCACGAGGCCGCTCACATAGTTGCTGAGAAACAGGCTGCGGCGGGTGAAGGGCATGCTGTGCATTACACCGGCGGAATTCGTCCGGTGCAGATACCCGAAGCAGGCCAGCGCCAGCGCTACCGGCAGGATGCCGTTCAGCAGGATGGGAGCCGGGTTGATGTGCCGCAGGATGCTGCGCATAAAGCTGTAGCTGTAGCCTTCCGAACTCTTGGTGAGGACCAGAGCGATGGGACCGCAGACCAGCCAGAACAGAAGGCCTCCGCACATGATGGGCCAGAACCGTTTAAAATTCTCCTTAATGAGAGAAACGTTAAGCCAGGATGCTCTGGATGTCATCGTTTTCACCTCCCATCTCAAAGATAAACACTTCCTCCAGGGACAGCGGCAGCATGTCGAAGATGATGGGATCCGCCGCGTACACGGCTCTCTCCACGTCCTCCCTGGCGCCCCGGATGATCAGGTGCTCGATGCTGCCGGACTTCTCGCGGTGCACGACGTTCAGACCCTTGAAGGCCTTTTCCGCGTCCTCCGCGCTGTGGAACGCCGCCTGCACCTTGTGGATATCGGACTTCAGCTCGTCCAGATCGCGTTCGATCTTCATCTCGCCCCCCGACAGGATGCCGATGGAATCGCAGATCCCTTCCATTTCCTTCAGGTTATGGGAACTGACGAGTACGGTCATGCCGCGTTCCGCCACGTCGTCCACCACATACTTCCAGACCTTTTTGCGCACGATCGGGTCCAGACCGTCGATCGGCTCGTCCAGGATCAGGAAATCCGGCATGCAGCTCATGGTAAGAATGAACTGCGCCTGCTTCTGCATGCCCTTGGAGAACTTGCTCAATTTGCCTCTTTCCGGCAGCGCAAAGTCGTCCAGCATCGCTTCGTAGCGGTTGGCGCTCCAATGCGGATACAGGCCCTGATAGAACGCGCTCATGCTCTTCAGGCTGTAAGACCCGAAGAAGAACAGCTCGTCGGGGATGTACCCCAGCCTCTGCTTGATATCGATATTGTCGTAAACGTCCTGTCCGTCCATCTGCACGGTGCCGCTGTCGGCTTTCAGTATGCCGGTCAGATGGCGGATCAGCGTCGTCTTGCCGCTTCCGTTCACGCCGATCAGACCGTAGATGGAACCCTTTTCCACGTTTACGTTCAGATTGTTCAGCGCTTCGAAATCGTCGAATTTCTTGCATAATCCTCTTACGTTGATCATCCCTCTACCCCCTTTCTGCAGGCGATCTCCTCGAGTCTGGCGCGGATCTCGTCGTCCGCGACCCCCAGATAGCGCAGCTGCTTTACGTTGTCTTCGATGGCTTCGTAAATGGCTGCAGCCTTGCTCAGGTCCGGCGCCTCCGGTTTCTCCGACACGAAGCAGCCCAGGCCGGACACGGTATAGATGTACCGGTCGGCTTCCAGCTGGCGGTAGGCCTTCTGGATGGTGTTCGGGTTGACTGTCAGAGTCCGGGACAGTTCGCGGACGGAAGGCAGTTTGTCACCTGCATGAAGGACGCCGCGGGTTATCAGCTCTTTAAAACCGTCGATCACCTGTTCGTAGATCGATTTGCGGCTTTTCAGATCCAGCTGTATCATCTGCGTACCTCCCTTGATGTATTAACTGTACTACTTCACATAGTACGGTGTCAAGCATTTTACGCAGCGAAAAACAAAAAGCAAAAACTCCGAAGCCGTAACTTCGGAGCTTTTGCTGTGTGTATTCAACGGCAACAGGGTTGGAGCTGTTGCTCTGACAAAATTATAGCCTTTGATTCTGCCGGTTGTCAACGGAAGTTTGGGGTATCAACAAAACAATTTCGTAAATAATTGTTGAAAACCTTAAATAGTCTTGTTCGCGATCTCCTGCTGCAGCATGCCGATGAATTCCGCCTTCGGGAACTCGCCCATGTCGCCCGCCTTGGCGGAACGGACGGACAGTACGCCTGTCTCCGCTTCTTTTTCGCCGACGACGATGATGTAGGAATCTCTGGCCAGCACAGCCTCGCGCACTTTGTATCCGGTCTTTTCGTTCCGGGCGTCCACCTCCGTGCGCAGGCCCGCCGCCTCCATCTCGTCCGCCAGCTTCCAGGCGGCTTCGTTGTACTTTTCGGAAACGGAGATCAGCTTGACCTGCACCGGCGCCAGCCACAGGGGCAGTTTGCCCTCGAAGTGCTCGATCAGCACGCCCATAAAGCGTTCGATGCTGCCGAAGACCGTGCGGTGGATCATGACGGGACGGTGCTTGTCGCCGTCCGAACCCGTATACGTCAGATCGAAGCGCTGCGGCAGCTGGAAATCCAGCTGCACGGTGCCGCACTGCCACGTGCGTCCGATGCAGTCCTTCAGGTGGAAGTCCAGCTTCGGCCCGTAGAACGCGCCGCCAGCCGGGGCGATGTCGTACTCGATGCCCAGCTCTTCCACGGCTTCCTTCAGGGCTTTTTCTGCCATCTGCCACTCTTCCCTGCTGCCGATGGAATTCTGCGGCTGCGTCGCGAGTTCTACCTTATATTCGAAACCGAACACCGCGTAGATCTCGTCGATCAGCTTGATGATGTCCTTCAGTTCGTCCTTCACCTGGGACGGCAGCGTAAAGATGTGGGCGTCGTCCTGGGTGAATTCCCGCACGCGCATCAGGCCGTGCAGGGTGCCGGAGGGCTCGTGCCTGTGCACGTGACCCAGCTCGGACAGGCGCACCGGCATATCGCGGTACGAATACATCCTCCGCTTGAAGGCGATCAGCGCGCCGGGGCAGTTCATGGGTTTGATGGCGTAGTCCGACCCGTCGATCTCCGTAAAATACATGTGTTCTTTATAGTGATCCCAGTGGCCGCTCGTGTGCCACAGGTCCTCGCTCAGGATGATGGGCGTGCGGATCTCGTTGTAATGGCGCGCCGCGTGCAGTTCCTTCCAATAAGACATCAGCTCGTTGCGGATGACCATGCCCTTGGGCAGATACAGCGGAAAGCCGGGGCCTTCGGCCGGGAACATGAACAGATCCATCTCCCTGCCGATCTTGCGGTGGTCTCTCTTGCGGATCTCCACCAGGTTCTGCAGATATTCGTCCAGCATGCTGGGCTTGGGGAACGAGATGCCGTAGATGCGCTGGAGCATCTTATTCTTCTCGCTGCCGCGCCAGTACGCGCCGGCAACGCTCATCAGGCGGAACGCGCGCACCTGGGACGTCCGTTCGAGATGGGGGCCTTCGCACAGGTCGGAGAATTCGCCCTGGTCGTACCAGGACAGCTGCTTCTCCTGCGGCAGGCTGTTGATGATCTCGATCTTGTACGGCTGATTCTTCGCGACGGCTTCGCCCAGCGCTTCCATGCGGGTCACTTCCCGGCGGGTGATGGGCAGGTCTTCGCGCACGATGCGGCGCATCTCCTCCTCGATCGAGCGCAGATCGCTCTCCGTGAACCGGTGATCCAGGTCGATATCGTAATAGAAGCCGCTGTCGATCGCGGGCCCGATGGCGAATTTCGCCTCCGGGAACAGTCTCAGGACCGCCTGCGCCATGATATGCGCGCTGGTGTGCCAGAAGATCTTCTTCTCTTCAGGTGTTTCAAATGCTGTATTCTGTCTGACGATGCTCATAGTCTGCCTCCGCCGCGTGCTCATACTCATACATAATAAATATACAGATTCCGATGTCTAAAATCAAGTTTGTATCCAGCCACATGTTTTTCCTGCCCCCGGAAAGAAAAATTGTTTGCTTATTCGCAAATGTAGTATAATTGACCTGTCCGGGGTTTCTCTCCGGACGTGTGTAAAAAACAGATTGGAGGAAAATCTAGTATGAACACGAAGAGAATCCTTGCAGTCCTTCTGGCACTGGCCATGATCTTCTCGCTGGCGGCCTGCACGAGCGGCAACGAACCTGCTCCCGCTCCCGCAGACGAAGGCGGCGAAGAAGCCGGCACCGGTCCCGACGGACGCACCTACGCTGCGGAACAGGTCTACCGCACGCTGTATTCCAGCGAAATGACCACGATGAACTATCTGGTCAGCGGTACCACTTACGAACTGGAAGTCGGCGCGAACACCATCGACTCCCTCGTAGAGAACGACACGTTCGGCAACATCGTTCCCTGCGCAGCCGAAAGCTGGGAAGAAAGCGAAGACGGCCTCACCTGGACGTTCCATCTGAGACCGGATCAGCACTGGTATGACAAGGACGGCAACGAAATGGCCCCCGTCACCGCGAACGACTACGTAGCCGCAGCCCGCTATGTCTGCGACTCCGCCAACGATTGCGGCAACAGCTACCTGATGGACGGCTGGCTCGTAAACGCCACTGAGCTGCTGGAATACACCGCCGCCAAGCTGGTCGCGGTCCCCGTAGGCTCCGAAGGCGAAGATGACGAATACGTCGTGGACGACGCCGGCGTCATCTATGAGATCACCGACGAAGGCTATGTGGAAGTTCCCGCAGTCACGCCCGAAGAACTGGGCGTCGTAGCGGTGGACGACCTGACGCTGGAGTATCATCTCTGCTTCCCGCGTCCCTACTTCCCCACCGTTCTGCAGTTCGGTACCTACTGGCCCGCTCCCGCGGAACTGCTCGAGCAGCTCGGTACCGAATACGGTCTGGACAACGACTCCATGTGGTTCAACGGCGCCTACATCCTGCAGGTCGCGGAACCCCAGCAGAAGAGAGTCTACGTCAAGAACGAGAACAACTGGGATGCCGAACACATCTACATCGAGCGCATCGAAGAGACCTACAACCAGGAAGCTGCAACGCTGGCTCCCGAGATGTTCCTCAGAGGCGAAGTCGACTCCGCCGACATCGGTTCCGATATCGTAGCCGACTGGCTGGCCGACCCCGAAAAGAGCAACATGGTCTGCACGAGCCGCATCGTAGGCGACTATTCCTACTTCTTCGGCTTCAACTTCGAGCCCAAGTTCGACGAACAGTACGAGCCCGAGAACTGGATCAAGGCCGTCAACAACGAGAACTTCCGCAAGTGCATCTTCCACGCCATCGACAGAGAAGCGTACCTGACCGCGAAGTATCCCGGCGACGATCCGCACATGCACATGATCAACACCGTTACGCCGAAGGGCTTCTCCACCTACAACGGTAAGGACTACGTCAACTACGGCGGACTGGCCAAGTACACCGAAGGCGACAGTTTCGACGAAGCGCTCGCTCTGGAGTACAAGGAGAAGGCAAAGGCCGAACTCGAAGCAGCCGGCGCAACCTTCCCCATCAAGATGCCCATCAACTACAACCCGAGCTCCACGACCTGGGGCAACTGCACCGTCGTTCTCAAGCAGCAGCTGGAGAGCCTGCTCGGCTCCGACTTCATCGAGATCGAGGTCGTCGAATACGCAGGCAACTCCTTCCTGAACGAGACGAGACGCAACGGCAACTACGCCATCCAGGAACTGAACTGGGGCGCCGACTTCATGGATCCCGAGACCTGGGCCGATCCGTTCGACAGAGAGAACTCCTACAACTTCTTCTGCCACGACACCGACGACTACAGAGTCTTCCAGGATACCAAGTCCGACGAGACCAACGCTCTCATCGACGAATACTACAGACTGTGCGACTACGCCCGCACCTGCGTCGACGACTTCGACGTCCGCTACGAGGCGTTCGCGGCAGCCGAATCCTTCTACCTCGATCACGCGATCGTGGTTCCCGGCTTCATCTCCGGCGGTTCCTACCAGGCTACGAAGCTGAACGGCTTCGAAGGCCAGTACGCCATGATGGGCCAGTCCTCCAGCAGATACAAGGGACAGCACGTCTACGCGGAAGCCATGTCCCAGGATATGTACGACGAACAGTACGAAGCCTGGACGCAAGCGCTCGGCGGCAATTAAAGAACGAACCCCCTTCTGATATTGAAGGACAACTGATCAAACCAACTGTAAGCGGCTCTGCTGCCAGGCACGGCGCGGAGCCGCTTTCCTTTCTGAAGTGAAGGAGACTTAACGTGCTGAAGTATTCGATCAAACGTCTTGCACGATCACTCATAACGCTGGTCATCCTGATCACCATCGTCTTCGCTCTTCTGCGGTTCATGCCGGAAGAAGGCTACTTCACGAATTACGAAAAGATGTCCCCTGCGCAGATCGAACTGGGCCTGACAAAAATGGGTCTGAAAGATCCGCTGTACCTGCAGGTGATACGCTTTATCGGAAAAATCCTGAAGGGAGATCTGGGTGTCTCATACCGTTACCGGGTCAATACTCCGATCGCCAGGATCATCGCGCCGAAGATCGCGATCTCGGCCAAACTGGGTCTGATCTGTATGGCGATCAGCTTGCCGCTCGGTCTTGCCCTCGGCGTGCTGATGGCGCGCTACAAAGGCAGATTCTGGGACCGTTTAGGCAACGCCTACATCGTCTTTATCCAGGCCGTACCGAACGCGGTCTACTTTATCTTCATCCAGCTGTATGGTTCCACCTGGCTGAAGATCCC
>JAFPXN010000059.1 GCA_017412505.1 Bacillota bacterium | reverse complement strand
GAGCCGGACAAGGATCTCCTTCGCCTGGGGCGCCGCGCACAGATGCACTTCCGGAGCCTGCACGCCGAGGATTGCCCGGGTCCAGGCGTAGCCCCGCTGGGGGTCTTCGATCATCTGGCATTCGTCGATGACCGCCACATCGTAGCGGGCTTTTAGATCCAGCTTTTCTGTGGTAGCCGCCACGTGAGTGTCGTCCTCCCGAACGTCCTCCTCTTCGCCCGTCGTCAGGCTGCAGGCCAGCCCCGCATCCAGCAAAGTCTCCTGCGCCTCTACGGCCAGCAGACGCAGCGGCGCAAGGTAGACGCCGGTGCGGGCTTGCCGCAGGCAGCGGAATCCTTCGTAGGTCTTGCCCGTGTTCGTACCGCCCAGGTGCAGCACAAAGTGACGCTCCATGGCCCGGGCCTCAGGATATTCGTCCTTCGGTTCGAGGGAGAGCAGCAGCTTTAGATCCGACTGGATCGCCTGGGGCACGTACCAGGTGGACCAAACGGTCTCCAGGCCATCTTCCACCAGCATCCGCGACGGAAAGTGTTTGCGGCGCAGCAGTCTGCGTAGATCCTGCTCGGAGTGACCCTCTGCAAAATCCTTCGCCGTCTGCTTTGCGATCGCCAGGAGCACCTGCGGATAGCGCTGCAGCACGCGTTTGGAGAGGTCGCTGTCCGGGTCTGCGGCAATCTGGGGACATGCTGCGGCAAAGCGCCGGAGGATCTCAGGAATGCGTTCTGTTTCGCACTGCTTCTCCATCGTGAGAAAGCCGCTCAGCCAGCCGGGGCGCTGCTGCTTTAAACTGTTCTTGAACTTTCTTACGGAACGCAGCCGGGCGGTGATGCCCCAGTGGAACTTTTCCGCCAGTACCCAGTCCCAGGAACGGCCGCGCTTCGCCTCGTCCCAGGCACGGAAAAGCAGCGCTGCAGCGTCTTCCGTCTGTCTGCGCACCTCCTGCCGCTTTCTGCGGGATTTATTCTGTTGTTCCGGCTTTCGTTCGTCCACGTTTGACGCTTACCTTTCCCCTGCCATTTTACCATAAAAATACCCCGGCCGAAGCCGGGGCGTTGCTATGGATGGGTCAACCCCTATTTGAACATTTTGTCGAAACGCTCCATCAGCCCGAACTTGAAGCAGAGCAGGATGCCGACGATGGCGCCGACCGTGGGCTGCAGGATCTGATACGGCAGCTTGAGGATGGCGTATTCCGGCGTGCTGTAGACGAAGGCACGGCCGAGGCTGTAGACGATGGTGGTCACCACCAGGCCCATCAGGCAGCCGATGACGGCGCCCTTTACGGTGCGCTTGCCGTCCTTATCCACAAATTTGCGGACGGCCCAGGAGATCAGGAAGCCCTGCAGGCCGTGGGCGATCAGAGAGAAGAACATGGGCGTCGGATAGAAGAAGAAATCTCCTAAGAAAGCGCCGATGCCGCCCACTGCCGCTGCATATCCGGGGGTCAGCAGGATGGCTGCCACCGTAATGATGCAGTCGTTCAGGTACAGGTGCCCGCCGGGGACGGGAACACCGAAGGAGCTCATGATGACGTTCATGGCCATCAGGAGGGCGGATACCGTTAAAACTTTGATCTGATGATCTGTCGTTGTTCTTGTGTTTGTCATAGTGTGCATTCCGTTATTCATTGCGTAGCGCTTCATTTGAATCACCTCGTTTCCGAAGAAGAGGCAATCTGCTTGTCTTTTCTTTGTCTATACTATATCATTGAATTGACCCTATCAAAATACTCAGAATAAGACTATTTTATATAACCAGTTTGGACGAAAAGGCGGACCAGATGAAGGAAGAACAGAAGGAAAAACAATATCTGAAGATCTACGAATCCCTGCGCAAAGACATCGAAGAAGGGTTGTATGCCCCGGGAATGAAACTGGCCTCCAAGCGCACCATGGCAAGGGATCTCGGCGTTTCCGTCATTACGGTGGAGCATGCGCTGCAGTTGCTGGAGGACGAAGGCTATGTGACCGCCAAAGAACGAAGCGGCTGCTACGTCACCTACGACGAAGCCGCGGTCTTTCCCGTGGAATCTGCAGAATATATGACCAGATCTTACTGGCCGGATGTGGACAGCGACGAGACGGGCTTTCCCTTCAGCGTCTATGCGAAGACCGCCCGCCGGGTGCTGTCGCAGTACGGCGAAGCGGTGCTGCAGCGCTGCCCCAACTTCGGGACGGAGATCCTGCGCACCGCGCTCTCCCGCTATCTGGCAAGAGCCCGCCACATCGAAGCGGAACCGGAGCAGATCATCATCGGATCGGGCGCGGAATACCTGTACGGCCTGATCGTTCAGGTGCTGGGCAGAAGCCGCATCTACGGCATCGAAGATCCGTCCTACGAGAAGATCTCCCAGGTCTACCGGGCGAACGACATTACGACCCAGAGCCTGCCGTTGGGGCCGGACGGCATCGTGAGCAGCGCGCTGTGGGAGAGCGATGCCCAGGTGCTGCACATTACGCCCTACCGCAGCTACCCCTCCGGCGTGACCGCCACCAACGCCAAAAAGCGCGAGTACATGCGCTGGCGGGCTCAGCGCAACGCCTACATCATCGAGGACGATTTCGAGTCGGAGATCACCCCG
>JAFPXN010000004.1 GCA_017412505.1 Bacillota bacterium | reverse complement strand
TCGTCGCGCTGAGTTCCGCCGTCGGCAGCCTGTCGCTGGTCGGATTAGGCCTGAACATGCTGGGGGTCACGAAGATCAAGATCGCGAATTTCATTCCGGCCATGTTCGTGCCCATCGTGTATCAGATCATCGTCGTGCTGTTTCACTTAGAAGGAGTGCTTTAATGAGTAAGAAAATGTTGGCCAATGCCATGCTCACCATCACCGCGCTGATCTGGGGCGTCTCGTTCGTCTTCCAGCGCAAGGGCATGGATTATATCGAACCGCTGACGTTCGCGGCGTCCCGCCTCGTGCTGGCTGCCCTGGCCGTGACGCTCGTCGCCATGATCATGGACTTCCGGGACGGCAAAAAGCCCGGCGCGGCGATCGAAAAGACCCCCGAGGCCGACACCTATAGAAAGAATACTATTCTGGGCGGCGTGCTCGCAGGCCTGTGCCTGACCGGCGCCGGCGCGTTCCAGCAGATGGGCGTCGTGTATACGACGGCCGGCAAGGCGGGCTTCATCACCGCCCTGTATATGATGCTGGTGCCCGTCATCAACTTCATCTTCTTCCGCAAGAAGAACACCTGGCTCGTATGGCTGGGCGTGGTCGTCGGCGTCGTGGGACTGTACCTGCTGTGCATGACCGACAAGAGCTTCTCCGTGACGAAGGGCGACGGACTCATCCTGATCTGTTCCGTGTTCTTCGCGCTGCACATCCTCGTGTGCGACCATTTCGCGCCGATCGGCAACCCGGTGAAGATCTCCGCGATCCAGTTCATCACTGCCTGCGCCTGCACCTGGGTGCTGGCGGTGCTGTGGGAAGAACCGACGTGGGCGAAGATCGTGTCCGCGGCCGTGCCCATCGCGTACTGCGGGGTCATGAGCGGCGGCGTCGCCTACACGCTGCAGATCCTGGCGCAGAGAAATACCGACCCGACCGTCGCGGCGCTGCTGCTCAGCCTCGAATCCGTGTTCGCGGTCATCGGCGGCGCGATCATGCTGCACGAGCGCATGAGCCCCAGAGAGCTCATCGGCTGCCTCGTCATGTTCGTCGCCATCATCCTGGTGCAGATCCCTCTGCCTGAAAAGAAAGAAAAGAAAGCGAATTCATGAAGATTCTCCTGATCCGCCATCCCCAGACGGAGGCGCTGAAAAACAGGATCATATACGGACGCTCGGAGTCTCCGTTGACTCCGGAAGGCGTCGCCAGCATCGCCTGGGCCGCGGAAAAGCTGAAGGCGGCGGATCTTGCCGCGCTGTTCTGCAGCCCGCAGGAAAGGGCGAGGCTGCTGGCCGACGGGATCGCCAAAGAACATCCCGGCTTGCCCGTGCGGATCGACGAGCGCATCTGCGAGCTGCACTGCGGCATCTACGAACAGATGACCTTCGACGAGGCGCTTGCCGCCGACCCGGAGGACGCCCGCAAATTCGCGGAAGAATTCGGATTCCACCGGCCGAAGGGCGGCGAGAATTTCGAAGACGTCAAGGCCCGTACGGGCCCCTTCCTGGAAGAGCTCTTTGAGCTGGCAAGAAAGGAGGGGTATGACGAGAGACCTGTCGCAGTGGTCTCTCATGCCATGGCCATCCGCAGCATGATCTCCCATCTGCTGGGATACGGCCTGAACGACATCTGGCATTTCGATATCCAGCCGACCGGCATTCTGGAGATCGGCTACGACTTGGAAAGCAAGTGGGGGCGCGTCGTCAGCATGACGAGCCCGCAATCCGCGATATAAATACTTGGATCTGCGCCCATTTGCGCAGGCGAAGGAGGACATATGAAAGACAACAGCAAGACATTCTACATCACCACGCCGATCTATTATCCCAGCGATAATCTGCACATCGGCCACACGTACTGTACCGTCATGGCGGACGCCATGGCCCGCTTCAAGCGGCTGCAGGGCTACGACGTGCGCTTCCTGACCGGCACGGACGAACACGGCCAGAAGATCCAGAAGAAGGCGCAGGCTGCGGGGGTCACGCCGCAGGAATACGTCGACAAGGTCGTCGCGGGCATCAAGGACCTGTGGGCGACCATGGAGATCTCCTACGACGACTTCATCCGCACGACGGAGCCGCGGCACATGGTGCGCGTGCAGGAGATCTTCCGCCGCATGTACGCGAAGGGTGATATCTATAAATCCGCATACGAAGGCTGGTACTGCACGGACTGCGAAGCGTTCTGGACCGACACCCAGGCGCCGGACGGCGTGTGCCCGGACTGCGGCCGCAAGATCGGACGCGCCAGCGAAGAAGCGTATTTCTTCAAGCTGTCCAAGTATGGCGACAGGCTGAAGGAACTGTTCACCACGACGGACTTCCTGCAGCCCCAGACCCGCGTCAACGAGATGCTGTCGTTCATCGACCAGGGCCTGGAAGACCTGTGCATCTCCCGCAGCAGCTTCGATTGGGGCATTCCCGTGCCCATCGACGAAAAGCACGTCATCTACGTGTGGCTGGACGCGCTCAGCAACTACATCACCGCGCTCGGTTATCCTCCCGTGGAAGGCGAGAGCACGGAGCTGTACGAAAAGTACTGGCCCGTCGACTACCACCTCGTGGGCAAGGAGATCGTCCGCTTCCACTCCATCATCTGGCCCGCCATGCTCATGAGCATCGACGAACCCATCCCGCAGCACGTGCTGGGTCACGGCTGGCTGCTGATCGACGGCGGCAAGATGAGCAAATCCAAGGGCAACGTCGTCGACCCGGTCAAACTGATCGACAGATATGGCGTCGACGCGCTGAAATACTTCCTGCTGAGAGAATACACGTTCGGTTCCGACGGTCAGTTCACGAACGAGGTCATGCTCAACCGCATGAACTTCGACCTGGCCAACGATCTGGGCAACCTGGTGTCCCGCACCACGTCCATGATCGAGAAGTACTGCGGCGGCATCGTGCCCGCTCCCGGCAAGGAAGAGGGACCCGACGCGGAACTGAAGGAGATGGCCACCGGCTGCTATAAACTGGTCGAAGCCGCCATGGACAAGTTCCAGTTCAATATCGCGCTGGAGGAGATCTGGAAGGTCATCCGCCGCACGAACAAATACATCGACGAGACCATGCCCTGGGCGCTGGCGAAGGACCCGGCGCAGGCCAGAAGACTCGACACCGTCATGCACAACCTGGCGGACGCCCTGCGCATCGTGTCCATCCTGATCTTCCCGTTCATGCACACGACGAGCTCGAAGATCCGCGAACAGCTGGGCATCGAAGGCGATCCCGTCTGGAAGGACGTTCAGTTCTTCGACATGCTGAACGGCCAGGTGGCCCACAAGGGCGAAGCGATCTTCCCGCGCATGGACGTGGCGAAGGAACTGGAAGAGCTCGAGGCCATGAACGCGGCGGCCAAGGCTGCGGCAGGCGCTGCGGCGGCTCCGGCGGACGAACCCAAGGAAGAGATCGAGTACGAACCGTATAAGGACTTTATCGAATTCGACGACTTCGACAAGATCGACCTGCGCGCAGGTACGATCATCAAGGCGGAAAAGCACCCGAAGGCCGACAAGCTGCTGGTGTTCCAGGTGGACCTGGGCAGCGAAGTGCGCCAGATCATCTCCGGCGTCGCGGGCAGCTACACGCCCGAAGAGTGCGTAGGCAAGCACGTCATGGCCGTGGTCAACCTGAAGCCGCGGAACCTGCGCGGCCTGGAGAGCAACGGCATGCTGTGCTTCGGCTGCGACACGAAGAACAATAAATTCACCTTTGTCGGAGCCGACGTGCCCAACGGACAGATCATCGGCTGAAAGAAAGAGGTAAGATGAGACTTTTCGATTCTCACTGCCACATCTCAGACGAAGCTTTTGACGAAAACAGGGATGCCCTGATCGACGAGATCCGGGCATCCTCTGTTGCACTTTGCACGGATGTGGGGTCGGACCTGGCGACGTCCTTAAAATGCGCCGAGACTGCGGGGAAATACGATTTCGTGTATGCGGCGGCGGGCTGCCACCCCCACGAAGCGAAGGATTTCTCCGAGGAACAGCTGGCGGCCGTCCTGGATCTGCTGAAGCGCCCCAAAGTAAAGGCGCTGGGCGAGATCGGGCTGGATTATCACTACGACTTTTCGCCCCGGGACGTGCAGCAATACTGGTTCGCGGCGCAGCTTTCTGCCGCGAAGGAAGTGGGCTGCCCCATCGTCATCCACTCCCGCGAAGCGGAGGAGGACACGATGCGCATCCTGAAGGATTCGGGCATCTTCGGCCGCAACCGGGTCGTCATCCACTGCTTTTCCGGCAGCGCGGAGCTGGCGCGTCAGTACGTCAAACTGGGCGCGGACATCTCGCTGGCAGGCCCTGTGACGTTCAAGAACGCGCGCAGACCGGTGGAAGTCGTACAGACGGTTCCGCTGGAGCACCTGTTCGTGGAGACCGATTCCCCCTACATGGCGCCGGTGCCCTTCCGCGGGCAGACGAACACGCCGGTGCACGTGGAAGAAGTGGCGAAGAAGTTCGCCGAGATCAAGGGGCTGACCCTGGAAGAAGTGGCCGAGACCACGTTCCGCAACGCGTGCGGGTTTTACGGAATCGAGTACTAGACGATGAACGCAGAGCTGCAGGTCAGAAAGACCGTACAAGAGCATAACATGATTGGGGCCGGCGACACGGTCATCCTGGGACTCTCCGGAGGCCCGGATTCGCTGTGCCTGCTGCACGTGCTGAAAAGTATGCAGCGGTCGCTGCCGTTTACGCTGCAGGCCCTGCACGTCAATCACATGATGCGCGGCGAGCGGGCAAAGGAAGACGAGCAGTGGCTGTCGGATCACTGCCGGCAGCTGGGCGTTCCCCTGATGGTGACACTCTGCGACGTCTACGGAAAGGCAGAAGCGGAAGGCATCTCGCCGGAAGAGGCAGGCAGAAAGGCTCGCCACAGCGCGCTGCAGCGCCAGAAGGCCATGCTGGAAAGCCCCTGCGGCGGTCTCTGCAAGGGCAGCCGCGTGCGGATCGCGCTGGCCCACAACCGGGATGACCAGGCGGAGACGGTGCTGATGCGCATGCTGCGCGGCACCGGCATCCACGGCCTCGCGGGCATGGAGTACGTGCGCGAAGACGGACTGATCCGCCCGCTGTTGGATACACCGCGTTCCGAGATCGAGGCATACTGCGCAAAGAACGGCCTCGCGCCCCGCTGGGATTCCACGAACGCGGACACGTATTACACGCGCAACAAGCTGCGGCTGGAAGTGCTGCCGCTGCTGGAAAAGGAGTTCAATCCGAATCTGAAGGAGACGCTGGCAAGGCTGGCAGCGAGCGCCCGGGAGGACGACGCGCTGCTGGAAAAACTGGCGCGGCAGGCTGCGGCGGGTCACCGGGGAAGCTTTCCCGTGAAGGAACTGGCTGCCATGGACGGCGCGCTGGCGAAGCGGGTCGTGCGCATCCTGTTTGCACAGGAGGGGCTGACCGAGGATATCGCCTCGGCGCATCTGGAAAGCCTGCTGGAAGCGGCGCGGGGAAGACGGACGGGAAAGGTGATCGAGTTCCCGCACGGATACCGGGCGGAGATCACGCATGAGGAAGTGCTGTTTGGCTCGGTGTGAAGGCCGTTCTCGGACACGCTCCCGCTCAGCGTGGCCCCAACAGCGGTTCTAAGCTCTGGCTTCGCCGCTGGCTCGCCAATCGCTAAGAACCGGTATCCCCGATGGTCCTCGAACGGCCTTTACACCTTCGCCGGATTTCTCTTTTGCTTGTAATCTACTAATTAGTATGGTAGTATATTGTGTCATATTACAAATTGTTTAGAACGCTTACAAAATCGAGACACAATTACGGAGGATTTTTGTAGTTGAATAACAAGAACAGAAAAGGCGGCCCGATCCGTGGGATCTGGCTGTACGTTATTTTATTCGCCGGCGTGCTGCTGGGCGCCTGGTTCTTCCAGAACAGCGGCATCTTCGGAGACCAGACGCAGGTCAAGGAGATCGGTTTCTCCGAATTCGTCGAAGACCTGAAAAACGAAAAGGTGCAGACGGTCAGCGTCAGCGAAGGCTCCCGCAGATACGAGGGTCAGCTGAAGGACAGCTCCTATTTCATCACCTACGCGCCGACGGGCTACGATATGGCCATCGTCAGCGAAGGGTATCTGCTCCCGCAGGCGGAGAGCGGAAAACTGACGATCGAGAGCATCAAGCCCTCGCCCTGGGCGTCCGTGATCTCCTGGATCCCGACGCTGCTGCTCGTGGGCATCATGATCTTCTTCTGGATGAGCTTCATGGGAAGCGGCGGCGGAAACAAGGGCATGATGAACTTCGGCAAGAACAAGGCCAAGATCTTCAAGGACGGCAACACGAAGGTGACGTTCCGCGACGTTGCCGGCCTGGACGAGGAAAAGGCGGAACTCGAAGAGATCGTCGATTTCCTGAAAAACCCCAAGAAATATACAGACCTGGGCGCGCGCATCCCCAAGGGCGTGCTGCTCGTAGGCCCTCCGGGCACCGGTAAGACCTATATCTCCAAGGCGGTCGCAGGCGAAGCCGGCGTGCCGTTCTTCAGCATCTCCGGTTCTGACTTCGTGGAAATGTTCGTCGGCGTGGGCGCAAGCCGCGTCCGCGACCTGTTCGACGAAGCGAAGCGGAACTCCCCCTGCATCGT
>JAFPXN010000058.1 GCA_017412505.1 Bacillota bacterium | reverse complement strand
TGAAAATGTTGAAAAATTATTATTCGGAAACAAAATCATCTTCGACGGGTTCAGCAGCGGCTTCCTCCTCCGGTGTCACGCTCTGCGTATTGCCCCGCAGTTCCTGATAGAAACTGGAGATGCCGCTCGGGTCTTCGGTGTAGCCCGGGTTCGGCGGCGTCTGGTTCGAGATCTCCTCGCCCTTGTGCCTCTTCCACAGGATCGCGATGACCGCGACCACAAGGACCGTCACGACAGCCGCGGCGATCAGCAGCGCCTTCAGCACGCTTTGCGCCACGTCCTTGGCCTTGTCCACCTTGCCGGAAAGATCCGGGAACGGCAGTTTGGGCTCGTGCTTCTCCTTCGTGTCGAAAAAGTCGCGGTAGTTGACGTCGTAATAGTACCAGATCTCGTTGATCATTCTCTCCACGGCCTTTTTGTCCGTGAACTTCATCAGGCCGCACTCCTTGACCGCTTCCAGGTAACCAACATCGCTGGGCAGCGCCGTCACCTGCATGTAGCGGTCCACCGCGCCGTCCCAGTCCTCCAGGGACGTGCGCCAGATATCCAGGGCGGAGATGGCGGACGTGGCGTAGGACACGTAATAACAAGGCATGTCGAAGTTGTGGGACACGTCGACCCAGTCGTAGGCTTCCGACCCGCTGCCATCCATTGCATAGGTGAAGCAGAGTTCTTCCGCCAGGTCGTTGATCTCTTCGAGGGTCATGTCCGGGTTCTCATAGACGGTCTTCTGGAACTCGTCGTACATGCAGCCGGACAGCACGGAATTCAGCATGCGGAAAACGACGTCGATCGTCATGAACGGCGCGTCTTCCCCGTAGAGCTGGTCCGCGTATTTCGTGATGAGCAGTTCCAGCCCCTGGGAATGGATCTCCGCCACGTCCAGGACCGACGTCATGTAGATGGCAGGCATGGGATCGTGGTACGCGGCGTTGTAGTGGCCGAATTCGTGCACCAGATCGGAGTAATCCTGATAGCTGTCGTAGGGCGAGTTGAAGATGAACGCCGCGCGGAACGCCGGCAGGTTATCCGTGTAGCCCGTGGACGCCTTGTCTGTGGAATACTCGATGTCGTACGTTTTGTTCTCCAGCAGGTAATCGAACGCTTCGCCCAGGTCCGGATGGATGTCGACAATATATGGATAGATCAGGGCGAGGATCTCTTCCTCGTCGTAAAAGGCATCCTCCGCGTGTTCCGGATACGGCAGATTCCACCAGGTATCGTAGATCTCGTTAAACAGCGGAACGATCTGGTCCTTCGCGATCCCGGACAGGATCTCGATGTCCTCCGGGTCATAATCCCGGCCGTAGCTGTCGAACGAGTATTCGTAATAGTTGTCGTAGCCGTTCCACTCGGCGATCTGGTCGCGGACCTGCACCAGGTCCACGAAGATCGGGCCGCACAGCTCGTTGGCCATTTCGTAGTATTCTTCGTCGTCCGAGGCGTTTTCCTCCGCCTCCGCGATCGCGGAATAATACTCCTGCACCAGGCGGTTCTCTTCCTTGTAGAGTTCCTCCAGCTCGTCGGATTCCTCGACGTAGGTCTCGATCCAGTCGATCCAGAGCGGATCCAGCTGGGACCGCAGCAGTTTGCCCTTCGGCCCGTGCAGGATGCGCTGCATCGCGAGGAAGAAGTCGTCCTCCGCGTCGGTGCGCTGGTCGAACATCTCGTCGGAGGCCTCCGCGGCCGCCGTGTCGTTCACGTCCGCGTAATAGGCCGCGTCCGCCAGCACGTACTGGTTATACAGTTCGTCGTACTCGTCCAGGATCTGCCGGTACACATCCAGGAACTCGCTGTCCGGCGTGTCCGCGCCCATGGTTTCCAGCCGCTGGAGCAGCGCGTCGAACTTGTCGTCGTCCCAGCCTTTGTACTGCAGGTCGGATTCCGTCAGAGACTTGTGTTCCAGCGGTTCGTAGCCTTCGTATCCGGCTGCGGAGACCGCTGCGCCGGAGCCTGCGATCAGGCAGACGGCCAGCAGGACTGCGGTGACGGTTCTGATCGTTTTCTTCATGGTTTCTTCTCCCCTTCTTTTCTTTCCCTTTTCCCTTTTGTTTTCTGCTATTCGTAGCGCTCGTCGATGACGCGCTTCGTCTTCTTTTCGCTTCTGGGCAGCAGACCGATCTCCACGACCTTGACCAGCGGCGTAAAGCCGATCTTCCCCTTGACGGTAGCCGCGATGCGGTCCGCCAGATCCAGGAAGTCCACGTGGCCGTTCGTCTCCACGTACAGGCGCATGGTATCTTTGCCGTCCAGGTGGGAGATGCGGATCTGGTATTCGCTGGACACTTCGGGGAAGCCCGCCAGGATCTCCTCGATCTGACTCGGGAACACGTTGACGCCCTTGATCTTGATCATGTCGTCGGAACGCCCCATGATGGTGTCGAGCCGCGGGAACCTGCTGCCGCAGGGGCATTCGCCCGGCAGGATGCGGGACAGGTCGTGCGTCCGGTAGCGGATGAGCGGCGCGCCTTCCTTGACGAGCGTCGTGATGACGACTTCGCCCATCTCTCCGTCGGGCACGTTCTTTCCGGTCACGGGGTCGATGATCTCGATGTACAGATAATCGTCCCAGTAGTGCATGCCGGTCTCGTACCTGCAGTTGATGCCGATGCCCGGGCCGTAGATCTCCGTCAGGCCGTAGATGTCGTACAGTTCGATGCCCAGGGAGTCGGCGATGCGCTTCCTCATCTTCTCTCCCCAGCGTTCCGAACCGATGACCCCTTTCTTCAGGCAGATCTTATCGCCGATGCCCCGCTTTTCGATCTCCTCGGCCAGCAGCAGCGCGTAGGACGACGTGGAGCACAGCACGGTGCTCTTCATGTCCTGCATCATCTGCAGCTGCTTCTCGGTGTTGCCGGGACCCATGGGGATGACCATGGCGCCCAGCTTCTCCGCGCCGTACTGGAAACCGATGCCGGCGGTCCACAGGCCGTAGCCCGGCGTGATCTGGATGCGGTCCATGGGCGTGATGCCGGCCATCTCGTAGCAGCGTTTGAACATGATGCCCCAGTCGTCCACGTCCTTGGCGGTGTACGGGATGATGACGGGAAGCCCCGTGGTGCCGGAGGAGGAGTGGATGCGCACGATCTGGTCCTCGGGGGCGGTCATGAGCCCGAGAGGATAGGCTTCGCGCAGGTCCGCCTTCTCGGAGAACGGCAGCGCCTCGAAGTCTTCGGGAGAACTGATGTGGCTGACGCCGGCTTCGGCCAGTTTCTTTCCGTAGAAGCTGCCGGCGGAGACCAGCGCGTCGATCTGTTTATTGACCTGTTCGATCTGTGTCTTGGAGATCTGCATGGTGTGTCCTTTCTATATTGCTATTTTGTGTAATGGATTCCTTTATTCCGGTGCGGGTCCTGTCGACCAACGCATCCTCATGCCATCGCTCCGCTCATCCGCGACCGCAACTCTTGGGAGTCACGGCGTTCGCTCCGCTCGGCATGAGCCTCTTTGGTCGCCACCCGCACCGGGTGATTTGATGAATCAATACGATTCGAGGAAACGATTGGAAATATAACCAGATTCAAATCCGCTGCGAAAATAACCGGCATGGACCCGCTAAAGGCAGAACCCGGCGAATTGCGGAAATGCCTCTGTTTTTCAAAGGCATTTCCTTTAAAACGGTTCAAAGCCTTTATTTTCCGGGAACAGTAAAGGCTAACCTATTGTTTTTGCAAGTATGCCCTTGTTTTTAAAGGCTTTTTTTCAAATGATCAAAAATTGCCTTTGTCACTTCCGCATGGCTCCGGCAGCTGTTCCGTCACCGGTTCGCCGCAGCGTAGGAAAACGCTGCAAGATTCAGTTCAAGGAATTTAGGCGGTACGTTCTCCCGGATCGCCGTCAGCAGGCTGTCCTCAGACAGGCCCAGGCTTGCAGATGCGTAACCGAGAAGCAGCAGATTGAGCACTTTCGGGGAGCCCAGTTCCAACAGAGCTTTCTCTGCGGGGACCAGCGTAAGATCCGCGACGTGCTGCTGCAGATAGGCTCGCATCGCCTGCGGATCGTAACCGCCTGCCAGGCTCGCGGTGACCGGCATCACGGCCTTGTCCGCCGCGATCACCTTGCCGCCCTCCTTCCGGTAAGGCAGCTGGCGCACGGTCTCGCCCAACTCGAAGCCGAGGATGAGATCCGCCTGCCCCAGGCCGATCATGGGGGTGTTCACGCCTTCGCCGAGGCGGATGTGCGAAAACACGCTGCCGCCCCGCTGCGCCATGCCGATGGTCTCGGCGCTCTGCACGGGGATGCCTTCTTTCATGGCCGCCGCGGAGATGAGCCTCGACGCCAGAACGGTGCCCTGGCCTCCGACGCCGCACAGGATGATGTTTCTATTCATGGCGCGCCTCCTTTCCGGCGGGCGCGATGGCCCCGGCGGGACAGATCTGGCTGCACAGACCGCAGCCGGTGCACTGACCCGGATCGATCACTGCCTTGCCGTCCGCGAAGGACAGCGCGGGGCACCCGATCTCGTCGATGCACGTGCGGCAGCCGATGCAGGCGTCACCGTCCACGGCGCATTTGCCGGACGGCTTGCTGATCGCAATGCAGGGCGAGCGGAACACGATGGCTTTGACGCCCTTTTCCGCCGCGACGCGCTTTACGGTTTCCACGGCTTTTTCGTGGTCGAGCGGATCGACGGTCTCCACGCAGGTCAGGCCCACGCCTTTCAGCACGCCTTCGATGCTGACGGGAGGTACGGTCTCGCCCATCATGGTGCGGCCTGTGCCCGGATGTGGCTGGTGGCCGGTCATGGCCGTCGTGGAATTATCCAGCACGACCAGGGTAAAGTCCGCCTGATTGAACAGAGCGTTGATGACGGACGGAACGGCGGACGCGAAAAACGTGGAATCGCCCACAAACGCGAAACAATTCGTATCCGGTTCGGTGTGGAACACTCCCTGGGCGATGCCCAGACCCGCGCCCATGCACAGGCAGGTGTCCACCATGTCCAGCGGCTGCGCGTTGCCCAGCGTGTAGCAGCCGATATCGCCGCAGTAGATCGTCTTTTTGCCGGCCATGGCTTTCTTGACCGCATAGAACGACGCACGGTGCGGGCAGCCCGCACACAGCACGGGAGGACGCACGGGAAGCGGCGGCAGTTCGGGCGCTGCCGGGATCTCCGGGTCCTTTCCCAGGAAATCCGCCATCGCACGCTTGACGCTGTCGACCGTATTCTCGCCGGCATTGGGCATATACCCGTCCAGTTTTCCGTGGATCCGCACGGTCAGGCCGTGCTTGCCGCAGAGATACGTCAGTTCCCGTTCGATGACCGGGTCGAGTTCCTCGACGCACAGCACTTCGTCCAGGCCGTCCAGGAACGCCAGCGCCAGCTCTTCGGGGAACGGGAAAGGCGTGCCGACCTTCAGCAGTTTGACGTCTGCCAGCTCTTTGCGCGCTTCCATGGCGTAGGTATAGCAGATGCCGCCGGCCGCAATGCCCTTGCGTCCCGGCTCTCCTTCCGGTTCGATGCGGTTGAAGGGGCTTTTCGACATTTCCTCGGTCAGCGCGGCGTTTCTTTTTTCGATTCTTTGATGGTTCAGGAACGAAGCCCGCGGGAAGATGACCCACTTCTTCGTATCCTTGATAAAGCCTTCCGGCTTGTGCTTCGCGTATTCCGTTTCGTCTTTGACGGTAATGTCCGCGTAGCCGTGGGACACCCTCGTCGTGGGCCGCACGAACACCGGCGTGCCGTACTGCTCCGAAAGCGCGAACGCTTCCTGCACCATGTCGTAGGCTTCCTGGGCTGTGGACGGGTCGAAGCACGGGACTTTGGAAAAACGCGCGAACGTGCGGGTATCCTGCTCCGTCTGGGAACTGATCGGACCCGGATCGTCCGCGACGAGCACGACCATGCCGCCTTTGACGCCCACGTATTCCACGCACATCAGCGGGTCGGACGCCACGTTCAGTCCCATCTGCTTCATGGTCACGAGGACGCGGGCGCCGCTGTACGCCGCCCCTGCGGCCACTTCCATGGCCGTCTTTTCGTTGATGGACCACTCGACGTAAGTCTCCGCAGGACGCCGCTTCGCGACGGTCTCCAGCACTTCCGTGGAAGGCGTGCCGGGATAGCCGCACACCAGGTTGACCCCGGCCGCGAGCGCGCCCATGGCGATGGCTTCGTTGCCCATTAAGAATTCCTTATGCAAAATATCACCTCGTTGTTTCGATGATCTAATAATAAGCGGGGTTTTCCAGCACCTTGTCCTTGACGTAGGCCATCAGGGCGTTGACGTCGAAGGGACACTCGTCCGCCGCGTCGCCGCTGGCGCCGATCCTGAGTTTTTCGCCGGACGTATACGTCACGTACAGGGAATAGCTGTGGCTGCTCACGTTATTCGTTTTGTAGTAGCCGTTCAGGGCGGGCAGTTCCAGTTGCTGAATGAGATCCGCTACGCCTTCCGCGTAGGCAGCGTCTTCAGTCCCTTGATACCGCGCGGCGATATAGGAATCGCCCATGATATCGACGTCGTTCTGATACGTACCGTCGTCGTTGCGGTTCATCGTCCAGGAGAAAACGCCGTGAGGCCAGTCTTCGTCCAGGTCATAGAATACGCCGTCGATCTTCAGGGTCAGCGAAAACTCGTCGATCTCCCGGGATTCGATGGTCTTGGGCAGGTCTTTGGACTCGTCGCGGATCTCTTTTTCCGCGGCCAGAGCTTCCTCGCGCACAAAGTGGTACGTGTGACCCTCGCCATCCAGGATCTGCTCATAGGCCCACAGCGTGCCGTCGTCGCGGATCTCCAGCCGGGACATTGCGCCGAAATCGTAATCCTTGTCGCTGGTGATATACCGCAGGGAGCCGTCCTGTTCCAAATGGACGGTATATTTGTCGGTCCATTGGCGCCAGGTCACCGTAAGCTTGTTTCCGTTAAAGTCCAGGACCGTTTCTCCGTTCACGTCGAACCATTTGCCCTGGAAGTCCTGCAGTTCGCCGGAAGCGGTGCATCCGGCCAGTCCCAGCAGCACCAGCAAACTTAAAAGCAGACAGCCTTTGCGTTTCATGGCATCTGCCCTCCTTTCGAATTCATATATTTCGATACAGTATTCTATATATTATAGCACGACATGAAGTGCCTGACTATGAATCAGTAGGTTGCAGCGAAGGAGACGAACTGTTAATATTTGACATTTTTCAGAAAAGACAGTATGATGATAACCATATTTTACCATTTATCTTGACATTACTTAATTTACGTAATAAAATGAGGTGACCATGAAACAGCGGGTTCTGATCAAACTGCTGAAACAGGCCGGCTACAGGCGCTGCCGCTCCGGCGATCATATGATTTTCGAAAAAGCCGGCTGCAGATCTGTCCAAGTGCCAAATCATAAAGAAATCAACGAGTATACTGCGAAACAGATCCTGAAAGACGCCGGTTTATTGCCGGAGGACAAGGAGGATATCAATGGCTGAATATGTGTTTCCCGCCATGTTTCATCCCAATGACGACGGGAGTTTTACGATCACATATCCGGATCTGCCCGGATGCATCAGCGAAGGAAAGAGCCTGGGCAATGCGATCCATATGGCGCAGGACGCCTTATACCAGTGGATCGGCTATCTGATCTCCAAAGGCACCCCTATTCCTGACCCCAGCAGTCCTTCAGATCTTGTATGCCGGGACGGTGAATTCTTCAGCTTTGTTCGTGTGGAAGTGAAAGATAACCGCGCAGTCCGCAGGACCGTCAGTCTGCCGAAATGGATGGATGACCGCGCTGCTGCCGAAGGTCTCAGTCTGTCGCGTATCCTGCAGGAGAGTCTGAACCAACGGTTCCGCAATGCGTGACCCGCAGAAAAGTTCTTTGCGGGTGGACACATTTTCCGCTTTACAAACACGGGAACGGTGGCTATAATATTATTTGCGTTTATTCATGACGCATTCGCGCCACTAGCTCAACGGATAGAGTGCCTGACTACGAATCAGTAGGTTGTGGGTTCGAATCCCGCGTGGCGCACCACGATAAAACCCGGCTTTTCAGCCGGGTTTTGTTGTATCTGTCCTATTTCTTCATCATCGCCTGCATCTGGGCGATCTTGGCCTTCAGCGCGTTCAGCGCTTCGGCAGGATCCGTGATCTCCAGCACGGTCTGTTCCATGGGGCACATGCCCGTGCCCTGTCGGTTGACGATGATCTCGACCTGTTCGCCGCATTCATGGGCGATGCCGGCCTTTTCGAGCTCCGCGGCGCCTCCGCGGCTCATGACCCGTCCATAGACGAAACCCGCGCCAGCCAGCGCATACATCATGGCCGCGGCGCGGCCCACGATCGTATCGAAGACGGCAGCGTCCTTCAGGTCTGCCCCCTCTTCGATCCATTGTATGATTGGCCTTACGCCCCTGGTCCGGGAGAGGAGCGGCTCCGCGCCGTCCTTCAGGACAATGCACGTGATTCCGTCCGTCCCCAGCATTGCTTTCGCTTCCTCGTAAGTCATGGAATGCCTCCTGTGGTGTCTGCAAGCATTTTACCACCTTGAGAAAGCGCGCTCAACGGGGTAAAATAAATTATTATGTGTTAATACAAGAAAGGTGATCCCCATGAATAAGTATCAAGACTTTACCCGCGAAGAACTGCAGCAGGAAAAAGAACTGCTGATGAAGAAATACAAGGAGTATCAGGATCTGCACCTGAATCTGAACATGGCCCGGGGCAAGCCCGGCGCGGACCAGCTGGCGCTGTCCATGCCCATGCTGGACGTGCTGAACTCCTCCAGCGACTGCCGCGACAAGTACGGCACGGACGCCCGCAATTACGGCGAACTGCTTGGCTTAAGAGAAGCGAGAGAACTGTTCGCGGACCTGATGGGCATCTCCTGGGAAGAGACCGTCGTCGTCGGCTCCTCCTCCCTGACGTTCATGTACGACTGTGTGTCCCGCGCCATGCTGCAGGGCGTCCTGGGCAGCGAAAAGCCCTGGTGCAGATACGATAAGCCCAAGTTTATCTGCCCCGTGCCCGGCTACGACCGCCACTTTACGATCTGCGAATCCCTGGGCATCGAAATGATCCCCGTCGAGCTGAACGAGGAAGGTCCGGACATGGACGCGGTGCGCGAACTGGTGAAAGACGAATCCGTCAAGGGCATGTGGTGTGTGCCCAAATACACGAACCCGCTGGGCGGCTGCTATTCCGACGACGTCGTCCGCGCGCTGGCTTCCATGGAAACAGCCGCGAAGGACTTCCGCATCTTCTGGGACAACGCCTACTGCGTGCACTACATCTACAAGGACGTGCCCGTGCTGAACATGCTGGAGGAATGCAGAAAAGCGGGCCATCCGGACCGGGTGTTCCTGTTCGGCTCCACGTCCAAGATCACGTTCCCGGGCGCGGGCGTCGGCTTCTTCGGCGCATCCAGGGCCAACGTGGAATTCATGAAAAAACAGATCAATGCCGAGGCGATCAGCTGGGATAAGATGAACATGCTGCGCCACGTGCGCTTCTTCGGTTCCGCCCAGGGCATCCTGGACCTGATGGATAAACACGCACAGCTGCTGCGCCCGAAGTTCGACGCGGTGCTGGACGCCCTGGAAGAGGAGATCAGCCCCAGAGGCTGCGGCAGGTGGGTCAGCCCGGCGGGCGGCTACTTCATCACGTTCATGGCGCCGGACGGCTGCGCTGCGCGGATCAACGCCCTGTGCAAAGAGGCGGGCGTCGTCATGACCGGCCCCGGAGCCACCCATCCCTACCACAACGACCCCAAAGACAGCGTGCTGCGCATCGCGCCCTCCTTCCCGCCTGTGGACGAGCTTCAAAAGGCCATGGAAGTGTTCTGCGTCGCCGTCCGCCTGGCTGCGGTGGAAAAACTGCTGGCATAGCGCACGATTTTATTTGATATTTACCGGATAAAAGCGTAAAATTAGATATTATTTTTTATTTCTTCAGACGAGATAAGGAAGGCATGCTATGAGTAAAGTCATCATTCCGGAAAACTACAAAGCGGTTCTCAACCCGTATGACACGCAGAGAGCCATCATGCTCATCCACAGCATCTTCGAGAAAGAGCTGTGCAGCGAACTGGACCTGAGCCGGGTGTCCGCACCCCTGCTGGTACCGACGGCTTCCGGTCTGAACGACAACCTGAACGGCGTGGAAAGACCCGTCGGTTTCGACATCAAGGAGACCGGCGAAGACTGCCAGGTCGTGCAGTCTCTGGCCAAATGGAAGCGCAAGGCATTGAAGGACTACGATTTCCACGTGGGCAAAGGCCTTTACACCGATATGAACGCCATCCGCCGCGACGAGGATATGGACAACCTCCACTCCGTCTACGTGGATCAGTGGGACTGGGAGAAAGTCATCCGCGAATCCGACCGCACGCTGAACTACCTGAAGAAGGTCGTTCAGAAGATCGTCAACGCAATCGTCGACACGGAAGACATCATCCGCGAGATCTATCCCGAACTGAATATATTTACCCCGAAAAAGCGCCAGGTGCACTACGTCACCTCCCAGGAACTGGAGGATCTGTATCCGGATCTGACGCCTAAGGAAAGAGAAGATAAAGTCACGGAACAGTACAAGACCGTCTGTCTGATGCAGATCGGCGGCGCGCTGAAGAGCGGCAAGCCCCACGACGGCAGAGCCCCCGACTACGACGACTGGGATCTGAACTGCGACATCCTGTTCTGGAACGAGATCCTGGGACACACCATCGAGATCTCCAGCATGGGCATCCGCGTCTCCCCGGTCAGCCTGGACAGACAGCTGACCATCGCAGGCTGCGACGACCGCAGAAAACTGCCGTTCCACAAGTCCCTGCTGGCAGGCGAACTGCCCTACACCATCGGCGGCGGCATCGGCCAGAGCCGTCTGTGCATGCTGATCCTGGGCAAAGCCCACATCGGCGAAGTGCAGAGCTCCGTCTGGGACGACGACACCCGCAGGATCTGCAAAGAAGCGGGCATCACTATCCTGTAAACAGAAGAATGAGTTTAGTAAACGAACAGAAAAAAGGATATAATCAACTGGTTTTAAGAAGCATCGCCATGATCTGCACGGTTATGGCGATTGCTTCGCATACCGTCGCCCCCACCCTGCGCTTCCTCGGCTATATGGAATGGATCGCGTTTCCCATCTTTGCCTATCTTCTGGCGGAGGGTCTGGAAAACACCATGTCCCGGGGGCTGTACGGCGCGAGACTGCTGCTGTTTGCAGCCCTCTCGGAGGTTCCCTACGACCTGATGATGAGCGGCAAAGTGATGGATTACCGTCAGCAGAACGTTCTGTTTACGCTGTTCATCGGCTACGTCATCATCCTGCTGGTCGACGTGATCCGGACGAAGGCGGACAATCTCGTGCTGACGCTTGCGGCAGAAGCCGGCGGGCTGTTCTTCGGCCGCTACATGATGACCGGGCTGCGCTGCGCCTACCCGCGCTTCGCCATGGCGTTCATCATGCTGTTCTACGTCGCACGCAGAGTCCGCTACGAGAAACTGATGGAGCTGCTCGTGACCCTGACCATCGCCATCTATTTCTCGAACCAGACGTTCGCGACGCCGAAGATCAACGGCCTGCAATACGATCTGTCCGTACAGTTCTTCGCCGTGATCGCCCTGCTCTTCATCTGGCTGTATAACGGGGAACGCGGCAGCAACAAGCTCATCGTCCGCTATATCAGTTACGGGTTCTTCCCCGTGGCGATCCTGATCTTCTGGTATCTCGCGAGCCAGGGCGTAACGTATTAAAATTTACGCTTTACAAACCTCTTCGCGGGTGCTATACTTTCAATGTTGACACGCGGTATTGGCGGAATTGGCAGACGCGTACGGTTGAGGGCCGTATGGGTAACACCGTGATGGTTCAAGTCCATTATACCGCACCAAAAATCCAGACCTTTCGGTCTGGATTTTTTCTTTTGTGTTCTTGTATGCTGAGGCTGTCGAAGGGCAATATCAGAACGTCAGATCCGCGATCGCAGGATAGCCGTACGCCCCTTCC
>JAFPXN010000057.1 GCA_017412505.1 Bacillota bacterium | reverse complement strand
AGATGCCGTAGCCCACGCCCGTCACGTCCTGATGGGACAGCGCCTCCGCCTTCACGCGCAGGCCGTCGAACGCGCCCGCCATGATGACGAAGGACCGGTGGCCGCACTCCGCGGCCCTGTCGCAGAAGTCCTCGCTGAAATCGAACAGCTCGCCGAACGCGGCTCTGCCGCAGACGTCCATGATGCGGCGGTCGTATTCCGGCCCTTCCTTGGCGAAGCCGTAGGGGCCGTAGTCCTGCAGTTTATGGGAGAGGTCACCGCTGGCGATAAGTACGGTCCGCCTATCGAGGTCTTCCACAGCCTGAGCGATTATCTGGCCGAAGCGGTAGTGGTCGGTCAGCGGCAGGCCGGACAGCCCGATGCGCACGATCTTTCCGCCGGTATATTTCTTCCGGATGAACCACAGAGGCACCATCGTGCCGTGGTCCAGCGCGGAATCTCTTTCGCCCAGCGTACCCGCGGGAAAACCGGCCGCATCCGCCAGCGCGCAGATCCGCTCGACGAGCCCCGTATCGTACTGCTCCGAAAAACGCACCAGAGGCGCGTGGAACTGACGGAACGACCCTTTCGCTCCGCTGCCGGGAGAGATATGGAAATAGTCCGCGTACATCACGGAATGCGGACTGGTGATGAGGATCGTATCCGGCTTGAGCGCTGCAACTTCCGCAGCGACCTGCTCGTACGCGCGCGTCGTTTCCGTCACCTGCGCCTCGCTGCCCCGGCCGACGGCCGGAACGATCATAGGCGGGTGCGGGACCATAAAAGCAGCAAGAATAGGCATAGGATCGCCTCCTTTAAACTGCCTGGCCTACGCTTTGTTGAACTTGTCCTTGCCCTGTCTGCAGCGCGGGCATTTCCAATCTTCCGGAAGATCTTCGAACGCGACGCCGTCGTGCTCCGCGGGGTCATAGACGTAGCCGCAGATGGAGCAGACATATTTGCCGCTGGCGGTCTGATTCGAGAAATCGACTTCCGCAAGAACGGTCGGAACGGGGTTATCCAGATCCATCACGCGCTTTGCTTCCAGGTTCTCGTAGCCCTGCGGCGTGTGGGTGCCCATGTAAACGGTCGGATGATTGCGGATAAATTCGCGTACTCTATCCATGGTCTCGCGGTCCGCGGCGAGATCGTCGAATACGACGGACAGCTTGTTCTCATACAGCGCTTCGTCGATATAAGTGATATCGCCCTCGAACATATAGAACAGGCCTTCGTCTTCCGCGATCACGAGGCTGTTTCCGTTGGTGTGACCCTTTGCCTTGATGAAATAGACGCCGTCCGTGATCTTCTGGCAGGCCGGGAAATTATAGTATGCGCCGTCCGTGAACGAAACTGGCACGAGGTTGGGGATTCCCTGCAGTTCGGCTGCGGACAGTTCTTCTTCGTTCACGAAGATCTGCGCGTTCGGGAAGGACTTCAGCTCGCCGGAATGATCGGCGTGCTTATGCGTAAGAAGGATCTTCGTCACCTGCTCCGGCTTGTAGCCCAGCGCCGCAAAGGCTTCCATATAGCTGCAGATATCCTTGCCGGTATAGGCCGGGCTGGTCTCGTCCGGGCTCTCTTCCGGGGTCCCTGCGGGCAGGCCGGTATCGACCAGGATCACTTCACCGCCGGTCTCGATCACATAATTCTGCAGGCTGCCGCGGTAACGGACGTTCGGATCGAACTTGTCCGGGCCTTCTTCGCCGCCGAACGCAAAAGGTTGGGAGTAAAATCCGTCTTTTCTGAATTTGATTGCCTTGATGATCATGGTATTTCTCCTTTCTTTTTTCTCTATTTATACCATACCATAAAAACCCGTCCGCGTGGTATCCTGTTAATAGGAAGAACAAGGAGCCCGCGATGAGAAAACGATACGATTGGAACGACGGGTGGCTGTTCTCGGAGCGGTTCGAGGACGCCATGACAGAACCCGCCTATGACGAAGACAATATGAGGCCTGTGCGCCTGCCGCACACGGTAAAGGAAACGCCTTTCGATTACTTCGACGAGAGCTGCTATCAGATGGTCAGCGGCTACCGGCGCAGATTCAACGCGCCGAAGGAATGGGAAGGGAAGCGCGTTGCGGTCACGTTTTGCGGCGCCGCCCACGAAGCGGCCGTGTATGTGAACGGGGAGAAGGTCCTGACGCATTCCTGCGGGTATACCGCGTTCACGGCCGATCTGACGGACTGGCTGCGCTATGGGGAAGAAAACCTGCTCGCCGTAAGGCTCGACAGCCGCGAGAGCCTGAATATCCCGCCCTTCGGCCACGTGATCGACTACATGACTTACGGCGGCCTGTACCGCGAGGTCTTGCTGGAAGTGACGGAGCGGACGAGGATCGCCGACGCATTCCTGCGCACAGAAGGCGATCTGCAGACGCCCGTCCTCGTGACCCGGTTGGAGATCGAAGACCCGGACGGCCGCGCTTTCCGCGTCCGGCAGCAGGTGCGGGACGGAGAGACCGCGCGGTTTTCCTGCGAGGGTCAGACCGGGGCCCCGGTCTTCGAACTGCGCATGGCGATCCCCGGAATCGAACTGTGGAGCCCGGACAATCCGAAGCTTTACACAGTGCGGACGGAGTTGATCGACGCCGCGTCCGGAGAAGCCTTCGACAGCATCGACGTCCGCTTCGGCTTCCGTTTCGCCCGTTTCCGCGCGGACGGATTCTATCTGAACGGGGAGAAGCGGAAGATCGTAGGCCTCAACCGCCACCAGAGCTATCCCTACGTCGGCTACGCGATGCCGGCGTCCCTGCAGGCTTTCGACGCCCGCGTCCTGAAAGAGGAACTCGGGCTGAACGCGGTCCGCACCTCGCACTACCCACAGTCGCACGCATTTCTCGACGCCTGCGACGCCCTGGGGCTGCTGGTGTTCACGGAGATCCCGGGCTGGCAGCACATCGGGGACAGCGCCTGGCAGGAGCAGGCCGTGCGCAACACGGAGGAGATGGTCGTCCAGTACCGCAACCACCCTTCCGTCATCCTTTGGGGCGTGCGCATCAACGAATCGCAGGACAACGACGAACTGTATACCCGGACCAACGAGACCGCCCGCAGGCTCGACCCGTCGCGGCAGACCGGCGGCGTCCGCTATCTAAAGAAGAGCCATCTGCTCGAAGACGTCTACACGTATAACGATTTTCTGCACAGCGGCAGCAACCCCGGCTGTGAACCGAAGAAGAACGTCACGAGCGACATGGCCAAGGGTTACCTCGTCAGCGAGTACTGCGGGCACATGTACCCGGTCAAACCCTACGACGACGAGGAACAGCGCACGAGCCATCTGCTGCGCCACGCGAAGGTCCTGAACGACATCGCGGGAGAAGACGACATCGCCGGCAGTTTCGGCTGGTGCTTTGCCGACTACAACACGCACAAAGATTTCGGCAGCGGCGACCGCATCTGCTACCACGGCGTGACGGACATGTTCCGCAACCCGAAGCCAGCGGCATCCGTCTACACAGCCATGGGGGACGATACTGTGCTCGAAGTCTCCTCCTCGATGGATATCGGCGAGCACCCGGCGTCGAACCGGGGCAGCGTCTGGATCGTCAGCAACGCGGACAGCGTGCGCATGTACAAGAACGGCCGTCTGCTGAAGGAATACTTTCCGCTGGATTCTCCCTTTAAGCACCTGGCCCACGGCCCCGTGCCGGTCGACGATTTTATCGGAAAAGCCCTCGAAGAAGACGAAGGCTTCCGCCCGGAAAGGGCGGAAGCCGTGAAAAAGATCCTGAATTACGCGGCGCGCTTCGGCCAGGATCACCTGCCGCCGGCAATTCTCGCGCAGGCCGCGAAATGCGTCCTCCGCTACGGGATGAAGCCTGGCGACGCCGTGATCCTCTACAACAAATATATCGGCGACTGGGGCGGCGCCGCCACGGAATACCGCTTCGACGCAGTGAAAAACGGGCAGGTCGTAAAGTCCGTCGTCAAAGCGCCCGCGGGAATAGTGAGCCTCGACGTCAAAGTCAGCAGCACGGAGCTGATCGAACGCGCCACTTACGACGCCGCGGCAGTCCGCATCCGTGCGGTCGACGAGCACGGCAACGTGCTTCCGTTCTTCAACGAACCGCTGTTTTTCGAAACGGCGGGGCCTGTCGCGCTGATCGGCCCGTCCGTCGTCTCTCTGAAGGGCGGCATGGGCGGCACCTACGTAAAAACGCTTCCCGGTAAAACCGGAGAAGCGTCTCTCACGATCCATTCTCTGCAGACAGAGCCCGTCACCATCCGTTTCACAGTTAAGTGACAATGGAGACGGTTCCGTTTGACAACATTGTCAAACGGAACCGTCCCCAGCGACACGTTATGTTGGAACATGACAAAGGATCTCGCATGTTCCTCTCCAAACTCATACACCTTCATCCTGCCGCCTCCTTGTTGTTAGCATTGACTAACCACAGGGTAAAAAAAGAAAGCCTTCGCGTGCCGGCTTCCCATGCAGCCGAATTTTAGTTAGCCTTCTCTAACCGTTTTTTAATTATATCCCCCATGTGGAAGAATTGCAAGAGCGCGGGGGATATCCCTACTTCTCGACCGTTCCTCTGTAATTGTCGATGCCGCCGATGCTTTTTGCCGTATACCCCATCTTCTTCAGGATCCCGGCCGCCCTTCTGCTCCGCGTCCCGCGAAGGCAATAGAGATACAGCAGTTTGTCCTTGGGCAGCGCCGTATGTGCGATACCGGAAAGCGGTTCGTTAACCGCCCCCGGAATATGGCTGCGCTGAAATTCATCTGCCTCACGGACGTCTACCAGAAGCGCTCCCGGAGCAGCTTTGTATTCTTCGATTCCCTTATTGATGTTGCCAAATAAGATCATATGTCTAAACCTTTGCTGTCATACGAACGGCAATTCTGTCAAAATCCCCGTGATGTTCCGGAGCGGGGTCACTCGTCCTTTCGCGTGTTTATCGAGTGATCTCCGACAGAAAAGCGCGGATACAATCATTTACTTCCTCTGGTTTGT
>JAFPXN010000056.1 GCA_017412505.1 Bacillota bacterium | reverse complement strand
GACCAGAAGAAACGGCAACTACGCCATCCAGGAACTCAACTGGGGCGCCGACTTCATGGATCCCGAGACCTGGGCCGACCCGTTCGACAGAGAGAACTCCTATAACTTCTTCTGCCACGACACCGACTCCTACAGAGTCTTCCAGGATACCAAGTCCGCAGAGACCAACGCTCTGATCGACGAATACTTCAGACTGTGCGACTATGCCCGTACCTGCGTCGACGATTTCGATGAAAGATACGAAGCCTTCGCAGCGGCCGAATCCTTCTACCTCGATCATGCGATCGTGGTCCCCGGCTTCATCTCCGGCGGTTCCTACCAGGCTACGAAGCTCAACGGCTTCGAAGGCCAGTACGCCATGATGGGCCAGTCTTCCAGCAGATTCAAGGGACAGCACGTCTACAACGAAGCGATGTCTCAGGAAATGTACGAAGAACAGTACGAAGCCTGGCTGGAAGCCCTCGGCAAGTAATCCTTACTGACAAGGAAAACTAAACGAACCATCAGGAGCGGCTCTGCCCCGGTACGGAGCACGGCCGCTCCTCTGCTTTTACAAAGGAGACACAACGTGCTGAAGTATTCCATCAAACGACTTGCACGGTCCCTCATCACGCTGATCATACTGATCACCATCGTGTTCGCCTTGCTGCGGTTTATGCCTGAGGAAGGCTATTTCAACAACTACGAGAAGATGTCCCCTGCCCAGATCGAACTCGGACTCATCAAGATGGGTCTGAAGGATCCGCTCTACGTGCAGGTGGGCCGCTTCATCCGCAACCTGCTGCAAGGCGATCTGGGCGTATCATACCGATACCGGGTGAACTCACCCATCGCCAGGATCATCGCGCCGAAGATCGCGATCTCGGCTAAACTGGGCATCATCTGCATGGCCATCAGTTTGCCGCTGGGACTCGCCCTGGGCGTGCTGATGGCCCGTTACAAGGGCAGATTCTGGGACCGGTTAGGCAATGCCTACATCGTATTTATCCAGGCCGTACCGAATGCGGTCTACTTCATCTTCATCCAGCTGTATGGTTCCACCTGGCTGAAGATCCCAATGCTCTACAACGAAAACGACTGGCGGACACTCATCCTGCCCACCATTTCCCTTGCCCTCCCCTCCATCTCCAGCTACGCCATGTGGCTGCGCCGGTACATGGTGGACGAGACGAACAAGGACTATATCAAACTCGCCCGCGCGAAGGGCGTGCCGAACACCACGATCTGGTTCCGGCACGTGTTCCGCAACGCGGTCGTGCCCATCGTCAACCTCATTCCCGGGTCCCTGCTCATGACCATCTCGGGTTCCATCTACACGGAATCCTTCTACTCGATCCCGGGCATGGGCGGACTTCTCGTGGACGTCATCAAGCGCCAGGACAATAACATGGTGCTCGTACTCGTCGTCCTGTTCGCTGCTGTCGGCATCGTCGGCCTGCTGCTTGGCGACATCGCCATGGCCATCGTCGACCCGCGCATCAGCTTCACGAAGAAGGAGGGGTCCAGATGAGCAAGTATTCACCGAAAGAAAGGATCACCGGCAAACTGGTATCCGCGCAGGAGGAATTCCTCAAGAAGCACGGCATCCTCACCGGCGACCTGATGGATGACAACCTCAGCGAGGAGCAGATCGCGGGTCTGGACAAAGACCTGTTCGGCCTGGCCATCGTCGACGAGAGCGAGGCGGAGCGCACCGGGTATTCCAACTACTCCTACTGGGGCTCCACCGTCCGCATGTTCTTCAAGAACAAGGTGGCGGTCTTCAACCTCATCGTCATGCTGGCGCTGGTGCTGTTCACGTTCATCCAGCCCCACCTGCCGAACCAGTTCGACCCGAACCTGGTCAATTACTACGATTCGAAGGCGGTCTGGTTCCAGGTCGAAGACGACGGCGGCTATACTGTGGACGGCATGAAGCGCACGAAGGGCGATTACGCCGTCCAGCCCGCCGCGGACGAGATCCTCGCCTACATCCAGACGCCCTCTTCCTGGGGGACGCCCGAAGCGTTCGCCTACAACGAAGAAGGCGAAGAAACGCAGCTGGCCGTTTCCGCTGACCCGGCCAACAGGGGCTGGTTCTACTGCCTGCTCAGCAAAGACGCGCCGCATCTGGCCGTCATGTCGGAAGACCGCACGAAGAGCACGTTCTACGACGCCGTATGGCTGACTGTCACCGGCGACAAGAACGCGGTCTACTGCTCCTCCGTCAAACAGACGAAGAGTGAACTGATCGACAACGTGCCCGCAGGAAAGAGCCTCGTCTACGTGTCCGCGCCCGCAGGCTGGGGCACGCCCCAGGTCAAGGTCCAGGGCGCGCTGGGTGCGAGCAGCGCGGAATTCATCAAGGTCAAGCCGCTCGAAGGCGAAGACGGCTGGTATTACGGTTTCTTCCCCACGGAGAAGAACACGCTGATCCTCACGTCCGAAGACGGCAGCCAGAAAGGCATGAACCGCGCGACGGCCACCATCGGCCTTCCCGAGGAGGTCAGGATCGTCAAGGGCTTTATCGAGAACAAGCAGCCAAACAGCCTGTTCTGGTTCGGTACGAACGATATCGGCCAGGACCTGTGGAGCCGTATGTGGAGCGGCACGAGAACGTCGCTGTTCATCGGCATGGTCGTCGCGGCGATCGAAGCCGTCGTCGGCATCCTGGCAGGCCTGCTGTGGGGCTACGTCCGCAAGCTGGACTTCCTGTTCACGGAGCTGTACAACCTGATCGACAACATTCCCAGCACCATCATCCTGATGCTGGCAGCCTACGTCATGCGCCCGGGCATCAAGACGATCATCATCGCCATGAGCATCACGGGCTGGATCGGCCTGGCGCGGTTCATCCGCAACCAGGTGCTGATCATCCGCGACCGCGACTTCAACCTGGCGTCCCGCTGCCTGGGTACGCCGACAAGACGGGTCATCACGAGAAACCTGCTGCCGCAGATGGTCTCCGTCGTCATGCTGCGCATGGCGCTGGCCATCCCCGGCGCCATCGGTTCGGAAGTGTTCCTGGCCTACATCGGCCTCGGCCTTCCCATCGCGACGCCGTCCCTGGGCAATCTGGTCAACAAGGGCCGCACGATGATGATGGCGCCTACCCTGCGCTATCAGCTGTTCATCCCGGCCATCATCCTGTCCATCATCACCATCTGCTTCTATCTGGTGGGCAACGCGTTCTCTGACGCCGCCGACCCGAAGAACCACGTATAGAAAGGAGGCACGAACATGTTGAACAATGGAGACGTTATTCTTTCCGTCAAAGACCTGCATGTGAAATTCAGCCTCCGCGGCAAGGTGCTGAACGCCATCCGGGGCATCTCCCTGGACCTGTATAAAGGCGAAGCGCTGGCCATCGTCGGCGAGTCCGGTTCCGGCAAATCCGTCCTCACCAAGAACTTCATCGGCCTGCTCGACAAGAACGGCTGGGTGGATTCCGGCGAGATCTGGTACTACGGTCTGGAAGGCGGACCCGTGGACCTGGCGCAGTACAAGACCGAAGAGCAGTGGCAGGGTTTCCGGGGCAAGCAGGTCGCCATGGTCATGCAGGACCCGATGACCTCCCTCAACCCCTTAAAGACCATAGGCTGGCAGATCGAAGAGGCGCTGAAGCTCCACCAAGGCCTGCAGGGCGAAGCCGCGTCGAAAAAAGCGATCGAGATCCTTTCCGACGTGGGCATCCCCGAACCTGAGCGCCGCGCGAAGCAGTATCCGCACGAGTTCTCCGGCGGCATGCGCCAGAGGGTCGTCATCGCCATCGCCATGGCCTGCAACCCGCAGATCCTCATCTGCGACGAGCCTACGACAGCGCTGGACGTCACGATCCAGGCGCAGATCCTGCAGCTCATCCGCAACTTAAAAGATAAGTACGGCCTGACGACCATCTATATTACTCACGATCTGGGCGTCGTGGCGAACGTGGCTGACAGAATCGCTGTTATGTATGCCGGCGATATCGTGGAGGTAGGCACCTGCGAAGAAGTGTTCTACGACCCGCGGCACCCCTATACCTGGGCGCTGCTGTCCTCCCTGCCCCAGCTGGGCATCAAGGGAGAGGACCTGTACGCGATCAAGGGCACGCCCCCGAACCTGTTCAACGAGATCCGGGGCGACGCGTTCGCGCCGAGAAATCCGCATCCGCTCAAGATCGATTTTCTATACCGCCCGCCCTATTTCGAGGTCTCCCCGACCCACAAGGCCAGGACCTGGCTGCTGGATCCGAGAGCGGCGAAAGTGGACCCGCCCGAGATCATCCGTCATATCCGCAATATCAAATTGGATACAATGGACATAAAAGCGAAAAACGCTGCAGAACCTACGGCGGAATCATGATACCCGGTGTAAAACTTACGACATACAACAAAAAGGCGGTAATTCTACCGCCTTTTTTAGTTAGCAAGGACAAACACGACATTTTTTATTATGTTGGCATTATAAATTGTAGTATAATGAAAAATGTATTAGGGCTGCATATCGCAGTATAAATACTCATATTTTCAAAGGAGGGAAATTATGAAGAAGTATCTTGCACTGCTGCTTTCAGTGGTCATGGTCATCGGCCTGCTTGCCGGCTGCACCGGCGGCGGAACCGAGCCCCAGGGCGGCGGCGAATCCGGAGAAGCAGGTGTCGATCCGTATACCGGCATCGCCTACTCCAGCGACACGGAATATGACTATCTGTATTCCGCGGAAATGACGAGCTGGAACTATCTCGTCACCTCTGTCACTTCTAACCAGAAGATCCTGTCCAACTTCGTCGATACGCTGATCGAATACGACAACCTGGGCAACATCGTCCCCGACCTGGCCACGAGCTGGGAAGAGAGCGAAGACGGACTCACCTGGACCTTCCATCTGAGAGACGACGCCAAGTGGTACACCGCTGACGGCGAAGAGTATGCTCCGGTCACGGCCAACGACTTCGTCAAGGCCTGCAGACTGGTCGCGGACGTCAACTTTGACTCTGACATGCCCGACATGCTCACGTCTTACATCGTCAACGGCTCCGAACTGTACAGCGGCGCCATCGACGACTTTACGCAGCTGGGCGTCGTCGCAGTCGACGACTACACGCTGGAATTCCATCTGAAGAACCCCTGCGCGTACTTCCTGACCCTGCTCACCTACGGCTGCTATCTGCCGGTCAACGAGCAGTTCTACGACTCCTGCGAGATCGAGAACCCGACCCCGACTATCAACGACAGCGGCGAGGAAGAGCTCGTCACCAACGAATTCGGCACCGACTACGACAAGATCCTGTACTGCGGCGGTTACCTCTGCGAGAGCTGGCTGCCCCAGGAAGGCATCACCATGGTCAAGAATCCGAACTACTTCGATGCCGACAAGTGCTACATCACGAAGATCAACGGCAAGTACAACGCACAGGCTGACTCCATCGCTCCCGAAATGTTCCTGCGCGGCGAGATCGACGAATGCTCCGTCACCACGAACATCCTGGACGAATGGCTGAACGGCGACAACGCCAAGTACGTCCACCAGTCCAAGAGCCTGGGCACCATCATGTACATGCTGTTCAACTTCAACCCGAAGATCGAAGACGAGGCCGTGAACAACGCCTACAAGGCAGCGGTCAACAACAAGAACTTCCGCAAGTCCATCCAGTACGGCCTGAACAAGGAATACTGCCTGTCTGCTTACGATCCCTACTATGCGAAGGACCGCGTCGCGAACCTGATGGTTCCCTCTGACTTCGCGATCGTCAACGGCAAGGACTACACGGAATTCGGCAACCTGCCCGAACTGTCCAAGGGATTCTTCGACGAAGCGAAGGCTCTGGAATTCAGAGACGCCGCCAAGGCTGAACTCGAAGCCGCCGGCGTGCCTCTGCCCATCCAGATCCCCGTATTCTACAACCCGTCTACGCCGAACATGGACAACTCCTTCCAGCTGATCGAAAAGCAGCTCGAAGAACTGCTCGGCAACGACTACATCGACATCACCGTCTACGCCGGCCCGACCACGAACTTCATCGGTGAAGTCCGCCGTCCCGGCAAGTGGGGCCTCTACGAACAGGGCTGGTCCCCGGACTATGCTGACCCCGCCACCTACTTCGAACCCTTCGGCTATGGCTGGACCTTCGGTTCCCAGGAATACATCGAGGGTGAAGAATACAGAACCGGCTACATCTACACGGAAGAAGACTTCAAGAACTTCGTCATCGACGACGAAGAGCTGGTAGGCACCGAACAGCTCGTCTTCAACTCCCTCGTGGAAGCCGGCCGTTTCGAGACCGATCTGGAGAAGCGTTACGAGAAGTTCGCCAAGGCGGAAGAATACGCTCTGGAAGAAGCTCTGTTAATGCCCTATCAGCAGTACAACAACGGCTACATCGCCTCCAACCTGGCGCTGTTCGAAGCCGAGAACTCCATGGCGGGCATCTGCTCCACCAAGTATAAGGGCATCCACCTGCTCGAAAAGTCCTACTCCATGGAAGAATACGAAACCGCCAAGGCAGCCTGGGAGGCTGACAAGGCGAAATAGTCCCCCGCACTTCGAACTGAACACGAAGTTGTAAAGCAGTGGAGCCCCCTCTTTGCAAAACAAGAGGGGGCTCCATTCCAAGAAGACCGTAAAGGAGGAGGTAAAGATGGGTAAATACGTACTCAAGCGCTTCGGCGCCGCCCTTCTCAGCCTTTTCATCATCATTACGCTCATCTTCTGTCTGCTGCGCCTGATGCCCATCGAGGGCTATCTGGGGCCGAACGTGGATAAGCTGAGCGAAGAAGTCATCGCGGCAAAGCTGGCAGCGAAGGGCCTGGACAAACCGGTACCCGTACAGCTGTTCAATTTCTACCGCAATCTGGCGCGCGGAGACCTGGGCAAATCCTGGATCTACCGCGAAAACGTGGATATCGTCAAGATCATCAAACCGAAGATCAAGATCTCCGCGAAACTGGGAGCAATGGCCATGGCTCTTTCCCTCATCGTCGGCATCCCCCTGGGCGCGACCATGGCAAGGAGCAAAGGCAAGTGGCCGGATAAACTGGGCACAGGCTTTATCGTGTTCCTGCAGGCTGCGCCGTCCGCCGTGTACTTCCTGTTCATCCAGATGTACGCCACGAAAGGAACAGGGCTGCCGATGCTTTACAACGACAGCAAACCCATCTCATGGATCCTGCCCATCATCTCCCTGGCCCTTCCCTCCATCGCCAACTACGGCATGTGGATGCGCCGGTACATGGTGGACCAGATGAATCAGGACTACGTCAAACTGGCCCGGGCCAAGGGCGTTTCGAACAAGGCGGTCATGATGAAGCACGTGTTCCGCAACGCGTTCGTCCCCATGGTTCAGACCATCCCGTCTTCCCTGCTGTTCACCATCATGGGTTCTCTATATGTGGAGTCGATCTACTCCGTTCCCGGCATGGGCGGCCTGCTGATCGACGTCATCCAGCGCCAGGACAACACGATGGTGCAGGCGCTGGTGCTGATCTTCGCCTCCGTCGGTATCATCGGACTGTTCCTCGGAGACATCCTCATGGTGCTCGTTGACCCGCGCATCAGTCTGACCGGAAAGGAGGAGAGCCGCTGATGAGTAAGCTATTCAGAAAAGGCGCCGTCATGGAAAAAGCCGCCGAAGGCATGGCTGACCAGCTGGAACAGGCGCTCTGCGATTCCCTTCCCGACGACCTGACGCCCGAACAGGCGAAGGAACTGACCGCCGACCGCTTCGAATTCGCGGAATTCGACGACACGCTGGCGGAAAAGACCGGCTACTCCAGTTATTCCTACTGGAAGAGCACGTTCCGCGCGTTCTGGAACAACAGGCTGGCGCGCTTCCTGCTGATCGCCCTGCTGGTGCTGATCGCGTTCACGATCATCCAGCCGCATCTGCCGGGTCAGCGCCCGCCGGCCCAGATCTACGACTTCGACGACGGCACCGTCATGAGAAACCTGCCCCCGTCCCATGAGTTCTGGTTCGGCACGAACGCCGTGGGCCAGGATCTTTGGAGCCGGGTCTGGAGCGGCACGCGCATGTCGCTGTTCATCGCCCTGATCGTCGCCGTCAGCGACAACCTGATCGGCATCACGATCGGCATCCTGTGGGGCTACGTCCGCAAACTCGACGCGTTCCTCACGGAGGTCTATAATATCATCGACAACATTCCCAGAACCATCATCCTGATCCTAATCTCCTACATCCTGCGTCCCGGCATGTGGACCATGATCATCTCCATGTGCTGCGTCGGCTGGCTGGGCATGGCCCGGTTCATCCGCAACCAGATCCTGATGATCCGAGACAGGGACTACAACCTGGCGTCCCGCTGCCTGGGCACGAGCACCCGCAAGATCATGATCAAGAACCTTCTGCCCTACATGGTGTCCGTCATCATGCTGCAGACGGCGCTGGCCATCCCGTCGGTCATCTCCGACGAGGTGTTCCTCACCTACTGCGGTCTGGGTATGCCGAAGAACATCGCGTCCCTGGGCAACCTGGTCGAGGAAGGCCGCAAAATGATGATGACGAGCAGCCGGTACCAGCTGATCTTCCCGGCGCTGGTCGTCACATTCATCACCGTATCGTTCTACCTGATCGGCAACACGTTCGCAGACGCGTCCGATCCGCGCAACCACGTATAGAAAGGAGGCCAGAACATGTTGAACAATGGAGACGTTATTCTTTCCGTCAAAGACCTGCATGTGAAATTCAGCCTCCGCGGCAAGGTGCTGAACGCCATCCGGGGCATCTCCCTGGACCTGTATAAAGGCGAATCCCTGGCCATCGTGGGCGAATCCGGTTCCGGCAAATCCGTCTTCACAAAGAACTTCATCGGCCTGCTCGACAAAAACGGCTGGGTGGATTCCGGACAGATCCTGTACTACGGCATGGACGCGCAGAACCCGGTGGATCTGGCGAAGTACAAGAAAGAAGAAGAATGGCAGAAGATCAGGGGCAAGGAAGTCGCCATGGTCATGCAGGACCCGATGACCTCCCTCAATCCCTTAAAGACCATAGGCTGGCAGATCGAAGAAGCCTTAAAGCTGCACCAGGGTCTGCACGGCGAAGCGGCTGCGAAGAAAGCGGTCGAGATCCTGCAGGACGTTGGCATCCCCGAAGCGGAACGCCGCGCCAAGCAGTATCCCCACGAATTCTCCGGCGGCATGCGCCAGAGAGTCGTCATCGCCATCGCCATGGCCTGCAACCCGCAGATCCTCATCTGCGACGAGCCCACGACCGCCCTGGACGTCACGATCCAGGCGCAGATCCTGCAGCTCATCCGCAACCTGAAAGAAAAATACGGTCTGACGACCATCTACATCACCCACGACCTGGGCGTCGTCGCGAACGTGGCGGACAGGATCGCTGTTATGTATGCCGGCGACATCGTGGAGGTGGGCACCTGCGAAGAGGTGTTCTACGACCCGCGGCACCCCTACACCTGGGCTCTGCTGTCCTCCCTGCCCCAGCTGGGCATCAAGGGAGAAGACCTGTACGCGATCAAGGGCACGCCCCCGAACCTGTTCAACGTCATCCGGGGCGACGCGTTCGCGCCGAGAAACCCCAGAGCTCTAAAGATCGACTTCGAGCACAGGCCGCCCTACTTCGACATCTCGCCGACCCACAAGGCCAGGACCTGGCTGCTGGATCCGAGAGCGCCGAAAGTAGAACCGCCTGAGATCATCCGGCATATCCGCAACATCCACGTAGGAGGAATCGAAGAATGATAGATTATACCAACAGAGAAGTGCTTTGCTCCGTGCGCGACATGGAAGTGACGTTCGGCAAAGGCCGCAAAGCGTTCGTTGCCGTCAAAGGAGTCAACTTCGATATCTATAAGGGAGAGACGTTCGGCCTCGTCGGAGAATCCGGTTCCGGCAAGACGACCATCGGCCGCGCCATCATCCGCATCAACCCGATCTCGGCGGGCGAGGTGCTGTTCAAGGGACAGCGCATCTCCGGCAAGATCAGCAAGGAGATGGACAAGATGGTGACCCAGAAGATCCAGATGATCTTCCAGGACCCGATGGCGTCGCTGAACGAACGCGCCAAGGTCGACTACATCGTCTCCGAAGGCCTGATCAACGTCCATCCGGACATGAAGAAGGAAGAGCGCGAAGAAAGAGTTTCCAAGGCCCTGTCCGACGTAGGACTGCTGCCCGAGTTCGCCACGAGATTCCCCCACGAGTTCTCCGGCGGCCAGAGACAGCGTATCGGCATCGCCCGGGCCCTGATCATGGAGCCTGAATTCATCATCGCGGACGAACCCATCTCCGCGCTGGACGTATCCATCCGCGCGCAGGTGCTCAACCTGATGAGCAAGCTGCAGAAAGAGAGAGGCCTCACCTACCTGTTCATCGCCCACGACCTGTCCGTCATGCGCTTCATCACGGACCGCATCGCGGTCATCCACAAAGGTGTCATCGTGGAGCTGGCGGAAACGGAAAAACTGTACGCGCACCCGCTGCACCCCTATACGCAGGCCCTGCTGTCCGCCATCCCGATGCCTGATCCGGACAACGAGAAGAAAAAGGTCGTCAAGGTCTACGATCCGGGCGTGCATCATTACGAGAACGACCCGCCCCGCTGGATCGAGATCGAGGAAGGCCACTTCATCATGGCCAACAGCGAGGAAGAAGCGAAGTACCGCGAGATCCTGAGCCGGTAAAAGAGTCTTCGATAAGCACAAAAGAGCAGAGAGATCTTCTCTGCTCTTTTCTTTATTCTTCTGTTCTTCCGCTATTTTGAAGTAACCGGGATGCTCGCGCCGCTGGCGCCGCAGTCCACGGTGAAACTGTAATCCTGGCTGAACGGAACGAGTCCCTTCGGATCGATGCCGAACCCTTCCAGTTCTTCCGGCGTATAGATCGCGACGCTCAGATCCGACGAAGAGAAGCCGCAGAACGGCAGGACGTAGACTTCCAGTCTGTGACCGGGCTGCACCGTATAGTAATTCGGCTGCAGCCAGATCGTGTAGTCGTACCATTCGCCCGCTTCGATGGGTTCGCTGCCTTCGTTCGTATAGGACAGATCCATGGGGTCCGTATAAGCCGCGATCTGCTGGGCCAGGCCGTTTTCGATCAGCATGCCGGCAGCTTCGGAGGGGTCTTCCGCAGGTTCCGGGGAAACCGGGGCCGGCGTGCAGCCGGTCTGCAGCAAAAGCGCTAAGAGTATCATCAGAGTTGCGATCTTTTTCATGTTGTTTTCTCTTCCTTTTTTGCCATAAAGATTCAGATTCTATATTTTGTTATTATATAAGCAAACCGCGTTTTTTGCGCGCCGCTTTGGTATAATTGACAGTAGAAATTGCATGGTATGAAGGAGATGATCCCATGGAAGAGAAGAAATATAAAGTCTTGAGCATCGGCGCGCACCAGGACGACGCGGATACCAGCGCGGGGGGCCTGCTGAAAAAGCTGGCGGACAAAGGCTGGGACGTTCGCCTGCTCTCCCTGACCGACGGCTGCCGCGGCACGTTCCGCGAGGAACTGGCAGGCCCCCGCCTTGCGGAGATCCGCAAAAAAGAAGCGGCGGCCAGCGGCGCGCTGTTCAGCGGACGCTATGACTGCTGGGACGTGGAGGACGCCAGGCTGACGGCGAGCCTGGAGAACCGGGAGAGGCTCATCCGCTACATCCGGGACTACAAGCCCGACCTCATCATCACGAACCGGCCGAACGACTATCATCCGGATCACCGGAACGCCGCCCTGCTCGTCCAGGACGCGTCCTATCTGCTGACGGTCCCGTTCATCTGCCCGGAAAGCCCGAACATGACGTACATGCCCGTCATGCTGTATTGGCACGATTCCTTCCAAAAGCCTTACCCGTTCCGGGCGGACATCGTCGTCCCTGTGGACGATACGCTCGACACGCTGGTCGAAGCAGCCTGCTGCCACGAGAGCCAGTATTTCGACTGGCTGTGCTGGCCCGACCGCCTGGAGATCATCGACTGGCCCAGAGACAGGCAGAAGGCTTACATGAAGGAACGCTTCAGCAGGATGCTCGCCCGTCACAGAGACCTGTATGCGACAGAAGTCGTGGCGAAGTTCGGTGACGCCGCGGAATCCATCAAACATGTCGAAGTGTTCGAGATCTGCGAATACGGAGAGGAACCCTCGAAAGAATTCATCGAGATGCTGGAGAAATAGAAGAAATAATGGAACAGAGCGGGAGGAAACTCCCGCTCTGTTATTATTATGCCTTTAAAGGCCAGAAATCGCCCCGTAGAGAGGAGAAAACGTCCTACTTGATCAATCCCACCTTTTTCGCCTGTTCCGTCAGTTCTTCGCGGAAATCGGGGTGCGCGATGGAGATCATGGCTCTGGCGCGGTCCGCCATATTCAACGGCTTCAGGTTGACACAGCCGAATTCCGTCGCGACGTATTGGATATCGGATCTGGGCGTGGTCACCGGCGTTCCGGGCGCGAAACACGGCACGATCTTGGAAACGCGTTTGCCGTTCTTGACAAAGCTGGACGTGGTGGCGATGAAGGACTTGCCCCCGTCCGACCATTGGGCGCCGCGGACGAAGTCCAGCTGTCCGCCCACGCCGGAATACTGTTTCCACCCGACGCACTCCGAAGCCGCCTCGCCCCAGAGGTCCAGCGACATCGTGGCGTTGATGGAGATCATGTTCCTGTTCTGCGCGATGATGCGCGGATCGTTCGACAGGCAGAACGGCACGACGTAGAATCGCTCGTTGCGGTCGATCTCCTGATAGAGATCCGGGTTGCCTAAAGAGAAGCTGAACACCGTCTTCCCGTCCAGATAGCCCTTGCGGGTATTCGTGACGTTGCCGCTTCGCATCAGTTCGATCATGGGCTGATTCAGCAGTTCGGTGTGGATGCCCAGTTCATTCTTGGTATGCAGCCCATAGCCGATCGCTGTGGAGATGTTGCCCAGCCCCAGCTGGAACGTGGCGCCGTCGGGGATCTCCTCCAGGATATAGGCGGCGATCTGTTTGGAAAGATCGTCCGGTTCCATCACGTCGAAGCGGTCGTATTCCGTATCGATCTCGCAGATGGCGTCTGCCTCGGATACGTGGACCAGGTTCTTCTCGCCGAGGATGTACGGCGTGTTGCGGTTCACCTGCAGGATCACCTTTTTACTGAGTTCTTTCAGACGGTAACCCGCCGCGACGCCCGAAGGCCCGTAGCAGCACCAGCCGTCCTCATCCGGCGGGCTCACCTCGAGCAGAGAGACGTCCGGCCGCCCTTCCGTCTCGGACCAATAGTCTACGAGAGAAAGGTGCACGGAAGTGTAGTCCAGGCGTTTCATCTGTTTGCGGTCGTTGACCCCGACGAAGAACGTGCTGAACAGGAAGGGATTATCCTCGTCTTCATCGAAGATGGGCGAGGCCTGGTAAGCGTTGCTGCCCAGGATCGTGACGCCTTCCAATTCATGCCTGCGGTCCCACAGCGCCTGCAGCAGGCCGTAGGCCCAGGAAGACGCGGTGCCGCCGTAGACCCGGTCGCCGGAACGTATCATTTTGACCGCTTCCGCGGCTGTCGTCAGTTTTTCGTCGTAGATCTTCTGAATCTCTGGTTTCATAGCTCCTCCTGTCAGGGGTTGCAGATCTTGCAGGGGGTGAAGAGCTGGATCAGCTCGTCCCTGTCGTTGGAATAGTACCGGTTCAGCTCCGACATCGCTTCAGCCGCGCTGCACCAGGTGTAGTGGAATTTGCCGGTCTTCGTATTCGCGACGTACGCCATGCCTTCCGGCGCGGCATTGCGGTTCGCGATGATCTCCGCCGCGTTCTCCATCGCCCTGCTGTTTCCGTTGCGGTAATCGATCTCGATGCCGGGCTGCACGTTGTAGATGAACACGTTCAGCAGGATGCCCTCTCCGCCGTCCTCTACGGACATGGCTTCGAGGTGGACGCCCCGGGCGACCAACTCCCTTCCCTCGAAAACGGGCGTGGAACGGTAGAGCACGTGGTTGTCGGAATGGTTGAGGTAATTCGCCACGCGGGTCTCGAACCCGCGCATGCCGTCCTGGTTCATGCTGCGTGTGCCGGTGATGAGATTCTGTTCGTTCATCTCCTCGCCTGCCAGCGAGAACGCGATCAGATGGCAGCGGTTATAAAGATATTTATCCGGGATCAGATCGTCGTAGCGGGTCGTCTTCCAGCCGCTGGGTTTGATCGACCACATCGAGTGGCGGCTGCCTGTGGGCATCAGGTCGCTGTGCAGGCACCCGAGCGCCGCCGTGCAGCGGCCCAGGCTGTCCAGTTCGCCGTAGCGCTCGAACGACAGATGGGAAAGCTCTTCTTCGGAAAAGGACGGAATGCCCGCGTTCAGAATCACGTAAGGCGCTCCGGTATAGGCGGGAACGTCCGCAAACCGGAACGCAAAGGAAGAATCCGCGACGGTCTGCGGCAGCGCGAGCGGTTCGTCGAGCGCCATGCCGAGCACCTGCTCCGCCAGCGTTTTCCGGCTGTCCCGGCAGAACGCGTGCAGCGCCCGTTCGCACACGACGACCGCGTCCGCGCGGGTAAAGACCTGTCCATTCGTATATTCGCCGCGGGTGACGCCGATCCAGTCCGTCTTCCGCAGGGCGTCATCCCAACGGAAATCCCTTCCGTTCTCATAACCGAGGCACCGGAGGAGGAACGTCAGAAACTCCGTCGCCGTTACGTTCTGCTGTGCGCCGAACCGGTCCGCGGCAACGCCAGCCGTGATCCCCTGCTGATATGCGTAGCCAACGTAGGGAACCGCCCAGGCGTCCACGTCGAGGAAATGCGTCTGCGAGACGGTCTGCCTCGCCTCGTCCGTTTTTCCCATCAGGCTCAGCACCAGCGTGATGGCTTCCTGGCGGGTGAGCGTCCTGTCCAGACTGTAGACGGGCTGTCCGTCTTTCGTTACGCCGGTGCCGCTGAACAGGCCAAGCCCGTACAGTTCGTTGGCAGCCTGCATCGCTTCGCCGCTGTCCGCCGCATGGGAAATGACGCCGGCGCAGAACGTCAGCGCGCAGATCAGCAGGATCGACAGCAGTTTCTTCAAGGCAGGCCTCCTCTCAGCACTAAAAAGACAGTATCCATCATACCATAAAGAAACAGCCCCCCGCAACGGCGGGAGGCGTGGTCTGTTTCTTCCTTTCGATATTCAGTTTTCAGTCAGCCCATTCGTATACGGCCGTCCGGGTCGCGTCCGTCAGGCGGAAGAATGGCAGCCGGAACAGATCCGGGCCTTGCCAGTACAGGCGTACGACGCTGCAGGGACGGATCTGGCGCACGTGATACGCAATCAGGCCGTCGTAGCCCTTTTCGTCGTCGAACAGCCGGATCTCCGCCGACAAATGCCCCTTCAGATACAGGGCGTCGCCCTGCGCCTGATGGAGCATGAAGTCGACGTACTTCCCCGCGTCATCCTCCCGGAACACGACCTGTCCCCGGGAATACGCTTCGTCGTCGGTGAACAGGACGCTGCCGGCGGCGCACTCCTCCGCCAGGGCCTTCATGTGCAGCTGCAGCTTCGCATAGCGGTCCATATCGGACGTAAAGCAGAGCAGGCTGAGGCATACGACCAGCAGACCGAGAAACGTCAGAAACGTCTTCATGGCAGCCTCTCGCTGGCCGTATAGCTCTCGATCGTGTAGTAATACACGTTGTCCTGTTCCCGGATGCCGAACAGTCTGCGTCCGGCCATCAGTTCGCCGATCGGTACGGACACCTTATAGTAGATCAGGCCCCGTTCCCAATCGTTTCCGCCATACCCTTCCGCATCCATGATCCTGTACCGCACAGATTCCGTGGCTTCGATCCTTACGTCCGACGGGTCGATCTGCAGCGCCGAAGAGACGTTGGCGATCAGGTCGTCTTTGATCCTTTGCGTAAAGCAACCTTCCTGCTTCGCTTCTTCCTTCGCCGCGTAGACCATATCGGACAAAATGCCTATCCGGCTGGAATTGATCTGATCCATGGAAAACTGTACGAAAAACACCAGCATCAGCGGAAGGATGGCGGCAAGCACAAGAAACTGCTTCATAATGTGCCATCCTGCAGGGTGCGGGCCTGGATCTCAGTATTCCACACCCCTTTGACCGCGGAATAGATGCTGCTGTCCTGCTCCCCTGCGATCAGGTTGAACAGGCACAGACCCAGCATGATGGAGGCGATCAGTATTATCAGTTCCTTCATGGCGATCCCTCTAATCCGGGGTATAGTACCCGTTGAACGTGCTCGTGATCTTCGTGCTGACGCCGCTGGCCAGCGTCTCCGCCGTACCGGAGAATCCCAGCACGACGACGGCGATCGCGATCCCAAGCAATATGGTGGCGATCATAACGATCAATTGCTTCATCGTAACACTCCTTTCTTCAGTTGAACAGAACGCTGAGCGCTTCCCTCTGCTGCAGGAAATACGCCACATAGATGAAGTTCATCAGCACAGCCATGGCGTTGACGACCACGGGGAAATACACGAGGTCCGAGACCATCTCGTCCCGTCTCTTCTGTTTCGTCAACCGGTCTTCGCGCAGAGCGCTGCGATAGACTTCCACCGTGTTCAGCAGGTCGGCGGGAGGTACGTCCTCCCAGCCCGCCAGGAACTCGCCGATGTCTTTGGCGTAACTGAAGGGAAGCGCGTCATAAAGCTGCTGTGCGGCAGTCTGCTTGTCGAACAGCTGCACGCACCGCGCCATGGAGAGGAAAACGGGACCAAGGTCCTTACTGAGTTCCGACAGCTCCTCCAGAAGGAGCTGGGCGCTCATATTCTCTCCTCGCCCGATGACGACCAGATTCTTGATGTAGGACAGGCTTTCCGCCAGATCCCGCTGCATGGCTTCGCGCTTTCTGCTCAGCGCGAACTGCTTCAGTTTTTTATACGGCGCGCTCTTCCGCGCCAGCTCTCCCGAGCGGCTGCGGTAGCGCTGCGCTTCGAGTTTTACACTGCGGCCGGCAGAGCCCCCGTTCAGGAGCCCTACGCCGGTCCACAGCAGAATCAGGAAGGCAAAAGGAACCAGAGCAAGTATTTTCATCGCGCCACCTCTAATAGTCGATCTTCGTGTTGCTGACCGCCCGCAGGATCACCAGGTTCAGCAGCAGCAAAAAGACGATGAACAGGAAGAACAGGATGCCTTCGGCTGTCCCGAACTGGTTGCGCAGGTATTCGCCCGGCGCCACGTCCAGGTAAAAAACGGACAGCAGCACAGTACCCGCGTAGAGCAGCGGGATCAGGAACAGCGTCATGCGGATGGATTCGCTGTTCATGCGGCGGCGTTCTTCTGCCCTGGCGTTCGCGGCTTTCAACTGTTCGGAAATGTCCGCGAGACCCGCGGAAACGTCCGTTCCGCTCCGTGCCGCCATGCGGATGCAGACCGCAAGCATATGGCCCCAGACGGTTCCCATGGCGAAGGAAAACTGATCCGTATATTCCTTGATCTCGTCCGGGTCGCCGCTGCTGCGCAGGCGCAGCAGCAGCCGGTACAGATGCCTCTTGCAGACCGGGAAATCGCCTGTCGAAGCAGCAGTCCCCTCCATCGCCGCGTAAATGTTTTTATTATTGATCCGGTATTGGCGGTACAGTTCCGACACGAAGCTGATCCCTTCCCTGCTGCCTTTCGTGCGGTCGCTCTCCATCCGCACGACCAGAGCCATCACGGGAAGAGACGCAGCCATCAGGGCCGCAAACAGCGCAGTGCCCGGATGGAACAGCCGTATGCCGAGCACGAACGCGATGAAGAATACCATCACGATGCCGAAAAAGAACGCCGCGCCGTTCACTTCTTTTTGAAATACGGCGAATAAAAGCCGGTTCAGATAAGCGAGCGGACCGCTGTCCAGCAGGAATCCCCTGTCGTTGGGCTTTAAGCGCTTCCGCAGGGAAAAACTGCGGATCGCGGCCGTGATCCCCTGCTCCGAAAACAGGAACACGCCGGTAAAATACGCCGCGTAGATCAGCAGATTGACGCCGATCACCAGAAGGCCTGTCTTATCCATGGGCGCCCTCCGAAGCATAGGGAGAACCCGCTTCCAGCGCTTTCAGCTGCCTTCGCATCTCCTCTAGCAGCACGTGGTCGCTCTCTCTGCCGTACTCTTCCTGGGCCGGCCCCATCGCGTAACGGAACGTCCAGGAATCCGCCACAGGGTCGTATTCGCACAGCGGTTCGATCGCAATGCTGCCCTGTTCGTCCACATTCATCTGGTAGATGCCCTTCAGCCGCTTGCGGCTCTTATCGGAAAGCTGGATAAAGTGAAAGAGGTAATCGAAGCTCCCCGCGGCTTTCTGCATCGTGAGCGGAAGGTCTCCGCCCGTGCTCTTGACGATCTCCGTCGCGACCTCCAGAGGAAACAGCCGGGGCGAACGGGTGTGGAACGTCATCTTCATCCGCTTTGTTCCCTTGCTGGCGATGCGGACCGCCGTATCCAGGGCGATGCCGTCTCTGGCTTCAGCCAGGATAAAATAGTCCGCGTCGCTCCGCAGCAGGTTTTTGGAGATCTTCTGCAGGTCCTCCCCGTCCGCGATCAGCTGCAGGATAGGCGCGCCGGGCAGCAGTCTGTCCATGGGGATCTCCGGGTCCGTCTCGACCATGACTCCTTCCAGCGACGGGTCTTCCAGCGCCTGCCACGTGCTGAGGAACGTGGTCTTCGCCGTGCGGACAGCGCCGACGAACGCCACGTTGAATCCCAGTTTCACCATCGTCTGGAACAGCGGGATCGCCGCCTGCGGGATCGTACCGCGCTTCGCCTGCTCTTCGAAACTCAGGGACGGAACGACATAGCGCCGGAAGATGAGCGCTTCCTGGCCCGCTTTGGCCATGGGCGCCGTGAAGATCGTCACGCGGGTGCCGTCCAGCAGGTAGGTCTCGTGATAACTCTTATCCATACGCTCTTCGGGCGTCAGCAGCAGGAATGCCTTGATGAGCTGGTCTTTCCGTTCTTTACTGATCTTCTGGGGTTTGAGAACCATGCGGCCGTTCTCCAGAAAGTACATGTTCTCGCCGATGATCTTCGCGGAGCTGCTGAGGGCGTAATTCGGGCGGAACCACTCCGCCAGGCCTGCCAGCCCCCAATTTTCATGGTAGATGGCGTCCGTCAGTGATTCGTACCAGGGTGGATACGGCGCGTCGGAAGCGTTCATATCGCGGAGGATATCGGCAATGCGGTTCTTAAAGAAACTCTTTTCCTTATCGTAGCCGATGATCGCGCGTTTCTGGATCTCCAGCGCCGAACGGGAACTGTCCCGTTCTTCCCAGTCGCGGAAGAACGCTTCCATGACGTCTTCGCACAGCTTCGGAAACGACCGTTCCTCCGGGATGCCGCGCCGCTGCCTCGGCCCCCTGTAATCGATGTAATCCGACCAGTTCTCCGAAGCCTGCCGCTGGACAGGCCGCTGTTCTTCATAAGAAAAATCGAAACGCCCTGCGGGAGGGATCTCCGCCGCCGGAGGCACGGGAGGCGCAGGCCGGGGCGGTTCTTTTTGTCCGCTGCGGGCTTTTAACGCCTCGCTGAAACTGAATTTCTCCTGAACCATTTTTTCTCCTTTCCGTCGCGGGCGAGCTCGAAGGCGCGGACGATATCTTCCGCCACCGCGTCGATGTCCTTACGGTATGTGCTCTCCCGGTAGCTGTAGAGGCTGCGGTTTTCGATCTCCGCGTCCGAATTCCTCTTTGAGGCGCGCACGCTGAAGATGTTGTCTGCGTCCGTTTCCAGGCGCTTAGCGGCATAGCCTGCCGTAAAGGGCGAGTTCTTGTCGCAGCGGCACAGAACGAACCGTTCCTCCGCCAGATCCAGTTTTTCATACAGCGGCGTCAGCCACTCCGCCCGTCGGAAACAGACTTCCGACTGGGAAAGAACAAAATACAGCCGGTCTGCGGAAAACAATGCGCCAAGCGCCATCGCGTGCTCGATCTCGCTGCCGCTGTCACAGAGCACGACGTCGAAATGCTGCGCGAATTCGTCCAGCATATACTGCGCCATGTCCGGCAGATATCCTTCGGCACTGCCCGGGTTCTCGTCTCCGCCGATAACGTACAGATTGCCTTTATACTGCGCTTTTTCGCCGACCTCCTGCCCGTCCAGGACGCGGTCCAGCAAATAGGGGCGCACCGTTTCCAGGCTCTCCCGGATCTGCGGCGCGTATTCCCGTCCGCTGCGGCCTTCCATATGAATGAGAAGGACCTTCAGGTAGGGGTAGTTCTCCGTCAGCGATTCGGCCGTGCCCAGCGCGGTCTGACTGACGCCCGCCTTATGGTCGATGCCGTGAAACGTTACGATCCTGCCCATAGATTCCCCTCCATTACAACAAGAAGGCTGCCGGGTCCGGCCAGCTGCACCTCGTCGAACAGCGCAAAGTACTCCTGTTCGGTGCATAGGATCTCCAGACTGGAGATGATCGAGCTGGGAGCCGTCCGTTCCAGAACGCCGGAAGGCAGGTTCGTATCGAACACCTCCTGCTCCGCGTTATCCCTTACGAACGCCAGCGTATAGGCGCCCAATGGCTTCTTCTCCGGCATGGAATAGATCAGCACCCTGTCCCCCGCCCGCAGACTGCTGCTGCGGGAATAGATCCAGGACTGCGGTAGCACGTACACGGATTTTCCTTCCGGCACCTGTGCGGCCGCGGATCCGAAGTCCTCCTTCGCGACCTGCTGGTTCCTGCGGATATGGCGGCCGGCCCGCTGCCCATACAGATAAACCGCTTCGGATGGCGTAAGCGTCGCGGCGGCCACCGTTTCCGGCGGCACGCGCAGTACGGTGAAATCTTCTTCCCCGACGATGGTCCCGGCTTCGATATCGTCCGACGCCGCCAGAACAGGCACGAGCAGAAAACTGTCCCGTCCGCGGGTCTCCCAGTAATACATGGCGGCTACGCTCAGGATGACCAGAACGATGCCGGCAATGCTTTTCCATTTCATCGATGTTTACCTCATTTTTCCATTTGCGTAATGATTTACCATTAGTTTAGCAAACTTCCAGATTTTGTCAACTTCGTTTTGGCATTTTCTGCCATTCTTTTTGCGCGGGCGATTTCCTTTGCGTTGCACTATACAGTGTGATAAAATAATAACAAGTGTGCTAAACACCGATTTTCAACGGTCAGCAATACAAATAAGGAGGAACTAACATTGTACAGAATCGTTAAAAAGCGGGAGCTGAACCCCACCGTCACGCTCATGTCCATAGAAGCGCCTATGGTCGCACGGAAAGCTCTTGCAGGACAGTTCATCATCCTTCGCGTGAATGAAGACGGCGAACGCATCCCGCTCACCATCGCCGGCTACGACCGCAAGGCTGGCACCGTGGACATCATTTTCCAGGTCGTGGGCGCGACCACGGAAAAGCTGAACCACAAGCAGCAGGGCGAATACATCCAGGACTTCGTAGGTCCTTTAGGCGTCGCTTCCCACCTGGAAGGTCTGAAGAAGGTCTGCGTCGTCGGCGGCGGCGTGGGCAACGCCATCGCCTACCCCATCGTCAAGGCGCTGCACGAGCAGGGTTCTGACGTCACGGCGATCCTCGGCTTCCGCAGCAAGGACCTGGTCATCCTGGAAGACGAGTTCCGCGCGGCAAGCAACAACTTCATCATCTGCACCGACGACGGCAGCTACGGCGAAAAGGCTCTGGTCACGGAGCCTCTGAAGAGACTGCTGGAAAGCGGCGAACAGTTCGATGAAGTCATCACCATCGGACCCATCGTCATGATGAAGTTCGTCACCAAGACCGTACAGCCCTTCGGAATCCCCTGCATCGTCTCCATGTCTCCCATCATGGTCGACGGCACCGGCATGTGCGGCGGCTGCAGACTTACCGTGGACGGAAAGACCAAGTTCGCCTGCGTAGACGGTCCCGACTTCGACGGCTACAAAGTCGACTTCGACGAAGCTATTGACAGAGGCAGCATGTACAAGGCTTTCGAGGCTCAGGCCAGAGAAGAGGCATGCAACCTCTATAAGATGGAGGTGAAGTAAATGCCCAATATGTCCCTGACCAAGAATCCGATGCCCTCTCAAGACCCCGTCGAAAGAGCGTCGAACTTTAAAGAAGTAGCCCTCGGCTACACCAAGGAAATGGCTCTGGACGAATCCCAGCGCTGCCTGAACTGCAAGAATCACCCCTGCACCCAGGGCTGCCCGGTCCAGATCGATATCCCCGCCTTCATCAAGAAGATCTCCGAAGAGGATTTCGAAGGCGCCTACAACGTGATCTCCAAGGATTCCTCCCTGCCCGCCGTCTGCGGCAGAGTCTGCCCGCAGGAGAACCAGTGCGAAAAGTACTGTGTCCGCGGCATCAAGGGCGAACCCGTCGGCATCGGCCGTCTCGAAAGATTCGTTGCCGACTGGCATAACGAAAACACCAAGGAAGCGCCCGTCAAACCCGCTTCCAACGGACACAAGGTCGCCGTCATCGGTTCCGGCCCCTCCGGCCTCACCTGCGCGGGCGATCTGGCGAAGAAGGGTTACGAAGTGACCGTCTTCGAAGCGCTGCACACCGCAGGCGGCGTGCTCGTGTACGGCATCCCCGAATTCCGTCTTCCCAAGGCCATCGTGCAGAAGGAAGTCGACGGGCTGAAGGCGCTGGGCGTCAAGGTCGAGACCAACACCGTCATCGGCAAGACCGTTTCCGTCGACGAGCTCATGAGCGACGAGTTCGGCTTCGAAGCCGTGTTCATCGGTTCCGGCGCGGGCCTGCCCTCCTTCATGAACATCCCGGGCGAAAACCTGAAGGCTGTTTACTCCGCCAACGAGTTCCTCACCCGCATCAACCTGATGAAGGCCTACAGAGAAGGCGCTGACACGCCCATCAAGCACTCCAAGTCAGTCGCGGTCGTCGGCGGCGGCAACGTCGCGATGGACGCGGCGCGCTGCGCGAAGAGACTGGGCGCCGAGCACGTCTACATCGTCTACAGAAGATCCGAAGCGGAACTGCCCGCCAGAAGAGAAGAAGTCGAACATGCCAAGGAAGAAGGCATCGAATTCATGCTCCTGAACAACCCCGTCGAGATCCTGGGCGGCGAAGACAGATTCGTCAACGGCATCAAGTGCATTAAGATGGAACTGGGTGAACCGGATGCCTCCGGCAGAAGAAGACCCGTCGAGATCCCCGGCAGCGAATTCGTGCTGGACGTCGACTGCGTCATCATGGCCATCGGCACCTCCCCCAACCCGCTGATCAAGAACACGACCGAAGGTCTGGAAACGAACAAGAAAGGCTGCATCGTAGCCGAAGAAGAGACCGGCAAGACCTCTAAAGACATGGTCTACGCGGGCGGCGACGCCGTGACCGGCGCAGCGACCGTTATCCTCGCCATGGGCGCAGGCAAGACGGCTGCGAAGGCCATCGACGAAGCGCTGAGCAAATAAAAAACGGAAACGAACGGCCGGGCCCTGCGGGCCCGGCCCGTTTTAAAGGGAGACATACCATGAATATCAACGATACGCTGCGCTATATCGACTGCGGACTGCCCAAGGAGATCCGCAAACGCAAGGATTTCGGCGACTTCGAGGGAGCAAACCGCTTTATCGACATGTATTTGCAGAGGGACGATGTACCCGACGCGATGAAGTACTGCCTGACCGCGCAGAAAGAGATGATGCGCCGCATCCCGCAGAACTACATCTATACTTACGAACAGGCCATGGACCGCATCCATCAGGAGATCCCCGACTTCACGGAGGAGGAGTTCGACGCCTGCATCGACACCGGACGCGTGCACTGGGTCTACATCGACGGCGTTCCTTACTACATCGACAGCTTCTTCGGGTCCATGTGCAAGGATCCCGCGATCGCGAAACGCGCCGGCCGTAAGAACGAACCGACGATGATGCCCGGCACGGACGAAACGTTCCGCAACTACGCCATCAGGCAGATGAAGACGAACGGCAAGATGGGCCTGCGCATGACCATCCGAGCCTCCGTGCGGATCAAGGACGAATGCTTCAAACCCGGTTTTGTCCGCGTTCATCTGCCCATCCCCGCGGAATGCGAGACGCAGAGCGAGATCGAGATCCGCGGTATGAACCCCGCAGGCGGCATCGTCGCTCCGGGAACGTCCCGCGCCCGCACAATCTGCTGGGAAGTCGATCTGAAGGAAAATACGGAGTTCTGGGTGGAATACTCCTACGTCCATACCGAATGGTACCACGATACGGAGCACATGACCCCGGACGCCTGGCAGCCCTCGTTCTGCACGGAAGAACAGGCGCCGCACATCCTGTTTACGCCCTATCTGAATCGTCTCACCGCGGAAGTCACCTGCGGCTGCCCGAACAACCTGGAGAAAGCCAGGGCGATCTACGACTGGATCACGAAGAACGTCGTGTACAGTTTCGTTCCCGACTACATCATCAACGAAAATATTCCGGAGAGCATGGCCCGCAACTATACCGGAGACTGCGGCATCTACGCCCTGCTGTTCATCACGATGTGCCGCATCGCAGGGGTCCCCGCCCAGTGGCAGAGCGGTCTCGACGCGGAACCGTTCGACGTGGGCGCCCACGACTGGGCCAGATTCTATATCGCGCCCTACGGCTGGCTGTACGCGGACGGCTCTTTCGGCGCAGGATCGGAACGCAGCGGAAACGAGGAGTCCCGGAAGTTCTATTTCGGCAACCTCGACCCGGGCAGAATGGTGGCGAACAATGCGTTCCACCAGATGTTCGACATCGAAAAGAAGCACTGGAGATTCGACCCGTATGACAATCAGACGGGCGAAATGGAATACGAAGACCGCATGATCGACCACGACGAATACGTCCGCAGACAGGTCATGACGGAGTGCGAAGAAGTGTTTTAATTTTCCGCCGATCCATTGTATAATGAAAGCGGAGGAGTAAGATCATGGCAATGAAAGAATCCGGCGAAATGTATCTGGAGACCATCCTGGTGCTGTCCAAGCGCCTGAAGATGGTCCGCGCTATCGACGTGGGCGAAGAGATGGGCTATTCCAAGCCTTCGGTCAGCCGCGCCATGCACCTGCTGAAAGACCGCGGGTACATCGACGTGCAGTCCGACGGCGCCATCACGCTCACGAAAGAAGGCCTTGCGATCGCCGAAAACATCTACGAGAGACACAACGTACTGTCAGAAGCTCTCCGCCGCATCGGCGTAGACGAACAGACCGCCGTAGACGACGCCTGCAGGGTGGAACATTACATCAGCGAAGCGACGTTCCAGGCGATCAAAAACACACTGAAAAAATAATACGGTAATGCAAAGAAAACCCCGCAGTTGTTGAAACTGCGGGGTTTTTGTCAATAAAAGCGGTTCAGTCGGAGATGTCATAATCCAGAGTTACGTAACACTTGTAATCCGGGTACTTTTCCTGCATGGCGGAACGGATCTCTTCGATCACTTTCGCCGGGTCCTTCTCCTCGTAGCCGATCACGACGTCGAACGTGATGCGTTTCTCGGGTTCATCCACGTAGAATCCGTGCAGCTGCAGCGTATGCTCGTGAGCAAACGTCGTCTTGCGGGCAAAATCCTCCATCGCCTTGATCTCTTCGCTCTGCGTGTTCTTCGCGTACACGGAGATGCCCGTCATGACGACGCCGGTCTCCTGCATGACCTTGCGCATGATGGCTCTCTGCAGTTCGTCCAGGCGGTGCGCCGTGATCGTATCGGGCACTTCGATGTGCACGGAGCCGACCAGGGTCTCGGGACCGTAGTTGTGGATGATCAGATCGTAGGAGCCGCTGACCTCGTCGAAGGAATTGATGGCGTCCTTGACGGCCATGGCTGTCTCCGCGGGGATGCGCTCGCCGATGATGGAAGAAAGCGTCTCGCGCAGCATCTCGATGCCGGATTTGATGATGAACAGCGCGATGACCGCGCCCAGCCAGCTTTCCAGGCTCTTGCCCGTCGTGATGAAGATGAGCGCCGCCACCAGCGTGGAGCCGGAGATGATGGAGTCGAACAGCGCGTCGCTGCCGGAGGCAACCAGCGCGTCCGAATCTACTTTCTCGCCTGTCTTCTTCACGTACAGTCCCAGCAGGATCTTGACGACCACCGCCACGGCGATGATCAGCAGGGACAGCTTCGAGTAGTCCGGCGTCTCCGGATGGATGATCTTCTTGACGGATTCCACGAAAGCAGTAACGCCCGCGTACAGCACGATGATCGAGATGATCGCCGCGCTCAGGTATTCCGTGCGCCCGTGGCCCATCGGATGCTTCTTATCCGGCGCCCTGCCAGCCAGCTTCGTGCCGATGATGGTGATGAGGGACGACAGCGCGTCGCTCAGGTTGTTGACCGCATCCATCACGACGGCGACCGAGTGGGACGCCATGCCGACGAAGGCTTTGAACGCCGCCAGGAACACGTTGGCGATGATGCCCGTGATACTGGTGCGGATGATGATCTGATCGCGATTCTTTTCCATAACGTTTCTCCTATTCCGCCTTGCATTCCGGCGCCAAGATCTGATAGAGCAGCACGTACAACTTCTGCGCGTCTTCAGCGTTCAGGCAGAAGCAGCTGCCCACCTGCCGGGGCACGTCGGAAACCTTCTGCTTCATGGCCCTGCCCTCCTCTGTAAGGAAGATCTGCACGCTGCGCTCGTCTTCCGCGCTGCGGCGGCGCCGTACCCAGCCGGCCGTCTCCATCTTCTTTAATAAAGGGGTCACTGTGCCGGAATCCAGACACAGGCGGCTGCAGATCTCGCTCACGGACAGCCCGTCCTGTTCCCAGAGCACCATAAACGCGATGTACTGGGTGTAGGTGAGCCCGAGCGGTTTCAGGTAAGGGGTGTAGGCCCCGGTGATCCTTCGCGCCGCCGCGTACAGCGGAAAGCAGATCTGATTCTTCAGTTTTAAGGCCTCATCGGGGTCGTACTGCATGGTTCTTTCCTTCCGTGCGATTTTTCTTACATCAGTTTTTCGACAGCCTTCGCCACGTCCTCCATCTTTTCGGTGGGTTCGAAGCGGGCGACGACGTTGCCCTGGCGGTCGATCAGGAACTTCGTGAAGTTCCACTTGATCTCGGGGTTGTTCTTGTAATCCTTGTCGATCTTCTTCAGCATCGCGCCCATCGCCAGCGCCATGGGTCCCTTGCCGAAGCCTTCGAAGCCCTTCTGGCTCTTCAGGTACTTAAACAGTTCGATGGCGTTTTCACCGTTGACGTCAGCCTTCTTCATCTGCGGGAACTGTGTACCGTAGGTCAGCTGGCAGAAGCTGTGGATCTCTTCGTCGGTGCCCGGCGTCTGGCCTGCGAACTGGTTGCAGGGAACGTCGACGATCTCGAAGCCCTGATCATGGAACTTTTCGTACATTTCCTCCAGATCCTTATAGTGCGGGGTGAAGCCGCAGCCCGTCGCGGTGTTGACCACCAGGACCACTTTGCCTTCGAATTCCTTCATGGACACTTCTTCGCCTTCGGCGTTCATAACAGTCAGATCGTAAAAATTCATTTTGTCCTCCTTGATGCGTTTATAACAGATCGGGTTGGCTGTGATTTATATTTGATACAATTTTATTTTACACAATAAAAAAAGAATGTCAACACATTTTTGCTGACATTCTTTTAAAAAGTTTTTCTACTCTTCTACTGCCGCCACACAGGTGATCTCCACCGCCAGGCCGTCATACAGCTTGGCGCCGTAAGTGCAGATGCGGGCGGGGAAGCCTTTCGCTTCGTCGAAATACGTGCGGTAGACTCCGTTCATTTCCGCGAAGTCATCCTGCGTACGGATAAAGATCTGGCACTTGACGATGTCGTCCATGGT
>JAFPXN010000055.1 GCA_017412505.1 Bacillota bacterium | reverse complement strand
GTCAGGTTTTTGTGAAAACCTGACACGCCCCCGTCCCCGTGATTGGTTTATTCTTCTTTCAAAGACGCGTTGTACTTCCACATGATCACGGCCGCGCCGATGATGATCACGTAGCCCGCCACGCTGAGCGCGTCCGGAAACTCCGCGAACAGCACCATGCCTATGACAGACGAGATGATGATCTGCGAGTACTTGTACACCGAGACTTCGCTGGCGGATGCCAGCGTGAACGCGATGGTCATGCAGTCCTGGGTGAGGAAGCAGAAGCCACCTGCCGCCAGCATGAACAGCAGTTGGCGTCCGTCCGGGATCACGAAGATCTTCAGGCACAGCAGCAGTTCGACAGCCGCGGAAAACGTGTAATTGTACAGGATCACCGCGTTGCCCTCGACCTTGTTGTACGCCCCGAGTTTGCGGACGTACGCGTGCGCCACGCCTCCGATGGCGCCGCACAGCACCGCCGCCAGCGCCGGCACCAGGTTGACGTTGGAAAAGCTCGGCTTGACCACGAACAGCCCGCCGATAAACGCCAGCCCCACCAGCAGGGCCTGCCTGCGGTCGAAGCGCTCGCCCATGGCGAAATGCGCGTAGAGCATCGTGAACGAAGGCCCCAGATTGAACAGCGCCGTCGCGTCGCCGATGTCCATCGCGGACGCGCACCAGAACGTCAGCCACATGCTGATGATGCCGTACACCGCCCGCAGCGTCAGGTCTTTGAGATCCTTCTTCAGGAAATGCGGCGGCTCGTGATGGCGGTTCAGTTGTACGACCCAGGCCGCGATCATGCAGACAAGCGCGGTGAAAAACGTCTTCTCCATCGCCGGCACGCCGGGCACAAGTTTCGTACAGGTGGACATCATGGCGCTGCAGAACGCGGACGCCACCATAAAAAGGATCGCTTTTGCGAGACGGTTATTTGTCATTCATCCTCACGGCGACTTCCAGAGCGAGCTCCATCATCTCGTTGAACGTGTTCTGACGCTCTTCCGCGGACGTCGCTTCGCCGGTCAGGATGTGGTCGGAGATCGTGCAGATCGCCAGCGCTCTCTTGCCCGCTCTCGCGGCGTTCATGTACAGGGCGGCCGCCTCCATCTCCACCGCCAGCGCGCCGAGATTGACGAACGGCTGGTTGAAGGACGGATCGTCGTTGTAGAAGATATCGGAGGAGATCAGGTTGCCGGCTTTGTAGCGGAGCTTTCTCTCTTCGCAGATGTCCGCCGCGCACTTCAGCAGATCCCAGCTGCCGATCGGCGCGAAGTGGCCGTTGACCCCGAAGTTGTCCTGCATGGACGAAGACGTGCAGGCGCCCTGGCCAAGCACGATGTCGCGGACCTTCAGTTCCATGGAGACCGCGCCGGCAGAGCCCACGCGCAGGATGTTCTCTACGCCGTAGAAATTGAACAGTTCGTAGCTGTAGATCGCCATGGAGGGCATGCCCATGCCGCTGGCCATCACGCTGACGGGAACGCCTTTATAAGTTCCGGTGTAACCCTGCACGCCGCGCACGTTGTTGACGAGCTTGGGATTCTCGATATAGTGTTCTGCGATATACTTCGCCCGCAGCGGATCGCCGGGCATCAGTACGGTCTTTGCAAAATCGCCTTTTTCTGCGGTATTATGCGGTGTAGCCATGGTTGTTTCTCCTTTCGTTTCTTTCTTTGATTATACTCCTGCCGGAGACGGTTTCGGAGATTTCTTTTTCGTCAGCTTGAACAGTTCCTCCGTCGCAAGCCGCGCCTTCGCCACCGGCACATTCCCTTCCGGCAGACAGTAAAACTGCATGTCGTTGTCGCCGATGCAGATAACGTCGCCGATCTCGTACCAGTAATAGTCCGCGTACAGGCTGTAGGATTTGGCGGGACCCTGCGCATAGATCTCCTGCCCCTCTTCATCCGTCAGCACGAATCCGGACGTATCGTGGACGAGACGGCCTCTGCCGATATCGTAGATCGCCTTGCGGTCCCGGTAGACGAGGATGCGCACCGGGCAGTCCAATTGATATGTTCCGTTCTCCAGTTCCTGCCGCACCGCCTGTCTTTCCCAGGCGTACCAGTCCGGGATGTGGGCGGTCCCTTCTTCCGCGTTGCCCTGCAGCCAGCCGGCCTCGTCCAGCGTCCAGGAAGCGCCGCAGGCCTTGCAGGTCAGCTGCGTACCCTTGCCTTCCATCGCGCCTTCTTCGCCGCACTTCGGACACTTGTACAGGATGCGGTGCAGACCGTCCGCGCGGAACGGTTCTTCGATGCGTATGCCCCTCTCCTGCTGCTCCCGGAAATTATCAAATTTGAACGCTTCCTCCAGCCAGGCTGTCAGTTCGGCGGCAGGCTTCTCCTGCACGTCCTGCGCGGAGAACAGCAGGCTCACTTCGGCGCTCACCTTCACCTTGCGCTTCTGCAGGCAGTTGTACAGCGGGTCCCGCAGGAACGCGCCGTCCGTTCTGATGAACAGCACCGGCGCTTTCAGTTTCTTCAGCAGCACACCCATACGGGCGGGCAGCGGCGTCGCGCAGCCGTCGAAAGTGTAGCTGGCCTCCGGATACAGCAGCACGTGATCCTTCAGCTCGCGCAGCGCATAGGACATATCGGCGATCAGGCCCACGTCCGTCACGAACTTGTTCGTCGGGATGCAGCCGATGCGGCGCATCAGAGCGTCTTTGCCCACGAACCCGTCGGACGTGCAGACGATGTTGAACGGATGCGGGTACAGGACTTTCGCCGCGATCTCCAGGTCGATAAAGCTGGAGTGGTTCATCACGACGAGGCAGGGCTCGTCCGGGATGCGGTCCAGCCCTTTCAGCGTATAGGAAAACTGGGCGTCCTTCAGATCTCCCGCGCCCGCGGTCTTCATGACCCAGCGCCAGAGACGGGCAGGCCGCACCGGCTTTCTTCGCGGCGGAGCGGGCAGCGCCCGGACCTCCGCCAGCGTCTTTTTTTCTACTTTGATCTTCACAGCAAACCCCCTTTTGCCTAATCATAACCACGCGTTGAACGCGTGGTTTGGACTGCACTAGTCAACGAAAATTGGACACGTTAATTTAAAAATATTGCAGACGTCAATGTGAGATCAGACTGTCGTTTGTGCTGAAAACGACTCGCGGTACTGCTTTGGTGTCAGGTAATTCAGCGAATACGCAGGCCGTT
>JAFPXN010000054.1 GCA_017412505.1 Bacillota bacterium | reverse complement strand
TGATGATCTCAGGTTTCATGTTGTTCTCCTTTATTCTCCTATGGTATTGATGAGGCTTCCGATGCCTTCGATCTTACACTCCACCGTATCGCCCGGCTGCAGCCACTTCGGCGGGTTCATGCCCATGGCGACGCCTGCGGGCGTGCCGGTCGCGATCACGGTGCCCGCCTTCAGCGTGACCCCGGAAGAAAGCTCCGCGATCAGCCCGGGCACGTCCTGCATCATCAGTTCCGTATTGGAATTCTGGCGCAGTTCGCCGTTGATGATCGAGCAGATCGCATGGCCGGCCGGATCGCCGAATTCCGCGGCGGTCACGATGCACGGACCCATGGGACAGCTGCCGTCCAGGCTCTTGCCGAAGTACCACTGCTTATGCTCTTCCTGGATGTTGCGGGCGGAGATATCGTTGACGATCGTATAACCGAACACACAGCCCTGCGCATCTTCTCTGGGCACTTTCACCGCGTCTTTGCCGATGACCACGCCCAGTTCCACTTCGTAATCCAGCCTGTCGCAGATATCTCTGTGGCTGGGGATGACGCCGCCGCAGGCGACCGCCTCGTTCACTCTCTTGGAGAAGTAGACCGTGTGGCCCTTCTGCGCCAGGGAAACGTGGCCCGCCTTGTTGGATTCCACCAGATGCGCGTAATAGTTGACGCCCAGGCACATCACGTCGCCCACGGGATTGGGGATGGGCGCGCAGAGCGTAACGTCCGCCAGCTTAAGGGGCGCTTCTCCTTCCGGCTTCGTTTCGAACGCCGCCAGCTGCGCCTGTTTTTCGCCGCAGCAGACGATGTCCAGCATGCAGTCCGCTTCGATGCCGAAACACTCTTTGACCGGCCACAGGCCTTCGCTTCCCGCGTATCCTGCCGCGACAAATCTCTTTCCGTCTTTTTCTACCGTGTACAGTCTCATGGCTACACCATCAACTCCTTCATCTCTGCCATACTCATTCCGTCAAAATATCTGGCCAGGTCGTAGGGCGAGAAGATGCCCCTGTCCGTGGCCACACCGCTCACGAGGTGAGGCGGCGTAATGTCGAAACTGGGATAATACCCCTTGACCCCTTCCGCAGCCGTGCGTACGCCCATGGCCTGCAGCACGAAATCCGGGTCGCGCATCTCGATGTTCACCGACTGGATCGTCGGGTGGTCGATCTCGGGCTTGCCGCTGACGAAGTAAGGAATGCCGTGATACTTCGCCGCGATGGCGATCTGGTACGTGCCCACTTTATTCACCACGTGGCCGTCCACGCAGATGGCGTCCGCCGCGGACGTGAACAGGTCGATGCCTTCGTTCTTCATGACGAACGCGGGCATGTTGTCCGTGATGAGCGTCACGTCGAAGCCCATGTCGCGGGCGACGGTCGCCGTCAGCCGCGCGCCCTGGAAATACGGGCGGGTCTCGGGGCAGAATAGTTTGATGTCCAGATTGCGCTTTTTGATCTCCCGCAGCATGGCGCCGAGGATGGTCTCCGCAAAGCACTGGGTCATGACCTTGCCCCGGTAGGGCATCATGTCCACGAGGTAATCCGCGGCCTTCGCGATCTTCGCATAGCGGCGGTTGTTGATCTCGACGGCTTCGGTGAACACGTCGTCCAGGGGCTCCCTGCCCTCCGCGATCGCCTTTTCCGCGGCTTCATAACACTGCTGGCAAACGATCTGCAGGCGGGCTCTCGTCGTGGGACGGGCGTTCGAGATCGTCTCGGCGGCATCTTTCAGATAGGCCAGCTGTTCCTCTCCGGTCTTTCCTCTGCATTCCCAGGCAGCCAGGGCCATGCCCAGGGGCGCGGCCACATCGGGGCCGCAGGACTGGGTGACCATGTCGGTGATGGCCTGCGCGACTTCCCGGTGGCTCTTGCAGGTCACGAATTTCACCTCAGGATAGACGCGGCGGTCCAGGATGCGGACCTTGCCTTTGTCGAACCAGGCGATGTTCTCGTACTGCAGCAGGAAGGCCATGCCTTCGTCTTGTCGTTCCATGTTATACTCCTTGGTTACGGGGAGGTAACAGTCTGTTCTCGGACACGCTCTCGCTCAGCGTGGCCCCAACAGCGGTTCTAAGCTCTGTCTTCGCCTTACGGCTCGCCAATCGCTAAGAACCGGTATCCCCGATGGACCTCGAACAGACTGTCACCCTCCCCATATGATACTTTAATTATTCAAATGCAGCTGAAGAGCCGGTCAAACCAAGCGAGGTCGTCTGCAAGCGCCGGAGCGAAGCGACGAAAGCGGGCCGAGCGGGTTTGGCCGGTCCGAAGATGCGCTAAATACCTAATAATTCTTCACAGCTCTTTTTAAAGCCTTTCATTACATATTCCTTGTCTAAAGTCAGGAATTCGCCCTTTTCATAAAGGATCTTACCGTCAACCATGGTCATGAGCACGTCGGAGCCCTGCGCGCTGTACACGAGGAGCGCGGGAATATCCAGCGCAGGCTGCATGTGCAGGGCGTTCAGGTCCACGCAGATGAGATCCGCGTCCCTGCCCTCCTCCAGCACGCCGCTGTTCGTTCTTCCCATGGCCAGGCAGCCGTTCCGGGTGGCCATATCCAGCACCTGATGCGGGCTGACGACGGTCGGATCGCCGGTATGACCCTTATGGACGATCGCGGCCAGATGCATCTCTTCCCACAGGTTCAGGTTGTTGTTCGACGCGCAGCCGTCCGTGCCGAGCGCGATGCGTATGCCCTTCTTCAGCGCCTGCGGGATGGGCGCGAAGCCGCTTCCCAGCTTCAGGTTGGACGTCGCGTTGTGGGCGATGGTGACGCCGTGTTTCGCCGCGATATCCAGGTCCGCGTCCGTGCACCACACGCAGTGCGCCGCGTACGTCGGATTGTCCAGCACGCCCAGCTTTTCGAAATACGCCATGGGCGTCAGCCCGTGGCGGGCGATGCACTCGTCGTGTTCCTTCTTCGTTTCGGACAGGTGCACCTGCATGCGGGCGCCGAATTCTTTGCACAGTTCCGCGTAGCGGCGCACGGTCTTCTCCGTGGTCAGGTACTCGGAATGCATGCAGAAATCCGCCAGCACGCGGCCGTCTCCCATGCCGTCGATCGCCCGGAACATGGCCGGGGTCTCCTGAATGCGGTCGCAGTCATCCGCCTCCATCTGGGGATCGAAACAGATGAGCGGCCGCGGGATGTTCGCCTTGATGCCGCTCTCCGCCGCCGCCTGCGCGCATTCAACGGGGAACGAATACATGTCCGCGTAGACCGTTGTGCCGCAGGCCAGCATCTCCAGGATGGCGTACTGCGTGCCGAACACGACCTGTTCCGGGGTCATGCGGTCTTCGATGGGCACGATGGAACCGAACAGCCAGTCCTGCAGGGACAGGTCGCTCCCCACGCCCCTCACCAGGGTCATAGCGGCGTGGCCGTGGGCGTTCGCGAGGCCGGGCATCAGCAGATTGCCCCCCATGTCCTTCTCCTCGCCGTATTCCTTTTCCGGCCGCTGCGTGCCGATATAGTCGATGATCTTGCCATCCACGCCCAGAAAGCCGTCTTCTGCCCGGTACGCAGGCGAACCGTCCGGCGTTTCCGAACGCAGCAGCAGTTTGCAGTTTTTAAACAGAATACTCATAAAAACCTTATCTTATTCATAGTGCGGCAGCGCCTTCAGCACCTTCGCGAAATACGCTTCCAACAGCGGAGCCACCCGCTGCGCGGTCTCCTCCACTTCTTCGCCGGACAGCTTCTGCTCCAGCACGCCGGCCGCCATGTTCGTCATGAGGGACAGTCCCAGCACCGGCATGCCGCAGTGGCCGGCCGTCAGGGTCTCGGTGACCGTGGACATGCCCACGGCGTCGCCACCCAGGATGCGGGCAGCCCGTACTTCCGCCGGAGTCTCGAACTGCGGACCCGGGAAGAAGAAATACACGCCTTCGTGGATCGTCAGGCCGCTGTCCTCGCCGCACTGCTCCGCGATCTGCCGCAGTTCCCTGCAGTACAGGTCGCTGATATCGAAGAAACGGTCGCCGAATTCCGGCACGTTCGGCCCGCGCATGGGCGAGAAACCGTTGAGTTTGATGTGGTCCTTGATGATCATGACGTCGCCGGGGCGGTAGTCGACGTTCACGGCGCCCGCCGCGTTCGTCGCGACCAGGAGCTTGACGCCCATCAGCTTCATGACGCGCACGGGGATGGACAGTTCCTCGAAGCTGTAGCCCTCGTATGTGTGGAATCTTCCGGACATGCACATGACTTTGCGGCCTTCGACAGTGCCGAAGATCAGCTTGCCGGAATGGCCGGGAGCCGTGCTTACCAGATAGTTCGGGATGTCTTTATAGGGGATCTCCACCGGGTCTTCGATGCGGGCGCTGAACTTGCCCAGGCCGGTGCCCAGGATGAGTCCGATCTCGGGTTCGAAATCACCGATGACGGAGCGGATATAGTCCGCGCTTTTCCTGTAATAATCATAGGTGTATTCCATGGCTTCCTCCTTGAAATCGCTCTTTTTAAAGTATAACATATTAGGCGAACGGAGGACATTATGGCATTCGGATTATTCAAAAAGAAAACGTACGCCGATTCCGTGTTCCGGAACGGCCGCCTCTATACGCTCGACCCAGAAACGGAGGACGCGACAGCCATCGCCTGCAAGGACGGAAAAGTCCTGCGGGCGGGTTCTGAAGAAGAGATCGCGCCCCTCATCGGACCCGATACGCAGGTGACGGATCTGCAGGGACGGTTCCTTGTCCCGGGCTTCATCGACCTGACGGGAACGCCCGCCGCAGACGTCATGGAAGGCAGCTATCTCAAGCTGCACGCCGGGCTCTCCGCGGAAGAAGTCGCCGCCATGGTCGACGCGTGGGCCGCTTCTCACGATCCCTGCGAGTTCATCCTGGCCTACGGCTGGTTCTCCGAAGAAGAGGATCTGCCGGTGCTGGACGACGCCTGCCCCGGGATCCCCCTGCTCATCATCGGAGAGGATTCCGTGAGCATGCGGATGAACCACACGGCGCAGCAGATGGTGAAGGAAAGAGCGGAAGCAGAGACGTTCGAGGTCGCGGTCACGCCGAACTACGTGTTCAATACCATCGTAGCGCTCGATTACGCCGAGATGGCAAAAAAGGCTTTCGCGATCGCGGAAGATTACGCCGGGAAAGGCTTCACGTCCGTGCTCAACCTGGAAGTCTGTACGTTTTTCGACAACATGTACCGCAATCTGCTGCTGGAGTTCTTCCAGGCTGGACTGATCAAGCAGAGGTATTTCGGGTCCCTGCCCCTGAAGCGCATGCTGACACCGATGTCCGTGATGTACAATCTGGACCGCAGGCGGACGGCCTGCTCTGAACTGCAGGGCCTTGTGAACTTCAACTTCCTCTACATGACGGCGGCTGCCGAAGAAAAAGACGCGGCGTACATGACGCCCGAGTACCTGAAGGATATGGCATCCGCTGCCGCGGATAAGGGCTACTCCGTCCGCGTCGACGTGCTGGACCGCCCGATGGTGCTGAAGACCATGGAGATTATGGGTCACCTTTCCACGGCGTACCCGAAGCGCGCGTTCATCGTCGCCCACGACGAAAGCTTTACGGACGAGGAAAAAGCGGACGTCTACACCGGCGATTTCTATGATTTTCCCCTGCGCGGCGCCCTGCCCCTCACCGGCACGCCCGAGGACATGCTGACCCAGAGAACGGAATGGGCCGCCTGGCGGCTCGGCGAGCACGGGCTTGGCACGCTGTCCGAAGGAAAATCCGCCGATTTCGCGGTCTTTTCCGCCGACCCGTTCACTTTATCGACCCCGGAGGATTTCTACGCGCTGCGGGCCGATCTGACGGTCCTGGCGGGCACCGTGGTCTACGACTCTTCTTCCGGAGAAGGCGCCGCGGAGTGGTTCCGCGAATTCGACGCCCAGCTGGAGGAAGTGTTCAGCGAGGTGGAGACAGAGGAATTATAAAAAGTGCCGCTGGGGACGGTTCCCGGCGACAACTTTGCGGCTTTAAAAACGGACGGCCCCGCAGGACCGTCCGTTTTTTATGCCTGTATGTTTCGTATTGTTTCTAAGGGGATTTTTGTACATTCGGATATCTTCTCAGGCGTCATGCCGAATGCGAGCATGCTTTTTATAATATCTATCTGCCCTTTTTTTACCCCATCCTCAAACCAGCCTTTGTGGACGAACTCTTCATCGTATTCCGTTAAAATCATCCCGATCACCTCCGCCCTGTGTTCCGCGAAGAAACCATCCAGAAGATTCTCCTCGATAGCCTTTTCTACCGCTATGCTTACAGCATCCTGTACTGCAAGGCCTTTTCTCTGGTTCATTTTAACATAAGAAACAAACTTTGAGTAGTCATTGAGGGGCGCGCATGTTTTCATGATCTTTTTGTTCTGTCCAAAATTGATGTTCAGCATGATTGCAGTAACTTCCAATGCGGCGTCATGGATCGATGTGATAAAAGCATCTGACAGTTTTAGTTCCCTCTTGTCCGGCTGGATGTCATTGCCGTTGTAAAACACGATATACCGGGGCGCCGGAACCTTGCAGAGCGTACCCCTGTAAACGTTTAAATGATGGTCCTCCACATACTTTTCGTACTGTTTCGACAGATACATCAATCCGCGTAAAGGCATATTGGGATTGAAACTGCTCTGCTGCTCATACAGGTTAAGAGTAGCGTCGAATATAAAGGAAAGATCATTCTTCATACCCATGTAAACGACGTTTTCTATCGTGTAAAAATCCAGCAGCTCCGCATCCGTATAATGACTGTTATTCACCGCATTGTACAACGATAAGGCATATTCCTTATGCTCCGGTGACCCAAAAATCACCTTAAACAGCCTGTCCTTGTACTGTCTGTTCGTGTTCTTTTTGCTATCCATTCTTCTTCCTTTCCGCCCCCGCGAGAAGAAGTATAGACAATATACAATAAATGTAAAATAATGTCAATCAAGAGCAAAGTAAACGGACGGCCCCGAAGGACCATCCGTTTTTTATGAATTGCGCCTAAAGGCCGAGGGTGGCGCTATTCACCGTATGCGTTGTACAGGAGCGTCATGATCTGACCTCTCGTGCAGGGATCGTCCGGCGCGAAGCTATCGGCGGACTTGCCTGCCGTGATGTCGTTCGCGTACGCCCAGGCAACAGCCTTTGCATAATACGCGTCCTCGGGGACATCCTTGAACGGCATTTCGCCATCCGGTTCAGGCTTGCCCTTGGCCGCCCAAAGCATCGTGACGAACTGAGCTCTGGTGATGGTCATTTCCGGACTGAACTCGTTTTCGGAAGTACCAGCCGTAATGCCCTGCTCTACGGCCCAGGCGACCGCCTTGTCGTAGTACTCATCCACGTCCACATCATCAAATCCGGTCTCCGAGCCGGCATCCTCGCTGCCGCAGGTGATCCACAGGAACGTGACCACCTGGGCTCTGGTGCAGGACAATTCGGGGCCATACTCGTCTTCGCTGACGCCATTCGTGACACCCTTCTCGACTGCCCATTCCACAGGCTTGCGGTAATAGGCGTCTTCGGGGACATCCACAAACGGGAAGTCGTCGTCAGTACCTGGAGTTTCTTCTGCCTCTTTGAACGTTGCCTCGACCTCGATCTCGGAAGCCGGCATCTCGATGGTGAAGGTACCGTCGCCGTTGTCCTTGACCTTGATCTCGTTGCCGTCCTTATCCTTGACGGTCAGGGAATCCAGTTCGTAACCTTCGTCCGGCGTGACCGTAACAGTCACCTTATCCCCTTCCGCTGCATTCTCCGGGCTCACTGTGATCTTGCCGTTCTCTGCGCTGCCGGGCGTTACCGCATAAGTCTCCGGAGCAGGCGTACTGCCGCCGCCGGAGGACGGAGTGGTCTTGGTATATGTTGCCGTAGCAACATCGCTGTCATCGTAACCGGTCATAACAGCGATAGCCTTCAGCGTCTTCGTTGCGTCTAGCGTGATCGCCGCTCCGGTCGTGACGGTCCCGTTCGTTGCGCTCGGCGTGCTTCCGTCGTCCGTGTAGTAAACGATCGCGCCGTTCAGCGCGCAGGTGATCGTAACGTCGATCGAATCCGTAAAGCTCTGCGAACCAGGTGTGAAGACCGGCGTGTCGGCCTTGGGTGCTGTATATTCAGCTATCGTGACACTTACAGCATCAGAAGCAAGCGCCATACCCGCAGCAGCGATCCTTACGGAATACGTTCCGGGAACGAGGCCTGTGACAGAAGTTCCGGTAACAGCCGTCCAGGCAGAGTCGCCGGACTTCTGGTATTCCATGGTGTTATCAACACCGGTGATGGTACCGTCATCGTTGGCGGTTGTGTTGCAATCGGTCTTGCCCACGCCGGTTGGTGCAGTAGCCTTAGTGACAGTCACTTCTGCTGCATCGGAATCAAAATGCTCATTTGCGTTGCTTCCTGTAGCTATAGACTTAATGCTGTAGTTTCCCGCGACAATGCCGGACAATGTCAATTTTGAACCGCTTACAGTAAAATCTGCTGCACCTCCATCAGGGAAGCCAACACGGTATGTTGTACCGTCAATAAGACCGGATATCTCCATATCGGAATCGCCGGTCAAGGCAAAGCTCGCGGCCGGGGTCGGAAGTTTTGTCTTTGCCGTTGCGGGACTAAGGTTTATTGTTGTGTTTGCCGTAGGCGTGCCGGAAACCGTAATTTGCGTATAACTGTCACGAGTGACGGTCACTCCGTTCGTCGTTCCCGCAGAGGAATAAGGATCCGGGAAATAGTATCCTTCGTTTGCGGTAAACACTACATCCGTCATGGCACCGGAGAGTCCGGTCTGACTTACTGTGCCGAAAGTCAAGGTCATACCGGTTCCTGCGGAGACAGTAACATCATAGGAAGGAAGCGATACATAAATATATCTGTAAGTGTCGTGACTTGCGGAAATATATGGTTCTGAATTGCTTCCGTCAAAATTTACAGATGCAATAGCAGTAAGAGAAGCATCTATATCCGTACTTCCGGAATCAGTTACAGCACGGGTGACCGAAGCATCACCGGATCTCAAAAGAACGCTGCCGCCTGAAATATCGCAACCGTCGACCCCATTGCTCGTATTTACGGCTGTTCCAGAAGTGACGCTAACGTCTCCCCCAGTAACATTTAATTTTCCGTTACGGATACCTTTGCTATCCTCTGCGGAGTTGCCGCTGTTTACAGTAAGGCTTCCTCCTGAAACAGTCACTTTTAAACTGCTGCCGTTGAAGCTGATGCCATAGCTTCCATACGTAGATCCGGCGGCTGAGGTTTTTCCGGATTGAACAGTAACATTTCCGCCGTTAATTTGGATATCGCGTCGGCTGTTAATACCGTAGCTGAAAGCTCTTCCAGACTTTGCTGTTACTGTTACAGTTCCGGCATTGACCGTGATTCCGCGTCCTCCGCTTTCTATATCGATCCCGAGCGTGTTGCCTTTTGGAGCATCACCGCCCTGTGCGGTCAAAGTTCCGCCCTCCACTGTTATGGATTTGCTGGAAATGCCTCTGGACTCCTGATAGTCAGGCTGGCTATCAGTAAGATCGGCACTTGTACCCACTATAGTACCGCCATCTATAGCAATAGATGACTTTGCATCAATACCGTAACTGATGCGGGAAAGTCCTCCAAAGCCCTTTACGCTTCCGGAATTCACGGTAAGCGCGTCGCACGAGATGCCGTATGAATAAAAACTACCGTTGGTTGTCGATTTTCCGTAAGCCTCAACATCAGGTCCGTCAACAGATATATCGCTGCTGCTAATTTTGCCTGCAAATATGCCTATGCTGTTGCCAGTGCCGGTAGTGCTCCCTGCATTTACAGCTAATTTGCCGGTTCCAGTAAAGCTGAGGTCTGCAGCATATGTGCAAATGCCTGCGGAAGGTCCGCCATTTCTGTCGCGCGCAGTAATGGAATTTGTCCCGTTTATGTTGATAGTAAGGGCAGAACTTCCTTCATAATAGAGGCCATGATAGTCGTATTCGTTTCCTCCTGTACAGTTGACAGAAGTGACCGTAAAATCGTTTAAAGTAAGTGTATTGGAATCACTGTCAAAACTTGCGCTCCCTGTTGCCGACCCGGCATTCAGGGCGTTGATAGCCGCTGTAATGCCATCTTTATTCCCGTCGGTGATCCTTACCCCGCCGATATAGAGGTCGTACTCAGTTCCGGTGAAAGGTGCCTGGAACCATTTGTAAGTTCCATTCTCCGCTTCATCATATACCACTGACCCGCTGCCGGTTGCATTTGTACTGCCGCCGGCCGTAACGCCGGTCGCCAAAGTGGGAGCTTTGCTCAGAGCCGAAACCGTTCCGGTGGTGGAAGTGGCACTAGCAGTAACAGCACCTCCGGATATATTGATATTGCCGCTGGAATTGCTATTGATCACGATCCCATAACTGTATGCTTTAGCGGCTTTGCCTGTTGCCGTGACATTTGCTGTTCCACTGATGGTAATGTCACTATTGCCGGTATAAAGACCGCAGCTGAAACTTGCATTTGGGGCTTCGCCGCCTGCTGCGCTCACAGTACCTCCGGATATCGTGATGCTTCCTGCGTTGTATGTTCCGATTCCGATACTATTTCCCCATGAACCGTCTGTATCTCCGGCGACAGCAGTTATCGTGCCGCCGGTTATGGAGATGTTCGCGCTGTAATCGCCATAAATACCATAACTGTTCTGGGTTGGTCCAGCCATTATGCTTAATGATCCTTCGCCGCCGATGGACAGATTGGTGCCTGAGCCCAGACAATAAACACCATAACTTTCCGTGACTGAGTCTCCCGCGGTTTGGGTGATCGTATTGGTTCCGATCAATGTAATATTCATGGTGCTCAGGCCAGTATAAATGACATATGCAGCATTGCTGTAAATGCGCCCGGGACCGCTGAACGTGAAATTTTTTAATGTTAATGTGGCAGGATTTCCGCCGGACGCAGGTGTGAACATGACATTGTAATCACTGTCTGTTCCGGCCTCGATACCCGTGTTTGTGCTATTGCTCTTCCAGTACGTAGTACTGCCGGAATAAACCTGTGTTCCAGCCACATACACTTCGTTGGAAGCGGCACGTACTGTCATCGCCGGCATCAATCCAACACACAATGCCAGGACAAGCAGTATACTCAACAGTTTTCTCATAAGCAAAGCCTCCTTTTCTTCAGAAAGCGAAATATAGACAATGCGAAAGCAAAAAATGCTCCAATCATATTTTAAGAGAATAATCAACGATTGTCTTTAACTGCGGCATTTTGGCAATGCCAGTTTTAGGCACGAATCGTGCCACTTTTTCTGTACAATACCCCGGCAAGGCTTTATAATAATCTCGCAGATACTATCTGCAAGGAGGCCTCCCATGGCAAAAACGCTCGCAGAAAAGATCGATTTCCTCATGACCCTCACAAACACACGCAACAGCGAACTCGGCCGGTCGCTGCATTTCGACACGTCGTATATCAGCCGCATCCGCAGCGGCAAGCGGGGCTTGCCAAAGGGCCAGCCCTTCGTCGAACCCGCGGGGCTTTTCTTTGCGCGCGGCATACGTGAAGAGTATCAGAAGGCAGCTGCGGCGCAGGAACTGAGTCCGCAGGGATACTGGCCGGAAGACGAGAACGAAGCGGCCGAGATCATCCGGCTCTGGCTGGCGGGAGAAAAAGCGAAAGAAGATCCTGTCGCGAAGCTCCTCGCGGCCATGCAGACGGACAGCCGTTCGATGCCGGAATCGTCGATGAAATACAAATCGTCGGAAGGGAATCCAGTATCCGCCACGTACTATTATGGAAACGCAGGCCGAAGAGACTGTGTCGTCAACTTCTTGACCAGCCTTTGCGAGACAGGTACGCCTCAGACCCTTCTGCTGCGCTCCGACGAGGACATCACCTGGATGATGGAAGACCCGGTCTTTATCCAGACGTGGGCGTCGCTGATGCTACAGCTAATCGCAAACGGCAGCCGCATCTGCATCATCCACTCCATCGGGCGCGACATGAACGAGATGTGGGAAGCCGTGCAGGGATGGATGCCGCTCTACATGACGGGTGCCATAGAACCCTGGTACTATCCGAACCTGCGCGATGGCATTCTGCAGCGGACGCTGTTTGTCGCCCCCGGTCAGGCAGCAATCGTATCGCTCTCCGTAAAAGGACAGAGCGATAGCGGCATGAACGTCTATGTTACGGACCCCCGGGCTGTCGAAGCGTTAAAAGACGAATACGACGCTTATCTGGCGCTGTGCAGGCCGTTAATGGAGATCTCCCGACTGGATAAAGACAGCGATTTCAACAAACTGCGCAAGGACTTCAAAAAGCTGCCCGGGGAACTGCTCTCCTTTAAACGGGATGAGGAGGAGATCCTTCTGAAACAGGGCGAGGCCTGCCTCATCCTGAAGACGAACGAACCCTGCTGCGCCTTCCTGTTAAAGGAACCGCGCATGGTAGCCGCGCTCGAATACTATATGCAGAACCTGCAGTAAAACAAAAAGAGAGGCCCGCAGGCCTCTCTTTTCGTTTGCCTTTACTCGATATCCTCCACCACTTTCTCGGGCGGCGTATCCAGCCGCTCCGGGTGGTTCATGTAGGATTTGAGCGTCTTGACAGCTGTCGCATAATAGAAGCCATCGCAGATGCCTTCGTCGCACACGGCTTTGTAGTCCATGTACTTTTTCGCAACCGACTCGCCGTCTTTGTTCAGCTCGTACTTCGTGTACTTGTGGCCGAACGCGATAAAGACCGGGCAGGTGCCGAAGTCATACAGATGGTGATAGATGGGCGGGATGCCTAAAGACCCCATGGACGTGATGAACAGCGTGCCGTGGAACGGGCTGACCTTCTCCAGCGCCATCGGCAGCAGGCTGAAGTAATCCAGGAAGCGCACGAGGAAACCGAAGAACGCCATAATGATGCTCGGCAGGTAGTCCAGAATGTGAGTGACGGAGTCGAATCCGTTCGAGATCCCTGCCTCCTTCGCAGTCTCCAGCGCCGCGTCGAACTTGTGATACACGTCCTGCGCGGTATCCGCCGGATCGAACAGCACCTTGATGGACGAGTCCGGAGAGTTCTTGTTCATCTCCTTCTTTACGACCATGTTCAGCGACAGTTCGTAGCGGTGGTAGATGCGCTGACCCGCCACAAAGCGGTTCAGTTCGGGCATCTCCGCGATGGTGCGCACATAGGCTGCCACCAGAACGTGCGTGATGCCGAAATGCTTCAGCCCATCCTTGCGTTTCTGACGGATATACTTCTCCATATTGGAGATCTCCACCGTGTCCGCGATGTAGTTGCTGCGGTTGAGCCGGTTCGCCATGAAGAAAGGCGTCACCTTGGACATGATGGGCATGCTGCGCACGCGCCGGCCGTCCAGGCGGTCGCCGAAGCGGAGCCTGTACGGGTCACCCTCCTTCCAGGGAAGCATTTTTCTCGCAGACAACAGACAGCAGAGGATGGTGCCGGCAATGGCGGCATCGGAAATGAACAGGGCCTTGTTGAAGGGCCAGGAGCGGATGAGGAAACTGCGCAGGATCGGATCGATCGCCAGCAGCACGCCTACGATCAGAAAATAGATCAGGGCGAGGAGCTTGCTGCTGAGTTTCCCCATAAACGTGAGACAGTAGAGCGCGGCAAAGACCAGGCTCACGATGATGCACAGTGCGGTCATGGGAATGCTGCCGGATATGCTTACCCCCGCGATGCAGAGGTACAGAGTGAGTATGCAGGCAGGCACAACGGTCACGTAAAATTGCTTCTCGCCTCTCCAGGGCAGCCGGATTGCAATAAATAGATTAGCTGCAACGGGAAGTATGATACGGACGACCACATCTGTGAAGTCTAAGCCCCCGGTGCGGGCGGCAAAGACGATTCTTGCCACTGCGGCGATAATGCTCAGCAGGGCGGCCAGCCAAACGAAGGGATTCTTCCTGGCGGCATAGTATGTGGTTATGTTACTCATACATAAATTTTACCACACTATCTGTGTTTTTTGCCCAAATATTACTTAAATTTGAATATTATGCGAAAGAAAAAGCCGTCTCTTCGGACGGCTTTGTTGGAGGTAGCACCCGGATTTGAACCGGGGATCAGGGTTTTGCAGACCCGTGCCTTACCACTTGGCTATGCCACCATATGGGTCGGGCCGGCCATCTGGCCGGCCCTTTCGTTGGCTAGGGTAGAAGGATTCGAACCTTCGCATGACGGAATCAGAATCCGTTGCCTTACCGCTTGGCGATACCCCAATGTTCTGGTACCTTACTATTATAGCACCTTTTCAGGATTTTGAAAGGGGTTTTTGAAAAAAAGTTTTGGGGTGGGTAGTGAGATTCGAACTCACGTATACTGGAGCCACAACCCAGGGTCTTAACCGCTTGACGATACCCACCGCAAATAAAAATGGTAGCGGGAGGGGGATTTGAACCCTCGACACCACGGGTATGAACCGAGTGCTCTAGCCAACTGAGCTATCCCGCCACACAAAGCAGTTTTGCAACTGCACAAACTATTATCCACAAATCCGCGACGGTTGTCAAGGACTTTTTTACTTCTTCCGGAACACCCATTCCCGCTGGATCTGGAACGTCAGGAAGAACAGAATAAAGTCCACGATCAGTTTGATGACCGTCTTTCCGCCGCCCTGCGCGCCGAGAAGCATTACGAGACCGGAAACGCACAGCCACGACAGGGTCATCTGGCAGACGGCCAGCGTGTAATACCGGGCAAGGGACTTCTTCCCCTCGCCTTCGTGCCCGAACACCTGCTTCTTATTGAAGGCGTAATTGAACAGCGAGGAACAGATGCGCGCGCCGGCCGTGGCGATCAGGATCTGCCGCGCCGTCGGCAGCGCCGCGAACACCTTGCACAGGATCGTGAACAGCGTCAGATCGATGACGGTGGACAGTCCGCTGCCCAGACCGAACTTCAGGATGGGCACGTAGATCTTCGCCGAATCGCGCAGGATGTGGAAATGGCTGGACTTGTTGCCTTCGATGTACACCGTGTCGATGGAACGCTCGATAAACGGGATATTCGCCGTTTTCATGAACAGAAGCATGTTCGTCTCGTATTCGTAGCGGTCCCCTTCCACCTCTTCGCAGAAGGCTTTCAGGCAGCTCGCGGGAATGCCGCGCAGTCCCGTCTGGGTGTCGGACAGTTTAATGCCGCACAGCAGTTTGAACACGAAGCTCGTGATGAGATTGCCCATGCGGTTGTGCAGCGGAACGCCCGCTTTCTTGAAATCGCGGCAGCCGATCACGACCGTTTCCGGATTGGCAAGCATGTCCGACGCGACGTTCGCCGTGTCGTGGGGCGTGTGCTGGTTGTCCGCGTCCACGGTGATGACCCCTTCGCACCAGGGCCAATTCTCCAGAACGTAGGAGAACGCCGTGCGCAGCGCGTAGCCTTTGCCGCGGTTCACTTCATAACCGAGCACCGTGCATTCGGGCACGGCCGCCGCTTCGTCGAACAGCGGCTGGTATTCGGCGGACGATCCGTCGTTGACCACCAGGATATGCGAAAAGCCCTGCGCAAGCATCCCCCTGACGACCTGCATCAGCTTCTCATCCGGATTCAGGCACGGCACGATGACGGCCAGCCCCTTCAGTTTTTCCTTGATCTCCTCCATGTTGACTCCTTAATGTCTCCCCTTGTATTTTCTACTCTTTTTCGCCCGGCTCGCGGCGATCAGGCAGATCACGATGCCCGCGGCGGCGCAGATGCCGCCGAGCAGCAGGACCGGATTGCCCTGCTTCGAAACGGCGTCAGGAGCCGGCTCCGCATCTGTCTGCGCAGGAGGTTCTTCCTGCTGTTCCTGCGGCGTTTCCGGCGTTTCGTCAGAAACCGGCGGTTCGTAATCGGAAAAATCCGCTTCGCCGATGTTTTCGAAAAAGTCCGGATCGTCCATCTTCGTGTCGGCGCCCACGTTCGTATAGTACAGACCGAACGCCGCGCAGTCGAACACGCCTTTCCGGCCGACCTGGAACCACTGCTGCTGGGACGCGTGGCAGGCAAAGCCCGCTACCGCCATCTCGAAGGCGGTCTTTCCGCCGAAACGGGAAAGCGGTTTATCCCAGTTCATGTGCACCGCGTTCTCCGGCCACAGATGCAGGTAGACCTTGCTCGTCCGGAACGCGGGCAGCTTCTGCGCAGCCTCCAGATAGGACCCGGGGGCGGCCGCCTCGTCCGCCCGCCACGCGGGGTCCGCAGCCCAGTCGATGGCCTGCTGCAGCACCCAGGTGTTCAGCCTGTGCGCGCCGTGGCCGTATTCGCCGTTCACGTCGTGATCGATCACGACTTCCGGCTTGAACCGCCGCAGCAGCATCACTTCATATGCCTCGACCTCGTTCAGATCCCACAGCGTCTTCGCGTGCTCCAGATTGTCGGAATAGTAATCCGTGAACGTGGAAATGACGGGATAGTGGGTCATGCCGACGGTCCACAGGCCGTCCAGCAGTTCGTGGGGCCGCACCGGCTGCTCCCAGTGATGCGTCAGATACGCGATCTGCACTTTATACCCCAGCTCACCCGCATAGGTGGGCATGGTGCCGCCGAAGAACAGATGCTCGTCGTCCGCGTGAGTGGAGATGAGCAGCATGTCCGCGTCTTCATAGAACGGCTGCCAGACCTGCACGTTCGAAGGCACGTCCCCTTCTCCGTACGCGGACACGTCGCAGAGGATGGCGCCGGCTTTCGGCGCGTGGATCGTAACGGACTTCGCAGGCGCGTCCAGCGCCACGTACTCGTGCAGGAAGCGGTCCTGGCCGCACAGTTTGCCCAGCATATGGCTGTCCGACTGCTGCGTCAGCAGCCAGGGGCCGGGAATGCGGTCCCAGACGACGTACAGAAAATGAATGTCGTCCTGCGCCGTGACAGTGACGCTGCCGGTGCCGTTCAGCGTAAGCTTCGAGCTCCAGTTGTCGTCCGCCAGTTTCGCGCCGCTCCAGTGCTGCCCGTCCTCGACCACGTCGAATGCAACGGGGAGGTTCTGCGCGTCCGTGCCGAAAGCGGGAACCGCGCACAGAACCGCGAACAGCAGGATAAAAGCTGTAAGTAGGATCGTTTTGGACATAACCTTCCGCCTCCGCGGCCTATTTGCCGAAATAACCGCCCACGTAGCTCTTGGTCTCCGAGACCATGATGAAAGCCTTCGGGTCTTTTTCTTTGATCAGTTCCTCGAATGCCTTCAGCTGCTTTTTGTCTACCGACGCGATGATCAGGTACTTGCTTTCGGCAAACTCCGATTCGTTGGCGTTCAGCACAGTGATGGCATACCCCGCGTCGCGGATGGCCGCCAGCATCGCGTCGTCCCTGTGACTGGTCACGACCTGCACCGTAACGTTTCCGCTGATGATCCTGCGGGCGATCTGCCCGCCCACGTACGTACCTGTCGCGAAACCCGCGGCATAGGCGACGGCGATGGCGATCACCGGGCCGTCGTTGGTCATGGCGTCGCGGACGACGACGTACCAGAGGAAGACTTCGATAAAGCCCATGAGCGCAGCGCCTTTCGTATTCTCCTTTACGGTCAGGATCGTACGGACCGTGCCGCACGTAACGTCCAGAATACGGCAGCAGAATATTTTGATGCAGCTGAGCAGAAGCGCTGTGGTCATGGATTAGCCTCCTTGGAAACACACGATGTTGACGATTGGTAACAAGGCATTATACCACATCGTGCGATTTTTGTGTATAATTACAGCGAGGGGTCTCGACCCCCGCATGAAAGAAAAGAAAGGAAGTATCCTATGAATATTGCGTTTCTGCTGCAGCCCAAGAACGATACCGCGTTCCTGTACGACGACTTTACGCTGCGTCAGGGGCTGGAGAAAATGAAACATCACGGCTACACGGCGATCCCCGTGATCGACCGGGAAGGAAAATACGTCACGACGATCAGCGAGGGGGATTTTCTCTGGTTCATCCTGCGCGGCCAGGAGGACGGCGATCTGGAGGAGGTACCCGTCCAGAAACTGGAGGATACGCTCATCCGCGAAGTCATGCACGTGGATAAGAATCCGCCCGTGCCCATCACCGCGTCGACGGAAGAACTGGTGGAGAGAGGTCTCGAGCAGAATTTCATCCCCGTCGTGGACGACTGGGGTGCGTTCATCGGGATCATCACCAGAAGAAATTTGCTCGAAAGATTTGCAAAATACGGGGATTAGTGTATACTTATTAAGTTAACTGTCTCCAACATTGTTAGTAAGGAAAACTGATGCACAGACCATACAAAACTAGAGCAGGCGGCTGCACCGTCACCGTGTTCGTACCCTACGACTGTAACAACAACTGTCCGTTCTGCGTGAACAAGGGCGAATATGCCGACATGACCGGCTTTTCGCTGGAAAAGATCTGCGAAAGCATCGACGTGATGGACAAGATCACCCCGGAATGCGACTTCGTCTTCACCGGCGGAGAACCGTTCGCAAACCTGGAATCCCTGCAGATCATGCTGGACAAGGTGCCCTCGACGCATCACGTATACATCAATACGACGTTGCCGGTCTCCAAGACCACGACGGAGGAGGATATCCTCGCGTTCACGGAAAAGAACAAGGATAAGATCAGCTGCATCAACGTATCCCGCCACATGCAGCACTACGTTGTCGAATCCAACGACGAACTGCTGGCGAAACTGCCGGTGCCGTTCCGGATCAACTGCGTCCTGTACCAGGATTACCCCGTCGAGGGGCTGATCCCCTTCATCGAACGCTTCAAGAAGATCCCCGGATCCAACATCCAGTTCCGCTTCGACTACACGGCGACGACCCCGGACAACCTGTACGACAGCGAACACGACAAGATCGTGCACGATCTGAACAACATCGGCCGCTACACCGGTCTGGACGGCTGCCGCATGCGCTGCGGTTTCCACTACGATTATCACGGCATGGAGATGGTCTATCACAAGACCCTCCCCTATTCCTGCATCGTGGAAGAAGATCCGAAGGACCGCATCACGTACAACATCCTGTACGATATCCTGATCAAGCAGACCGGCGAGATCCACGCGGACTGGAGCGACGCTGTGCTGAAGGACGTGCGTCTGGACGTTCCGGCCTACCGCCACGTGACGTTCGAACCCTACGACATGCACTGGATCGAAAAAGTCGAGTAAAAAGAACAGAAAAACCGCTCCGGACGGAGCGGTTTTTGTTATGCGATGGGTGTCGCCGGGAACCGTCCCCGTTGACAACTGTTGCTAAAAAGCTGTCAGCAACAGGTAGTAGGCAGCCGCCGCAGGAAGCATGATCGCGGCGATCGGCAGCATGTAGCGGGTCACTTTGCCGAAAGGCACCTGGAAATAGTCCGCGACCATGTGAATGCAGATGTGCGTGGGCGAAAACTGCATGGCGGTGTACATCGTGGTCTGCAGAAGGACAGCCAGCGGTACGCCCGCCCCGGGGATAGACGAGAACGCCATTACGGTAAACATGGCGGACGTGGCGTCGCTGCCGACGACGAAGGGCGCTAGGAAGAACAGAAGCATAAAGATCAGGAACGCCGGCACCGGGATCTTCATCAAAGCGCCGGGCAGTTCTTCCGCGGCCCCGCTGGCTTTCAGCACTTCCTTGAACACCATGATCAGATAGGTGCTGCAGAGCACGTTCCAGCGGCAGGCTTTTTTCAGAATGGCAGGCAATTCCGCAGGTTTGAACCGGTGCACGGCCAGCAGCGCGATTATCGCGACGCAGGAAGAGAACAGCACGCTCCGGCCAAAAGCCAATACGAGAACGATGATGAGGAGCAGCGACCACAGATGCCGCAGGATGCCAAGCGCTTCCTTTCCCCTGTTTTCACAGGGCGGAAGCCCCGTTTCTTTCGGGATGCGCCGCGCGTAGATCAGATAGCCCAATACGAAACACAGCGCTGACATCGGGATCTGCATCAGCACAAAAGATGCCGGAGAAACGCCGGACAGCGAACACATCAGGATGATAGACAGATATGTGGGCAGAATGCTTTCCGGAATGTGGCGGAAGAACGAAGTGATGAAGGCCAGCAGGTCATCCGGCAATTCGTCTTTGACCGTGTCCTTCACGATCTCCCCGGCGATGTTGACCGCCGCAGCCGACGGCAGCAATCCGATGAACACCGGAGCGACCGTCGCGTTGATCCGCCGGTTATTGAACAGCGCGCTCAGGTTTTCCTGGGCTTTTTTCAGTTCGCCGCGCTGTTCCAGCAGTCCCTGGATTACAAAGATGGAATAGACCGTGGCGACCAGAGAGAACGTGCTCCACGTGAACGTTGCGTCTTTCAGCAGGGCCAGCGAACCGTTTAGCCCAAATCCGTACAGCACAAGGCTGACCGCGATGGTAATGGCCATGGCCGGCGCCAGTTTCAGTTTCAGCTTCATCAGCACGATGAGCAGAACGAAAAGCACGATGAGTTTTACGAGAACGAGATTCATAGGATACCATAGAAACGGGCCGCAGCTGTCGCTGTGACCCGTCGATCTGCTTTATGGATAGTTTTAAACTTCTACGGCCTGCAGGCTGACCTTGACGGTGCCGCCGCGCACGTACTGCGCGCCGACTTCCTTGAAGCCCATGACCTCGTGGAACAACAGGGAGGGGCCGTTGTAGGGAACGGTGTCCACTTCGCAGGTGACCACGGGAACGCCGTCCGCCTTCGCCTTCGCGAACATGGCTTCGTACATGAACTTGCCCAGCCCCTTGTGGCGGAACGGCTCGTCCAGCACGATGCGGTCCACGTACAGGAACTTCGGATAGGTCTTGCAGAACCACAGATAGTTCTCGCTGTCGTACCAGTCGTCCCCTTCTTTCATGCAGATGATGAACGCTGCCAGCTCGCCATCCACTTCCGCGACCTGCAGCATGTCCGCATGCTCTTTAAACAGTTTTAACCTCTCCAGCGGCATGGGAGAGAGCACTTCCACGTTTTCTTCGTTGACCCGCAGAATAAAATCGTAATCCTTCTCTTCCGCGTCTCTTAAAACAAATTTCTTTTCCATCGTTGTCTCCTTTAGATCTTTTGTCGTCCGGCGCCTGTCGCCGGGCACCGAAGGTGTCGAAGCGCACCCGCTTGCATCTATGATTATAGCATACGCACTGTCTGCGTCATCATCTTTTGTTCGATCTGCGCCAGATGCCCAACTCTTCCGCTTCGGCGATCAGCGCCTCCCGGAAATCCGGGTGAGCCAGCGAGATGATGTCCTCCGCCCGCTCCCAGGTGGTCTTGCCTACGAGGTTCACGCGGCCGTACTCCGTTACGAGGTAGTAGGCCTGGCTTCTGGGGTCCGTCACGAT
>JAFPXN010000053.1 GCA_017412505.1 Bacillota bacterium | reverse complement strand
GGCCCCTACCGCATCCTGTCGAACGCGGAAGGATTCGACCTGGAAGGTTTCGTCGAAAGCTGGGACATCCTGCCGGACATCTTCCCCGGCACGCGCATCCACCGGGACGGCCAGCAGGAACCGGTCTATGACCCGGAGGACAGCGTCCTATGATACAGCACCCGTTTCCGCCCCTGTTCGGGCCCGATTCCGATACGCTCATCCTTGGGTCCTTCCCCTCGGTCAAGTCCCGGGAAGCGATGTTTTTCTACGGCCATCCGCAGAACCGGTTCTGGCGGGTGCTCGCAGCGCTCTATGGAGAAAGCGTCCCGCAAACGGTAAACGAAAAGAAGGCGCTCATCCTTTCGCACCGCCTGGCGCTCTGGGACTCCATCGCCTCCTGTGAGATCACCGGTTCTTCCGACGCGTCCATCCGGAATGCGTCTCCCACCGATCTTTCTGTTATTTTAGAGCATTCCCGCGTCCGCCGCATCTTCTGCAACGGCGCGCAGTCGTATAAAATCTATTGCACGTATCAATTGCCCCGCACGGGCATCGAGGCGGTCAAACTGCCTTCCACCAGCCCTGCCAACGCAGCCTGCAGCCTCGAGAAACTAATCGAAGCCTGGCGAATCATCCGCAAATAAAAACTCCCGGCAAATCCGGGAGTTTTTTCCTGTTTTCCTGTTCTATTCCGCGTATCCCAGTTCCTTCGCCAATTTGCCCACATAACGGATCGGAAGCCGTCTGCCCAGACGGCAGGAGAACTCGGTATCGGAGGTGCCTGCGAAATCACCGGCTTCCAGGATGTCGATCTTCGCGCCGTTCTGTTCGCCCATCACGACAACTTCTTCGCCGAACTTAGGATCGGACACGTCGCTCAGGTCGATCATCAGCTGATCCATGCAGACCCGGCCGATGATGGGGCATTTGATCCCCTGCACCAGCACCCAGCCTCTGCCCGCTGCCTGTCTTGCCACGCCGTCCACAAAACCCAGGGGCAGCACGCCGATGGTACTGGCTTTGGGCGCTTCCCAGGTGGCGCCGTAGCCGACCTTCGTCCCTTTCGGCACCCGCCTCACGCTGGCCAGACGCGTCTTTACCTCGATGGCCGGCTGCAGCGGATCCTGCAGGTCGTCCATACTGTGAGGCTCGCCGGACAGCATGCCGTACAGCGGCGTGCCGGGTCGCGTCATATCCAGGTGCATCTCGGGAAACGCCATCGTGCCGCCGCCGTCGCACACGTGGCGGATGGGGATGTGCACGCCCCGTTCCTCCAGCGCGTCGAGCAGTTCCAGAAAGCGGCCGAACTGCCAGTCACAGTAGGTCCGCTCCGGATACAGTTCCGTCGTCGCCAGCATCGTAAAGATGCCCTCGACCTTCAGGCCGGGGAGACTGCAGATCTTCTCGATCGTATCCGGCAGGTCTTCCGTATAGTCGAAGCCCAGCCGTGTGAGTCCCGTATCCACGCTGAGGTGGACCGTCAGGGTCTTGCCCTTTTCGACAGCCAGTGCGCTCAATTCCTCCGCCTGATCCAGGCGGAACAGGTTGGGAATCAGATCATAATCGAACAGCAGACTGTAATCGTCAGAGAACGTGGCGCCGAAGATCAGGATGGGCTGGACGAGTCCGCCCTCTCTCAGTTCCGCGCCTTCCTCCGGGATCGCGACGCCGAAATACTCCGCTCCGGCCTTCGCGAAGACCTTCGCCGCCGGCACAAGGCCGAAGCCGTAGGCGTTGCCCTTTACCGGCGCGAGAAAGCGGCAGCCGGGGGAGAGCAGGCTCTTGATATAGACCGCGTTGTGGTACAGCGCGTCCAAATTCACTTCGATCCAGGATGATCTCATGGTCTACGCCTCCTCCGCGTGCTCTTCCAGGTATTTTACGGTCATCTTCAGCTGCAGCTCCAGCGCGATGTCCAGCACGTCTTCATCCACCAGAAAATCCTTGTTGTGATGCTGCACGGTGCTGCCCTTCTCCGGGTTGCCCATGCCCACCATATAGTACAGGCCGGGAATGCCTTCGTTGAAAAATTCCGCCAGGTCATCGCCGCCCATGCCGCGGACGCCTTTCGTCAGCACCGCGTCGGCCCCCAACGTTTCTTCCACGACCTTCTTGCCCATCTCATACAACGATTCGTCGTTCGTCAGCATCGTATTGCCGCACTCGATCTCCACATCCACCGTGCAGCGCATGGCTTTGCAGACCGTCTCCACCAGTTCCCGGAACCGGGCATGGACTGCCTTCTCGCCGTCGTGCAGGCAGCGGATGGAACCCTGGATCTCGCAGCTGTCCGGAATGTTAATCATGTAATTGCCGGCGTGGATCATGCCGACCGTAATGAGCGTCGGCTCGTTCACCGTATTGTATTCGTAAGCCTGCATGGAATCGATGGCCTGCAGCACGTGAGCCGCACAGATGATGGGGCTGGCGCCCTTCTCCGGCTCATAGCCGCTGGTATCCTTGCCGTGTATCGTCAGCTTAAAGTAATAGCTGGAAGCGTTCGTGGCGCCGGGTGCCAGCGCGACTTTCCCGATGGGATACTGGGACCAGACGTGCAGGCCCAGAATCGCATCCGGACGGGGATCTTTCAGTGCGCCGCCGTCGATCATAGGCATGGCGCCGGCGCCTTCCTCATCGGGCTGGAACATGAACACGACCGTACCGGGCAGTTCGTCCCGGTGCTTCGCCAGGATCTTAGCGATCTGCAGAGAGACGGTGGCGTGGCAATCGTGGCCGCAGGCATGCATGACTCCCGGATTCACGGAACAGAACGGCAGACCGTTATCCTCCGTAATGGGCAGCGCATCCAGCTCGCAGCGGAGCATCACCGTCCTGCCGGGCTTGCCTCCCTTCAGGACGCCGACGATGCCTGTTCCCGCGATGCGCCGGGTAGGAATGCCGACTTCCTGCAGCTGCTGTTCCACCAGGGCAGACGTCCGCACCTCCTGAAAGCCCAGTTCCGGATGCTGATGAATGTCCCTGCGCAGCGCGATGGTATCGTCGTGCAGCGCGGTGATTTCCTTCTTATAATCGATGTTCATACTCTTTCACCTTCTCTTCCGGTAAAACAAAAAACACGGAAAGATTTCCCGTGTTCATTGTATCATCTAAATTTCGCGCCCGCAAAGGGGTGTTATGCTTTTCTCCTTGGCAGGTTCACTTCGATGCCGTTCTCTTCCATAGCCTTGTTCAGCGCGCCTCCGGCGAACAGGATCATCATGACGATGCGGATCCACAGCAGGATCAGGAACAGGGACGCCAGCGAACCGTACAGGCTGGACGATCCGGAAAATTTCGGAATAAAGAACGAAAACAGCTTTGTAAACAGATAACTCGCAAGGCCGGTAAAGACTGTGCCGGGGATGCGGCTTTTGAGCGTATGCGTCTTCGCGGGCAGCTTCGCGTAGAGCAGCAGCGCGGCGAAGAAGCCTGCGACCGCGACGATCAGCGTACCTGCCTGGAACACAGAATCGAGGGTTTCCTTCAGGTGCAGCAGCCCTTCCGCCCCCATGCGTTCGAAGATGCCGCCGATGATATTCTGCACGGAATCGCCGAGCATGCTGAAGATCAGCAGCGCCGGGATCAGGATGATGAGCATCAGCGTAAAGACAAGGCGCTTGATGATATTGTGCTGCACCTTGCCCTTCTCGCCTCCGTCGAGCTGGTTCAAGCCAACGCGGATCGCGTTGACGCCGCTGCTGGCGGACCACAGGGTGGTCAACGCCGCGACGCCGATCAGCACGCCGCCGGACGAACTCTTCAGGTTCATGACCATCCCGCTGATGAAGTCCCGGAACGGTTCGAGATCGGGCAGGATATGGAAAAAAAACTCGATGACGTCCGTCGGGGAGTACCAGGGCAGCACGTTGACGATGGAGATGATCAGCGCAATGAAAGGAAACGCTGCCGTGATGATGAACAGCGTGGCGTTGCCCGAATAGACAAGCATGTTGCTCTCGAGGAAGAGTTTGGCCGTCGAGAGCGATATTTTTTTTAGCCTTTCCTGATTCATGCGTGATTCCTCCCGGGAAAGAAAAACTCCCAAGCTTGGGACTCGGGAGTTTTTGGAGCTGATATCCAGATTTGAACTGGAGACCTCATCCTTACCAAGGATGCGCTCTACCGACTGAGCTATATCAGCAAATCTTGCGACTTGATTATTATAAAGCCTGTCCCGACGGCTTGTCAAGAAAATTATACGCCTAATTGAAGAAGTCTTTCAGCTTTCTGCGGATGCGCTGGATGGCGTTGTCCACGGACTTCGGGGAACGCTCCAGCTGCGCCGCGATCTCGCGGTAATCCCTGCCGCCCGCCAGCATGCGCGCCACCTGCTTTTCCAGGGGCGACAGCAGCTTGCTCTCGTCGGAAAGGATCAGCTGCATAGCTTCGGTAAAGACCGCCTGCTCCGCCGGGTCCGAATCCAGATCGTCGGTCAGGCCCAGCGCTTCGTCCAGCGAGACGGAACTGTTCAGCGGGGCGTGACGCCGCGTGGAAGCCGCCTCGATCGCGTTCAGGATCTGGTTGTGCACGCAGATGTTCATGTAGGTCTTGAACGACGCGCCGCCCTGCGGATCGAAGGTCTGCACCGCCTTGAACAGGCCGATCATGCCCTCCTGGATGACGTCGTCCTGATCGCCGCCCAACATGAAATACTTCTTCGCGGTGCCCCGCACCGCGTCTTTATAGCGGGCAAGCAAAACGTCGGCCGCGGCCGTATCGCCGCCGCGGGCCAGGAGCACGAGTTCCATATCGTTTTTCTTGTCGTACTTGCCCATCTCTATTCTCTCGCGTAGCGCCGGATGCGGTACGTCAGCCCGTTCTCCGTCACCGGTTCGCCCTCGTCTATGACCCGCCAGGAAGCATCGTCCCGGAACTCCGGAAAATGCGCGTCGGCGCCTTCTGCTTCGGCATCCACCTCGGTCAGCACCAGGCTGTCGCAGTACGGCAGCATCTGGCGGTAGATCTGCTCTCCGCCGCACACCGCGATGGTGCGCGCGTCGTTTTCCCTCAGATCCAGGAAATCCAGCAGCGTCTGCGCGTCCGCGAACACGCCGAACAGCCACTTCTTTCCCTTCTTTTCGCGGATCCACAGGCCCGGCTCCATCGAGCGGCTGAGCACCAGCGTGTGCCGTCCGGGCAGAGGTTTGCCGCCCGGCATGGATTCCAAAGTCTTTCTTCCCATGATCACGACGCCGCCCAGCGTCTCCGCCTTGAAATGCGCCAGATCCGAAGGCAGGTGGAACAGCAGTTGTCCGTCCCGTCCGATCGCCAGGTTTCGATCCACGACCGCAATCGCCTTCATCGCCTACTCCTTCGCCAGCGTTCTCTGGCGGTCCACTTCGTAAAGCAGGATGGCTGCTGCGTTGGAGGCGTTCAGCGAGTTCACGCGGCCCTTCATCGGAATGGACACGATATAGTCCGCCTTGCCTCGCACGGTCTGGGACACGCCCTGCCCCTCTCCGCCGATGACCAGCGCCAGCGGTCCGGTGAGCTTCGCGTCGGAATAGTTTTCGCCATCCATGTCCACGGCGGCGATCCAGACGCCTCTCTCCTTTAGCTTATCCACACACTGACCCAGGTTCGTCACTTTGACCACGGGCACATATTCGATGGCGCCCGCGCTGGCCTTCGCCACGGTCTCGGTCAGGCCGACCGCCCGTCTCGAGGGGATGACCACGCCGTGGGCGCCCGCTCCATCGCAGCTCCTCAGCACCGCGCCGAGATTGTGCGGATCTTCCAGGCCGTCCAGCAGAACGATCAGCGGATCCTCGCCGCGGCTTGCTGCCGCTTCGAAGATGTCGTCCAGATCCGCGTACGCCTTCGCGGCGACGTACGCCGCTACGCCCTGATGGGGCCGGCCGGGGCACAGTTTATCCAGCGCGATCTTATCCACGTACTGCAGCGTCAGCCCGTTTTCCCTGGCCATGGACGCGATCTTCTTCGCGGAGCCTTCCGCGTCCTTCTGCATCAGGATCTTGTCGATGCTGCGGCCGGATTTGATGGCCTCCGTCACCGGATTGCGCCCGATGATCAGATTCGGATTGAGTTCGAAGTCTTCCTTCGGCGCCGGAAGGCGCGTCGCCGCGGCCCGAGACGTTCTGCCCTGGCCCGCCGCTCTGCTTCCTGCCGCCGGTTTCGCGGAACGCATGCCGGAGGCTCTCGAAGGCTTCGGGCTGCTGTCCTTCTGCAGTCTGCCGTCCCGTCCGACGGAATGGTTGCTGCGCTTGTTCTTGCCGTCTTTATTGACTTTTTCCCACAGTCTGGGGTTATCTCTCTTGCTCATCTTCTCAACCTGTTATACCGCAACGGGGATCTTCTTCACCTGGGGTCCCGCTTGATAGTCTTCGAACGCGAAGTCGTCCAGCGTAAAGTCGTAGAAGTTCTTCACATCCGGATTCATTTTGAACTTCGGCGCCGGATACTGGGGCCTTTCGATCAGTTCGCGCACGATGGGTTCGTGTCTGTCGTAGATGTGCGCGTCGGAGATCATGTGCACCAGTTCGCCCGGCACCAGACCGCTCACCTGCGCCAACATGTGTACGAGCACCGCGTACTGCGCCACGTTCCAGTTGTTGGCGACCAGCACGTCCTGGGAGCGCTGGTTCAAGATCGCGTTCAGCTTGTTACCCACCACGTTGAACGTCATGGAATACGCGCAGGGCTCCAGGCCCATCTCCGACAGATCCGCGAAATTATAGATGTTCGTCATGATGCGGCGGCTATAAGGCGCGTTCTTCAGCTGCCACAGCACGTTGTCCACCTGGTCCATCACGCCCTGGGCGAACTTGTATTTCACGCCCAACTGATAGCCGTAGGCTTTGCCGATCGTGCCGTCTTCGCCGGCCCAGGCGTCCCAGATGTGGCTGTGCAGTTCGCTCACCCTGTTGGACTTCTTCTGCCAGATCCACAGGATCTCGTCGATGGCGTTCTTCATGGGCGTCGGCCGCAGCGTCAGCGCGGGGAACTCCTCCTGCAGATCGTAGCGGTTGCAGACGCCGAAGATCTTGCGGGTATGGGCCGGAGCGCCGTCGTCCGCCCATTTGGCGCGCACCGTCTGGCCTTCGGTGGAGAAACCGTTGTCCAGAATATCGCGGCACATGTTCACGAATATGGTATCTGCTTTACTCATGGGACCCTCCTTGAGGAACCGCGTAACGGCGGTACATGAATCCAAGAAATATCGAAATGACGATGCATACGCAGGCGTTCATCAGCCAGCTCGCTTCATAGCTGGCGACTTTCAGCAGCGCCCCGTACAGGATGGGGCTGACGGTCTTGCCGGCCGCCGTGCAGGTCTCCAGCGCAGATTGGAAACGCGCGACGTGGGTCGCAGGCGAGTTCGCGGCGATGAACGCCGCGGCGCCCGTGTTGATCACGATCTCGCCCACCGTCCAGATCGCGGCAGCCGCGAAAAACAGCCAGACGCTCTTCACGAAGCCGTACATGCCGAAGCCCACCGCGTAGAACAGCAGCGCCGCGCTCATATTGGCGAACTGGTGACGCCGCTTCGTCAGGCTGACGATGAGCGGGGTCAGCACGATCACCACGATGCCGTTGACCGTCCAGATTAGGCCGGAATTGCGGCTGCCCGCCTCCAGTCCGAACAGTTCGGACATCTGCAGCGACAGATTGAAGTTCAGCATCTGGTAGCACATGCTGATGATCAGCATGGAACAGATGAAGATGAACAGCGGCCTTCTGGCGTAGATCAGCCGCAGCGTGCTGTTCGCATGCGCGCCGTCCGCGGAAGGCGCCAGGGCGCTCTTCACAGGGTCGTAGTGGTCTTCGGCAAACAGCACCGTGACCGCGACGGACACAAAGCAGATCGCGGCGTCCAGCAGAAACATGCCCCGCAGGTGGTTGTAGAACATCAGTCCGCCCACGGCGGGACCCACCGCGAACCCCACGTTCTGCACCAGATACATCAGAGAGAAGCTCTCCGTGCTGCGTTCCGGCTTGCAAACGTCCGCCACCATGGCCGACAGCACCGGAAACAGGCCGTATCCGGCGCCGAAACCGATCACGACCGGAACGACCACCGTGCGGCTGCGGCAGACCAGCGCCGCCCACAGCATCGTCACCCCGACGATCAGCAGGATGGCCAGCGCCACTTTCTTGCGGCTCATCCGGTCGGCGGCCTTTCCGCCGATGATGGTGCCCAGGATGCCCGCGCCGTAACTGACGCTGATCCAGACGCCGGATTCCAGGTGGCTCATCCCCAGGACTTCCCGGAAGAGCAGCGGCGTCATGAACGACGCCATGAAACTGAACGCGCCCAGCACGCGCACCAGGCACAAAATATAGACTTGTCTGCCTAAACCGGCAAAATTATCGAGATAATGCAATCTAGATCTTTTCCCCGCGGGCTTTCTTCGCCATCTCTTTTTTGAAGATATACCAGCAGTACGCCGCCATCACGATGCAGGCGGCGGCATCCAGCGTCCAGACCTGGCGGTAGTTCAGGGAGGACAGCAGCGCGCCGAAGATCAGCGGGCCGACGCCTCTGCCAACGGAACGCGCCATGTCGTACTGGGACTGGAAACGCGCCACGTGGCTGGCGGGGCTGTGCTCCGCGATGAACACGCCGGCGCCGGTGGAGATCAGGATCTCGCCGATGGACCAGATGACCACGGACACGAAAAACAGCGGCAGCGCTTTGATGTAGCCGTAAGCGCCGAAGCCGATGCAGTACAGCAGGCAGCCCAGCGCCATGCAGTTGAACTGGTGATGGCTTTTCGTGTATTTCATGATGACGGGCGTCCCGAAGACGACCATCAGGGCGTTGACCGTCCAGATCCGGCCGCCGTAGATCCCTCCGGCCGCCAGGCCGAACGAATCCTTGAACTGCAGCGGCAGGATGAAGCCGATGCCGCAGTACAGGGTCGTAGCGATGGCCAGCGTGACGATGAAGATCAGCAGGATCTTCGTCTGCAGCAGCATCTGCAGCGTGGAGACGTGCAGGGTGCTCTCCGGGTCATCCATCGTAAAGCGCGCGGCGTTTCTCTTCACCTTCGCCGCCATGCGTTCTTCCTTCGTCGGCACCTTGTAGACTTCCTCGGTACACAGGAACAGGATGACCGCGCCCAGCAGGAACATGCCCGCCTGGATCCGGTAGACCCAGGGCAGATGATCCGCCAGCAGCGCGCCGCCCAGCGCGGGACCCACCGCGAAGCCCAGGTTATGACACAGATACAGCAGCGAGAAGCATTCCGGGCTCTTCGGCCCCTTGGCGCTGTCCGCGACCATGGCCGATACGATGGGATAGCAGCCGCTCCCGAAGAAGAACGCGCAGATCGACAGCGGCACGATCAGGATCGTCGTGCAGTAGAACGACGCGATCACGTAGAACACGCAGGTGACCACCGTGAACCAGAAATAGATCCTCTTGCGGCCGTAATAGTCCGCCATCTTGCCGCCGACGATGGCGCCGGCGACGTTGGCCGCCGCATAGCACATGGCCACGAAGCCGGCCTGGCTGGTGGAAAGGCCCACCAGGCCTGTCAGGATGAGGGACGAAAACGTGAATACCAGACTGCCCATGCCGGTGATCCACCGGACGAGGCAGAGGATATATACCTGTTTCGGAAGACCGCGAAACTGGCTGAGATAGTTCATACAGGGGAAACCGTGTCTTTCTGGGGTCGTAAATTGCGATATGGTCTAACTAAAATATTTTATCATACTCCGCGCGTTTTTACAGCGGACGGACGAAGATTCCCTCCGCGGTAAACGCTTCGCGCAGTCTGGCCGCGAACGCCAGCGCCTTCGGACCGTCGCCGTGGACGCAGACCGTGTCCACAGCCGGGGAGATGATCCTTCCGCTGACGCTCTCGAGCGTTCCTTCGCGCATCAGGCGCACCATGCGGGCGATGGCGAGATCTTCGTCCTCGATCATGGCGCCGGGCTTGCTGCGGGAGACCAGGGAGCCGTCGTCCTCGTACGCTCTGTCCGCGAAAACCTCCGCGGCGAAGCGGAGACCTTTCGCTTTCGCGGCGTCCGCCATCAGGCTGCCGGAAAGACCGACCAGGATGAGGCCCTCATCCGCGCCGGCGACCGCGTCCGCGACGGCCAGCGCCAGTTTTCCGTCTTTCGCCGCCATATTGTACAGCGCCCCGTGGGGCTTGACGTGATGCAGGGCAGCGCCTTCCGCCCGGCACACCGCCTGCAGCGCGCCGATCTGATACAGCACGAGCGCGCGGACCTCTTCCGGAGCGATCTTCATCTCTCTGCGGCCGAAGCCCACGAGATCCGGGTACCCCGGATGCGCGCCGATGGCCGCACCCGCTTCCTTCGCCATGCGTACGGCCTTCACCATGGTGAGCGGATCCGAAGCGTGGAATCCGCAGGCGATATTGGCCGACGTGACGTGCTGCAGGACCTGCGCGTCATTGCCCATGGAATAGGCGCCGAAGGATTCTCCCAGGTCGCTGTTGATATCGATCGTCTTCATCTCTACTCTCCTTGCGCTTCGCAGAAGCGTATCTTCTTTCCGGGACCGAGCTGCGCCAGCAGCGGCAGATCGCAGCTGAGCACCGTCGCGATCTTCGCGTAGCCGCCCGTCGTCTGGTGATCCGCCATCATGACGATGGGCTGCCCGTCCGCAGGGATCTGCACGGATCCGAAGCAGACGCCGTCGGACAGGATGTCAGAACCGCCCTCCGCGTGGATCTGCGGCCCTTTCAGCCGGTATCCCATGCGGTCCGCCGACGCGCTTATCGTATAAACGCTGTTCGTGAACTTTTCCTTTTCTTCCGCGGAAAACCGCCCGTCCTGCGGCCCGTACACGAAACGGATCTCCGTCACCTCTCCATAACTACACAGGGGGACAGGTACAATGTGCTCTTTTTCCGCCGCGGCCTGCGGCAGCGCGCTCAGAACGTCGCCTGCGCGGAGCCTGCGGCCTTCGAAACCGCCGATGCCAGCCTGCAGATTCGTGGAACGGCTGCCCAGCACGACCGGCACGTCGATGCCGCCGGAAACGGCCAGGTAAGTCCTGACGCCCCTGACTGCCGGACCCAGATCCAGTCTGTCGCCCGTCTTTACCGGGATCGCTTCGTTCCTCGCGACGGGCTGTCCGTTCAGCCTCGCCTGCATGTCCGCGCCGGCAAGGGCGATCTCGCCCTCCCCTTCGAACGCGAAGGACCCGCCGAACAGCGTCAGTTCCAGCGCCGCCGCGTTCTCTTCGTTGCCGAGCAGCTTGTTCGCCACACACAGCGAACGGCGGTCCATGGCGCCGGATTCGGTCAACCCGCTGGCCTGGCTGCCGAAGCGTCCGCCGTCTTGCACCGTGGAGAGCGGCCCTGCGGAAAGAACCTTCAGTCGGAATGCGCCTTGCGGGGCATTCTGCGGCGCTTTCCGCTGCCTCTCCTTCTTCATTTCCTGATGGCGGATGTCGTACCACTCGTCCACGGAAATGGGCTGGAAACGGATCAAATCGCCCGGCTCGATGGGCGTGGGCGGATCCGCGGCAGGGTCGAACATGCGGATGGGCGTGTTGCCGATGATGCGCCAGCCGCCCGGGGAAACGCTCGGGTAGATGCCGGTCTGCCCGCCCGCGATGCCCACGGCGCCCGCGTCGATGCGAAGCCGCGGTTTTTTCAGCCGGGGGTAGGCGATGCGTTCATCCATGCCGCCCAGATACACGAAACCGGGCAGAAACCCCATCATATACACGCGATACTCCCTGCCGGAGTGGATGTCGACGATCTGCTGCCGGGTCATTCCCAGCGTCTGTTCCATTTCCCAGAGGTCGGGGCCGAAATGCAGTCCGTAGCACACGGGGATGACGTGCGTGCGGGGCGGAGCTGTGACAGTCTCCGCAGGCTTTTCCGCCAGGGCCGCCAACAGCTCCCGGATCTCTTTCCGCGTCGTCCGTTCCGGCCGGTAATGCACGAGCACGGAGGTATACGAAGGCACAGCCTCCACGATCTGGGGCGCGTTCGCAGCGCAGATCGCCCGGTACAGCGCCCGTACTCTGTCGTTCACTTCTTCGGAGATCCCCTCGCCCAGCACGACCAGCACAGCCCGGTCGCCGGCGGGGAAGAATCTCAATTCGTTCTTCATGCTTCCTCGATGACCCGCGCAGCCCGCTCCATGACGGCCTGCAGGCGGTCCTCCTGCCCGTCCAGATACAGATAGCCCAACAGCGCTTCGAACGCCGTGGCCATCTTATACGTGACCGGGTCCGCATTCTTCGGTTTGGACGTGATCTTATGATTGCGGGCGCGGCGCACCACGTCCGCTTCAGCCTCCGTCAATTCGTCCGCAAGAGCGCGCAGCGACTGTTCCTGCGCTGCCGCCTTGACGTAGCGGACCGCTTCGCGGTGCATTCTGTCCGCACCGACGGAACCGTGCCGCAGGATGCGTTCCCGTATGAATCTCTCATAAACAGCATCGCCCAGGAAGGCCAGGGCGATGCTGTTGTAAGTCTTATAGTCCATTCTGTTTACAGTCCGTCGGAATCGTTCAGCATGCCGCGCAGCTTGCCTCCCTGCACCTTGGCAGGTTCCTTCGCCGCGTCGGCCTTGGGTTCGGTGCGGATGATCTGCACGCCTTGCGGCGTATCCTTCAGCGTGATGCCCATGGCAGCCAGCTGGTCGCGGATCGCGTCTGCCGTCGCCCAGTCCTTGTTCTTTCTGGCCTCGGCGCGCTTGTCGATCAGCGCCTGGAGCTCCGCGTCCACGCCGGTCTCTTCCTCTTTTCTAAGGATGCCCAGCACGCCGGTCAGCTCGTCCAGCATCTGCCACATCTTCTCCGCGAATTCCTTGCTGCACTTCTCGCGCAGGTTCGTGTTGATGTCGCGGATCAGCTCGAAGATCGCGCCGATGGCGCCTGCTGTGTTCAGGTCGTCGTCCATGCATTCGATGAACTTGTCCTTATGCTTCTGCAGGTCAGCCAGTTTGTTGGCCTCTTCGCCGGACATCTGGCCTTCGCCGGATGCGATGGCGCTCTTCAGGTCGCGTCTGCAGTTTCTCATGCGCTCCAGCGCGGTCTTGGCTTCCTCCATCAGCGTGTCGGAGAAGTTGATGGGTCCGCGGTACTGGGCGGAGAGCAGGAAGTAGCGCAGCACCTCGCCGTCGTATTCCTTCAAGATGTCGCGCACGGTGAAGAAGTTGTTGAGCGACTTGCTCATCTTCTCGTCGTTGACCGTGATGAACCCGTTGTGCATCCAGTAGTTGGAGAACTTCTTGCCGGACAGGCCTTCGGACTGCGCGATCTCGTTCTCGTGATGCGGGAACTGCAGGTCTTCGCCGCCGCAGTGCAGGTCGATGGTCTCGCCCAGGAACTTCTTGCTCATGGCCGAGCATTCGATGTGCCAGCCGGGACGTCCTTTGCCCCAGGGGGAATCCCAGGCGATCTCGTCGGGCGTCTTCTGCGCCTTCCACAGGGCGAAGTCCAGCGGGTCGCGCTTCTTTTCCCCTTCGGGGATGCGGGCACCGACTTCCAGATTCTCGATGAAGTTGCCGGACAGCAGGCCGTAACGCGGGAACTTGCGGGTGCTGTAGTACACGTCGCCGTCCACTTCGTAGGCCAGTCCCTTGTCGATCAGGCCCTGCACGAACGCGATGATCTCGGGCATGGTCTCGCTCACTCTGGGGTGCACGTCCGCCGGCGTGATGTTCAGCGCCTGCACGTCCTTGAAATACTCGTCGATATATTTGTTCGCAACGTCCATCGCGCCGATGTGTTCCTCTCTGGCGCGGTTGATGATCTTGTCGTCCACGTCCGTAAAGTTCTGCACGTACTTCACCTTCTGGCCTCTGTACTGCAGATACTTTCTCATGGTATCGAACACGACGAACGGACGGGCGTTGCCGATGTGGATAAAGTTATATACGGTGGGACCGCAGACATACATCTTGAGCTCCGACGGATCCATCGGAACGAGTTCTTCTTTTCTGCGGCTCATGGTGTTGTAGATCTTCATGTTATTCTTCCTCCTCGATGGTGACCCGCTTCATTCTCTGGTCTTCGAAGGGCTTGTCCCGGAAGTCGCGGCGGGCAGACACGATCTTGCGGGCAACGTCGAGCCCTTCGATCAGACAGCCAAAGGCTGCATACTGCCCGTCCAGATGGGGCGCGTCGTCCACCATGATGAAGAACTGGCTGCCGCCGGAGTTGGGATCCATCGCTCTGGCCATGGACAGGACGCCCGCGGTGTGCTTCAGGCTGTTAGGCACGCCGTTGGCGGCAAATTCGCCCTTGATGTTCCAGCCGGGGCCGCCCATGCCGGTGCCGGTGGGGTCGCCGCCCTGGATCATGAATCCGGGGATGACCCTGTGGAAGATGACCCCGTCATAGAAGCCGTCCTTTACGAGTTTTTCAAAGTTTGCGACGGTGATGGGCGCGATCTCGGGATAGAGCTCCGCTCTCATCACGCTGCCGTCTTCCATTTCTATTCTTACGATCTTTGCCATGTTATTTTCCGTACCTTTCTGCGTTCACGAGTTCGACCGCCTTCGCCAGCGCTTCTTCCGCGGAGAGTTCCAGCACGTCGCCGCCTCTGCGGAGCTTGTATTCCACGATGCCGTCCGCGGCCTTCTTGCCCACCACGATGCGGATGGGGATGCCGATCAGGTCGGCATCCTTGAATTTGACGCCGGGACGTTCGTCTCTGTCGTCCAGGATGACTTCGACGCCCGCCTTCTGCAGCTTCGCGTACAGGTCTTCCGCCAGCGCGGCCTGCGTCTCGTCGTGGATGCCCACGAGGTCGATGATCACGTGATAGGGAGCGACGCTCATCGGCCAGATGATGCCGTTGTCGTCGTGATGCTGTTCGACGACGGCCTGCATGGTGCGGGAGCATCCGATGCCGTAGCAGCCCATTTGCACCAGCTGGTCTTCCTGGTTCTCGTCCTTGTAGGTGAGGCCCAGCGCCTTGGAATATTTATCGAAGAGCTTAAAGACCTGGCCCACTTCGATGGAGCGGGCGGACTTGACGGGCTGGCCGCAGACCGGACAGGGGTCGCCCTCCTGCAGCAGCTTGATATCCTTGATGATATCGCCCTTGTAGTCTCTTCCGTAGTTGACGTTGATATAGTGGTGATCCTCTTCGCAGGCGCCCGCACACATGTTCTTCGCGTTCACGAGTTCGCTGTCGACGACGATGGTGCAGTCGTGCAGACCGATGGGGCCGGTGAAGCCGCCGACGCAGCCGGTGACCGCGCCCATCGCCGCTTCGTCCGCCATGGTGAGGGCGAATTCAGGGACGTCCAGCGCGTTGACCAGCTTGATCTCGTTCACCTGGCGGTCGCCGCGGATGAACGCCGCCACGTAGCGGATGGGATCGTCGTTCGTCACCTGCACCTGGTACAGCAGCGCCTTGATGCTCTTATCCTGCGGCAGGCCCAGGAAGTTGCAGACGTCTTCGATGGTCTTCGTGCCCGGGGTGAGCTTCTTTTCCAGGGGCTTTTCGTCTTCTGCGGGCGCGACCGCGTCGCGGAAATCCGCCTTTTCGTCCGTCGCCGCCATATCGCAGTGATCACAGTACAGGATCGTCTCTTCGCCGACTTCGCACAGCGCGCAGAATTCGTGGGAACCCGTGCCGCCGATGGCGCCGGTGTCCGCTTCCACGGGGCGGTAATGCAGGCCGCAGCGGTCGAACACGTTGCAGTAGGCCTGGTAGTTCAGCTGATAGGAATGGTTCAGCCCCTCGACGTCGCGGTCGAAGCTGTAATTGTCCTTCATGACGAACTCGCGGCTGCGGATCAGGCCGAAGCGGGGACGCGCTTCGTCGCGGTATTTATTCTGGATCTGATACAGCTGCACCGGGAGCTGGCGGTAGGACGTGACGTTCTGGCGCACGATGTCGGTGAAGACTTCCTCGTGGGTGGGCCCCAGACAGAATTCTCTGCCGTCGCGGTTCTTGATGCGCCACAGTTCGGGGCCATAGGCGGTCCAGCGGCCGGATTCCTGCCACAGTTCGGCGGGTTCCAGAATGCTGGGCTTGATCTCCTGGGCGCCGATAGCGTCCATCTCTTCGCGCACGATGTTCTCGATCTTGCGCAGCGTCCGTGCGCCTAAGGGGAGGTATGCGTAAACGCCTGCCACCTGCTTGCGGATAAAGCCGGCGCGCAGCAGCAGGATATGGCTGGCGATCTCGGCTTCTGCGGGAACTTCCCGCAGGGTGTACAGATACATGTTCGATGCTCTCATAAGGGTCTTTTTTCCTTTCTATTTGACAGACGCGGTCGCCAGGCACGCCATGGCGCTGCCGTCTCCGGTAAAGCCCAGGCCCTCTTCGGTCGTGGCTTTGATGGATACGGCGGAGGCCGGGATGCCTAAAGCCTTCGCGGTGTTTTCTATCATTTGCGGCGCATACGGCGCGATCCTGGGCTTCTGCGCGATCAGCGTGGCGTCCACGTTGACGATGGCAAAGCCCTCGTTTTTCAGGATCTCTGCGGTCCTGGCCAGAATATCGCTTCCGGCCATGCCCTCGTAAGCGGGGTCGCTGTCCGGGAAGTGCCTCCCGATGTCGCCGAGAGCGGCAGCTCCCAGCAGGGCGTCGGCGATGGCATGGGCGACGACGTCGGCGTCGCTGTGACCCAGCAGTCCCTTCTCATAGGGGACTTCGCAGCAGCCCAGCATAAGCTTTCTTCCGGGGACGAGCCGGTGTACGTCGTAGCCGTTTCCTGTGCGGATATTCACGGGAAGATCCTCCGGGGTCGTGATCTTGTAATTGGCGTAATCGCCTTCGACGATGCGGACCGGCTGCCCGGTATAGTGCTCGACGATGCCCGCCTCGTCCGTGCCGGCAAAACCGCTTTCCTCCGCGTGGACGAAAGCCTGTTCCAGCAGGCGGCGGTCGAAGCCCTGGGGCGTCTGCACCTCGTAGAGCAGGCTGCGGTCCAGGGTCTGTTCCGCTGTGCGCACCGTGCTTTTCGGGTGCACGCAGGGCACGGCGGCAGGATATTCCTGCAGCGCGTCCATCACCCGGCGGACGACGTCCTCCGTCACGAAAGGCCGGGCGGCGTCGTGCACCAATACGGTGCCCACAGTTTCCGGCAGAGTCTGCAGCGCCTTGAAAACGCTGGCCTGGCGAGTATCGCCCCCTGCCGTCAGCGCGACGGAAGGCAGGCCATAACGGTCCAGCAGCCCGCGGCAATAGTCCAGATCTTCGGCAGGCACCGCCGCGGTGACAAAGGAGACGTCCTGTATAGCACAAAAAGCCCTGGCGGCTTTCACCAAGACCGGTTCTCCTTCGCAAAGGCGGTATTGCTTTGGAATGCCGCCGCCCATTCGGCTTCCCGAACCGGCGGCGGCAAGGATCACTGCGGTAGTTTTGTCTGCCATGTCTGCGTTCAGATGATAGGCGCGGGTTTTACGAAGATCATGCGCCCCGCAGAGGTCTGCAGCACGCTCGTAACGGCTACGTTGATGGTCTGGCCGATGAACTTCTTACCGTCCTCGACCACGATCATGGTGCCGTCGTCCAGATATCCTACGCCCTGGTTGTTTTCTTTGCCCTCCTTGACGAGGAAGACCTGCATCTCCTCGCCGGGCAGCACCACCGGCTTCAGGGTATTGGCCAGCTCGTTGATGTTGAGCACGCCGATGCCTGTGATGGTAGCGACTTTGTTCAGATTGAAGTCGTTTGTCACGACCATGCCCTTCATGATCTGGGCAAGTTTCAGCAGTTTGACGTCCACCTCCGGAATATCTTCCAGGGATTTTTCGGACGTCGTGTCATAGATCTCGATGCCGTAATCGCTTTGGATACGGTTGAGGATGTCCAGCCCTCTGCGGCCGCGGTTGCGCTTCAGGGAATCGGAAGAATCCGCGATGTGGCGCAATTCCACAAGCACGAAATCGGGGATGATGATAGTGCCCTCGATAAAGCCTGTCTTTAAAATGTCTGCTATGCGTCCGTCGATAATGACGCTGGTATCCAGTATCTTCGGCGATGCTCCGGCAGCCTTTGTCTTGCTTCTCGCTGTCGGTTCTTTGCCGGTCAGTGAAGTCATAAGCGGTTTCCCCAAGTCCGTATTCAGCCGTCTGCCTACGAGGACCCCGATGGCGCCGAAAAACAGATACAGCACCAGAGAGATCACAACGTTCAGATTCAGCGCCTTTAACAGCTGGATCTCATTAATAATCTGCGAGATCAGGAAGGCGATGACAAAGCCGACGACCAGGCCTACGGAACTGGCCGCGATCTCCGTGGCAGGGACCTTCGTGAGGGACCCTTCCACGTTCTTCATCAATTTTTCCCCGCGCTTACGGAAAAACCCGAATAAATAATCAAAAATAAATGCGAAAAAAGCGATGCCCGTACAGACCCAGAGGACTTTCTGACCGGGGGTAATGCCCCAGGCTTCTCCCAAGATCTCCGGCCGTGCGGTAAAACTGGTGATTCCGTAACCGACAAGCGCTCCGCTGAGACAAACGACAAGGCGGAACACTTTGTTGAGCATTTTGTCTCCTTTCTTTTTCGTTAAGTTTTGTATCTATGTCAAATGACGCAGGCCGTCTTGCGGGGGCTAGACGGCTTTGTCGATCATGCTCATGGCCTCCTCTTCAGGGATGCCCTCGACCAGCACGATCTCGCTGGCCAGGATCTGCCGCGCGTTGGCGAGCAGTTTCTTTTCACCGGTGGACAGACGCTTTTCGCGCTCCACCCGCATCAGGTTGCGGATGACCTCCGCCACTTTGCAGGGGTCGCCGCTGCGGAGCTTGTCCATGTTCTCCCGGTAGCGGCGGTTCCAGTTCTCGTCCATGGGCGTGGACGGCGCCGACAGGAGCTCGCGGACCTCCGTGATCTTCTCTTTCGTAACGATGGGCCGCAGACCCGCGGCGTCCGAACCGACCACAGGCACCATCACCTGCAGTCTGCCGTAGGGAATGCGCAGGATATAATAGGCTCTGGTCTCTCCCAGAACCGATTTCTCCTCGATATTCTGAATGGTTCCCGCCCCGTGCATGGGGTAGACGACTTTATCACCTACGGAAAACATCGTTACTCCTCCGAACATATTATATCTTGCGGAGAAAATTTAGTCAATCAGCGGGAGTTCAAACCAGAACGTGCTGCCTTCGCCGACTTTGCTTTCCACCCCGTATTTCGCGTCGTGGCGTTCCAGGATCTCCTTCGTGATGGACAGGCCCAGGCCCGTCCCCTGTTTGGAGCGCGATCCCCTGGAGCTGGCCCGCTCGTAGCGGTTCCAGATGTTCGGGATGTCCTCCGGAGCGATGCCGATGCCTTTGTCGCGCACCTCGCAGCGCAGCCATTTCTTGTTCTGCAGGAACACGACTTCCACGTCCTTCACGTCGCCGCTGTAGCGGACCGCGTTGGAGATCAGGTTCGAGAGCACCTGTTCCATGCGGTGCACGTCCGCGTTGACCAACGCAGGCTGCGGCAGGCCCTGCAGGCGGATCGAGAAGCCCTCCTGCTCCTCGAGCACCCGGTACGTGGACAGGATGCTCTCCGCGGTCTTCTGCAGATCCACGGGCTGCATGTCCATGGTCTCCACGCCCGCCTGGATGCGGGAAAGGGTCAGGATATCGTTCACGAGATAACTCAGGCGGTCCGATTCCTCGATGATGACCCCCAGATGCTCGTTGCGCTTTTCCTCGTTGCCGCCGGAGATGTCGCGGATCATTTCCGCGTAGGATTTGACCATCGTGATGGGTGTGCGCAGGTCATGGGATACGTTGGCCATCAGGTCGCGCTGCAGCTGTTCCGTCTTGGACAGCGCCGCCGCCGTCGCGTTCAGCGTTCCGGCCAGATTGTTGATCTCCCGGTACGTGCTGCCCTGGAACTGCACGTCGTAATGGCCTTCCGCCAGCTCGGACGCCTTTTCCGTGATGCTGCGGATCGGGCGCGCGATGCGGCTGGAAATATACAGCGCCAGGATGCCGGCCACGACGAGGGAGATCGCGGTCACCGTCATCAGCTGTTTCGCCAGAATGCCTACGGCCGGACCCATCGGGGTCAGCGGCGCGAACGCGAAGAAGCGCACGTTCGGCCGGTATTCGCTGTCCACTTTCGCCGCGTACACCTGCGTGATCGTCTCGCCGGTCTGGTTGGAGATCTTGAACGTAACGGGTTCTCCGTTGTTCGCGATCAGACGTTCCCTCGCCAGATCTACGCCGCTGCGGCTGTAGTAATAGCGGCCCGCGGAGCCCTGGTCTGTCGAGGAGATGCTGAAGGTCTCGTCTTCGGCTTCGATATAGAAATACATGTCGTTGGCGTTGGAGATCTCGCCGATCTCCACCAGGTAGGCCTCCAGGTCCAGTTCTTCGCTGGCGGAATACTGGAAGCTCAAGGAGCTCACGGCCGTCTGGATCTTCTTCTCCATCTCGCGCTCGTAATACTGCTCCAGGAACATGGTCTGGAACAGCCAGAGCATGCCCATCAGGGCAAGCGCGAAGAAGATAAAATACGCAGTGAGCCGGAAGCGCACACTGCGTGTTCTGTATTTCGGGAGCGTTTTTCCGTTTTCAGTCTTCGAATTTGTAGCCAATGCCTCTCACCGTCGCGATCTTGTCCCGGTAATCGCCCAGTCTGCCGCGCAGATTCTTGATGTGGGTGTCGATCGTGCGATCGTCGCCGAAAAAGTCGTAGCCCCAGATGTCCTGCAGCAGTTTGTCGCGGGACAGGGCGATGTTCTTATTCTCCATCAGATAGGCCAGCAGCTCGTATTCTTTCAGCGTAACGTCGATGCGCTTACCGTCGATCGTCACCGTGCGGCTGCTCTTGTTGAGCACGAGGCCGCCGGACACGAGCTCGTTGCTGGGGGCGGCGTTTTCCGAGGCGTTTCTGCGCGCCAGGACCGCAGCCACCCGCGCCATCAGCTCCTTCGGGCTGAAGGGTTTGACCACGTAATCGTCGATGCCCAGCTCGAAGCCGAAGAGCTTGTCGTACTCCTCGCCTCTGGCGGACAGCATGATGATGGGAATATCTTTGTCCTTGCGGATCTCCTTGCAGGCGGAATACCCGTCGAGCTTCGGCATCATGATGTCCATGATCACCAGGTCGTAATCCCCCTGCAGGCACATGTTGACGGCCTGCATGCCGTCCTCTGCCTCGCCGGTCTCGTAATGATTGAATTCCGCATATTCCCGGATGACTTCCCGGATCTTTGCCTCGTCGTCCACGATCAGGATCTTTGCCACTTGTCTTCTCCTTCTCCGCCTTTTGCTTTTCTATAATCTAACCACTTATTTATGGAACTGCTGTGAAGCTTCCATGGCTTCTCTGAGCGTCGTGACCCCCGCCAGCTGCAGGCCGGCCGGGACGTCTTTGACCCTGCCCAGGTTGCGCTTCGGCAGGATGATGCGCGTAAAGCCCATGCGGGCCGCCTCTTTGCACAGCTTCTCTGCGTGCATGACGGGACGCAGGTCGCCCGTCAGTCCGATCTCGCCGATGATGAGCGTGCCGTGGGGAATGCCGACTCCTTTTTCTGCCGACCAGATCGCCAGCGCGGCCGCCAGGTCCGTGGACGTGCCTTCGGGCCTCAGACCGCCGACCACGTTCACGTACACGTCGCGGGACAGCAGGCTGATGCCTGCCTTGCGCTCCAGCACGGCGATGATCATGTTCAGACGCCCGGAATCCAGACCGATGGCAGTCCTGCGGGCGAAGCCGATGCCGGACGGACCGGTGAGCGCCTGGATCTCCAGCAGCAGCGGCCGGGTCCCTTCGTAGACCGCCGTCGCAACGGCCCCTTCCGCGGAGTCCTCGAACCCCTCGAGGAAGCTGCCGGACAGGTTGTCGACCTCGACGAGGCCTTCTTCGCGCATCTCGAACGCGCCGATCTCGGACGTGGTGCCGAAGCGGTTCTTCAGCGAGCGCAGGATGCGCAGATCCTGGTTGCGTTCGCCGGTGAACTGCAGCACGGTATCCACCATGTGCTCCACGATCTTCGGGCCGGCCAGCTCGCCGCTTTTCGTGACGTGCGCGACGACGAACACCGGAATGCCCCGGCCCTTCGCCACGTTCATCAGCAGATTGCCGCAGGCCCGCACCTGGGACACGCTGCCCGGCGCGGACTCGAAATCGCCGCAGTACATGGTCTGGATGGAGTCGATGATCAGGAACGCCGGTTTCAGCTCGTCCACTGCCTCCAGCACGTTTCCCATGTCGGTCTCCGCCAGCAGGTACAGATTCGAAAGATCGCCCCGGCAGACCCGGTCCGCGCGCATCTTGATCTGCTCCTCCGATTCCTCGCCGGAAACGTAGAGCACGGTCCCTTCCTTCTGCGCGATGGACGCGGCCGCCTGAATGATGATCGTGGACTTGCCGATGCCTGGCTCGCCCGTGATCAGCGCGATGCTGCCCTGCACGAGGCCGCCTCCCAGCACCCGGTTCAGTTCCCCGATGCCGGTATCGATGCGGCTTGCCTGGCTGCTCTGCACGTCGCCGATGCGGACGGGCTTCGGTGCCCTGCCTTCCAGCACGCCCGAAGCCGTGCGCTTGCGGACGTCCGAAGCGGGTGCGGGCGCCACCTTTTCTTCCACGAAGGAATTCCAGGCGCCGCAGATGCACTGACCCATCCATTTCGGACTTTCGTACCCGCATTCCTGGCACACAAAAACTGTCTGGGCTTTTTTCGCCATGCCTTAGATCTCCGTATTGTTGATGGACGCCAGGGAATCGCCGCCGTCGTCCGGCGCGCAGACGCGGCCGGCCAGGATCCAGCGGTTGTGCTCGGTGTCATGGATGAGCGGCTTGATCAGCCGGAAGTTTTCGATCATACCCGTCGTCTTTACGTGCGTGCGGGGACCGGTGCAGAAGCGCGTTTCCCCGCCGATGGAAACGTGGCTCGCGTCCACGTAATCGATGGGCATATCCTTGGCGATATCTTCCTTCACCGCGCGCTCGACCAGGTCCACGTTGATGTTGGGAGGCTGTTCGCCCGGGAAGATGAGCAGGAAGCCCTTCTTGATGTCGCCGTGTTCGGCTCTGGCCATATCCTGATCCGTCAGATAGCGCTCCGTGAGGTCTTCCGCCGTGTGCGCCATCTGGCGGTAGCGGATGGATTCGTAGACGATCTTGTGGATCTCGTCCGGGGTCGGGCCGAAGATCGTGGGCCGGGTGACGATGATCTCCTCGCCTACGCCGACCAGCAGATCCGCCTTCTCCTGCATGTACGGATACAGCAGCTCGTAGTGTTCGACGACGACGCGGCGGTCTCTGCGCTTGGCTTCCATGACGGCGTCCGCCAGCACGCCGGGCTGGGTGAAGCCCATTTCGAAGCGCACGTCCACGTGATAGGTATGCGGCGTGTAGAAGATGTTCTCCTCGTCGATGCTCAGCAGCGGCAGCGGGCGCACGTTGACCCCCGCATCGTCGTTCGTGAGTTCAAGACCGGGGAACATGCCCTTGATGAGCATGGATTTGCCGGCGCCGGATTCGCCCAGGATACCGATGATGTGATCGAACGGAGACAGATGCTGCTGCGCGATCTGCGCGCCGAGCTCGAACATGCGCACAGAACCTCTGGGCGCAAAATATACGCTGTACAGATGACTGTTGGTGGAATCGTAAAAAGCCATGGTTCCTCCTTTGTTCTTTCCATTTCCTTCAAGGCAGAATTTGACATAATCTACCAAATAACAGTATACACGAAAAATCCCCGTTTGCATAGCCTGCAGGCGGGGATTCGAAAAATGTTTTTCAGATAATTGAACGAATTGGGAACTATAATCCGGAAGCGACGCTGACTTCCAGCACGTTGTCCTCGAAGGTGACGACGCGGCATTCGCGGCCCTTTCCGTCTACGGGTTCATAGAAGAAATGCCAGCCGTTTTCGTGGAAGCGCGCGATGACTTCGTTCAGCGTTTCCCTGCTGTCCACGCGGATCGCCATGTGGGCGATGCCGGTGCGGTTCGGATCCTTCGGCTGATCGACGATCTGGGGCTTGGTCATGAGCTCCAGTTTGGCGCCGTCGCCGACTTTCATGATGTAGGAATAGTACTTGTTCTCCTCTTCGTTATATTCGGCATAAAGTTCGGCTCCGAAGTAATCTTCAAAAAATCGTCTGGCGCCTTCCAGATCCTTCACGAACATGCCGACGTTGGCGATGAGGGTCTTCGGATACTTCGCGTCATAGTTGACCTCCAGAACGATGTCCTCGAAGGTAACGACGCGGCATTCGCCGCTGCCGTCTCCGGGGGCCGGTTCGTAGAAGAAATGATATCCGTTCTCATGAAAACGGCGGATGATCCCGTCCAGTTTCTCTCTGCTGGGGACGCGGATGGCGACGTGGGCAAAACCCGTACGGTTGGGATCCTTGGGAACGTCCGCGATTTCCGGTTTGGTCATCAGTTCCAGTTTGGCACCCTCGTCGAATTCCATGATGCAGGAGTAATACCTGTTCTCCTCCTCATTGTACTCGAATGCCACTTTTGCACCGAAATAGTCTTCAAAGAATTTCCGGGCGCCTTCCAGGTCCTTCACGAACAAGCCTGCGTTTGCAATATACATAGATACTACCTCCCTAAAACTGTTTCCAGTTTACACTTTCGCCCTGCGCCAGTCAATCAAAGAGCCCCGTACCGGCTGGTACAGAGCTCTTTTCCTGTCGATGCTTCTTCTATTCCAGCGTTTTCAGATAGTCTGCTCTGCCCCATTCGTAGAGATTTCTGCCCTCCGCGTCGATGATGACGGTGACAGGCAGATCCTCCACCTCCAAGCGGCGGATCGCTTCGGACTGCAGGTCTTCGTAGGCGACGACCTCTGCCTTCTTGATGCACTTGGACAGCAGCGCGCCCGCGCCGCCGATGGCGCCGAAATACACGCAGCCGTGCTTCTTCATGGCGTCGATGACCGCCGGGCCTCTCTTGCCCTTGCCGATCATGCCGGTCAGGCCCTGTTCGATCAGCGCCGGGGAGTAGGCGTCCATGCGGTACGCCGTCGTCGGACCCGCGGAACCGATGGCCATGCCGGGCTTCGCCGGGGACGGACCCACGAAATAGATGATCTGATTCTTTACGTCGATGGGCAGCGGTTTGCCCTCCTCCAGCAGCTGGCACAGGCGCTTATGCGCCGCGTCGCGGCCGGTGTAGATGACCCCGGAGATGAGCACGGAATCGCCGCTCTTGAGCGTTCTGGCCACGTCCGGCGTAAGCGGAGTCGTGATTCTGATGGGTTCCATTTACAGCACCTCCGTTTTATGACGGGCGACGTGGCAGTTGATGTTGACTGCGACAGGCAGACCCGCGATGTGGGTCGGCATGGTCTCGATGTGGACCGCCAGCGCCGTGGTCTTACCGCCAAAGCCCTGGGGGCCGATGCCCAGCGCGTTGATCTTCTCCAGCAGTTCCTCTTCCATGTCCGCGTAATACTTCACGGGATTGTGCTCGCCCGTATGGCGCAGCAGCGCCTTCTTGGCGATCAGCGCCGCTTTATCGAAGGTACCGCCGATGCCGACGCCCACGATGATGGGCGGGCAGGGATTGGGACCCGCTTCTTCCACGGCCTTCAGCACGAAGTTTTTAACGCCCTCCGCGCCTTCGGAGACCTTGAGCATCTTGATCT